>DATAAM010000046.1:0-2414 GCA_036260075.1 Acidimicrobiales bacterium
ACCCCCGACATGCTGCCGTCCGACGTCACCGGCACGATGACGCTGCGCGGGCGCGAGCTCACGTTCCGGCCCGGCCCGGTGTTCACCAACGTGCTCCTCGCCGACGAGGTGAACCGCACGCCGCCCAAGACGCAGGCCGCCTTGTTGGAGGCCATGCAGGAGCGGCAGGTGACGGTCGAAGGGGAGCCCCGGGCGCTGCCCGACCCGTTCCTCGTCGTGGCCACGCAGAACCCGATCGAGTACGAGGGCACGTACCCGTTGCCCGAGGCGCAGCTCGACCGCTTCCTCGTGAAGGTCGACGTGGGCTATCCCTCGGCCGACGACGAGACGGCCATGCTGCGCCTCGCCCACCGCGGCGTCGACCCCGCCACGCTCGACGACGTGCGGCCGGTGGCCTCCGCCGCGGCGTTGACAGCAGCGCGGGCCGAGGTCGACGCCACGGTGGTGAGCGACGACGTGGTTGCCTACGTGGCCGCGCTGGTGCGTCGCACCCGCGAGCTGCCGAGCGTGGCACTGGGCGCCAGCCCCCGGGCCGCCGTCCACCTGCTGGCCGCCTCCAAGGCCGCGGCCCGGTTGGCCGGGCGCGACTTCGTCACGCCCGACGACGTGGTCCGCATGGCCCCGCCTGTGCTGCGCCACCGCCTCCTGCTGCGGCCCGAGGCCGAGCTGGAGCGGTTCCGCCCCGACGATGCGGTGGCCGCCGCGGTGGCGGCGGTGCCGGTCCCGCGGTGAGCCCGCATCCGCGGGCGGCGGCGGCGGTGGCCGTGCTGGCCGTCGCCGCGCTGGTGCTGCCCGCGGGCGTGGTGGTGTCGGCGCTGGTCGCCGTGGCCGTGGTGGTGGTCGTCGACGCGGTCGCCGCCCGGCGCCCGCCCGAGCTGCGCCGGGCGACGCCCCGCATCCTGGCCCGAGGGGTGTCCACGCCACTCGTCGTCGAAGCGGGCGAGGGCGTGCGGGTGCGCCAACCCGTGGTGCCCGACCTCGACCTGGCGCCCACCGAAGGCGACGGTCGCCTGGACGCGGTGCTCGTGCCCCGACGGCGGGGCCGCCACCCGCTCCCGGCCGCCGTCGCCCGCACCACCGGGCCCCTGGGGCTGGCCCGCTGGGACCACCGCTTGGCGGAGACGGCCGACGTGGTCGTCTACCCCGACCTGCCCGCGGCCCACCGACTGGCGAGAGCGGTGCGCCAGGGCAAGTTGCGCGAGCAGGGCCGCCTGGCCCGCGGCGCGCTGGGCCTCGGCACCGACTTCGAGTCCGTGCGCGACTACAGCCCCGACGACGACGTGCGGCAGGTGAACTGGCGGGCAACCGCCCGGCTCGACCGTCCCATGAGCAACCAGTACCGGGTCGACCAGGACCGAGACGTGGTGTGCGTGGTCGACACCGGTCGACTGATGCAGGCGCCGGTGGGCGAACGGGCGACCCGGCTCGACGTGGCGCTGGACGCGGTGGCCGCCGTGGCCATGGTGGCCGACGTGGTGGGCGACCGCTGCGGCACGGTGGCCTTCGACTCGATCGTCCGCCGTCGGCTGTCGCCGCGGCGGGCAGGCGGACAGGCCGTGGTCGAAGCGCTGTTCGACCTCGAGCCCAGCGGTGTCGAGAGCGACTACGAGCTCGCCTTCCGGACGGTGGGAGGCGGCAAGCGGGCGCTCGTGCTCGTGTTCACCGACTTGCTCGACGAGGCCGCCGCCCGCTCGCTGGTCGATGCCGTGCCCGTGCTCGCCCGCCGCCACGCGCTCGTGGTCGCCTCGGCCGTCGACCCCGACATCGCCGGGCTGCTGAGCACTCCGCCCGCCACCACGCTGGATCGCTGGGCCCGGGTGGTGGCCGACGACGTGCTGGAGGCCCGCAGCCGGGCCGCCACCCGCCTCACCGCCGCGGGTGCGCAGGTGGTGGAGGCGCCGCCGCAGCAGCTGGGAGTCGCCTGCGTCACTGCCTATCTGCGGATGAAGGCTCGCGCCCGCCTCTGACCACCACCGCGTTTTCTCCGCAAAACCGAGCGTCAGCCGGACCGGATCTGCGAAGAAAACGCAGAGGAGCGGCGGCCGCGCACGATCGCCAATCCCCAGAACAGGGCGCCGAGGCCGAGGCCGACCGACCAGTTCACCGCCCGCCCCAGTCCGGCGGGCGTGAGGAACCCCTCCACCAGCCCCGCCACCACGAGCCACACGGCCGTCCCCAGCACGAGCTCCACCGCCACGCGCGACTCGGCGGCCAGCGCCTCGCTCCTCCGTCGCCGCCCGGGGTCGACCAGCGCCCACCCCACCCGCAGGCCGGCCGCGCCCGCCACCACGATGCACGACAGCTCCAGCACGCCGTGGGGCACGACCAGCTGGAAGAACACGTCGCCGTTGCCCGACTCGACGGCCAGCCCGGTGACCACGCCGATGACGAGCCCGTTGTAGAGGAGGGCGGCG
>DATAAM010000047.1:0-3680 GCA_036260075.1 Acidimicrobiales bacterium
GTCGTCGATGCTGGTGAAGCCGGTGTGGGCGGCGGCCGGTGACGGTCCCGTGAGCACGGGGTGCATGAGAGAGGCGACCGTGGCCAAGGCGATGGCCAGGGAAGCCGGCAGTCGTCGGGCGGGCATCGTCCTGCCTTTCACGGCACGAAGGTCAACTTGACGTTCGACTGATAGGTCGGGTTGTGGTGCAGCGTGAGCGTGCTGGGACCGGGCTCCGGCTGCACGGCACTGGCGAACTTGGACGTCACCTTGATCCGCAGCTTCTGGCCCGTGTCGAACGTCCAAGCCGTCGACCCCGGCTTGAACACGAACCGGTACGGCGTGTTGGCCGTGGCGTTGCGGTTGGTGGGCGCGACCCGCTGGCCCTGCCAGATGCGCTTCTCCTCGCCGGAGCCGGTGACCACGAAGGCGTCGACGAAGACCTGGAGCCGACTGCTGGTGGTGCTCACCCACAGGTCGGCGTCGAAGCCGGCCAGCTTGCCCGGGGACGTGAAGGGGTCGGTCTCGTACTGCCGGAACTCCGTCGAGCCGTAGTTGACCGAGTAGCACACGTTCACGCTCAACGGGTACGTGGTGTCGTTGGCGATCGTCTTCGAGCTGCCTGCGATCGTCTCCGACGCGGTGAGGAGCTTGCCGTTGTCACGCAGGTACAGGGTGTATGTGGCCGAGTTTGTGGGCGGCCAGGTGCTCGCCGTGGCCTCCCCCCATGTCTGGGTGGTCGGGGTCCAGGCGTTGTTGGTGCTGCTCTGGTACACCGGCGGGATGCTGTAGAACACGGGCCCGCCCACGGATGTCGTGGCGCCTTTGAGGTACTTGTCGAAGAAGAGCTTGAGCTTGTCCCGCATCCGCGTGCGGTTGGAGCCGGTCCCTGTGTCGTGCGTGTGGCAGGTGTCCCCTGTCACGTTCACGCCGACGTGCCCGCACGAGCCCATGTACAGGTACTTGTCTGCCGTTGTGAGCTTGTTGTAGGCCTCGAGGAACGTGGCGTTGTGGATCCCGTAGAAGCCGTCGAGCCACCCGCCGATGACGAACGTGGGGATGGTGATGAGCTTCACCTTGTCCGCCACCGGGTCGCCGTCGGCGGTCGTGTCGTCGTCGTCGAGGGTCACCACCTCGTCGAGCCAGCTCTTCGTCTCCGGCGGCAGCTGATCGTTCGGCTTCCGGTACGCGTAGCGGATCGCCTCGGAGAAGTGCTTGTGGACGTTCCGGATCGTGTGCCCTTCCCAACCCTGGTTGGCAGGCCACAGACCGCCGCCGTTGGCGTAGGGCCGGTAGTTGGCTGTCGGCGTGGCGCCGTCGCTCGAGATGTTGCGGACGTTGGTCCAGTTGGAGATGCCGGCCACCGGAGCGATGGCCTTGAGCCGCGACGTGAAGTGGGGGTTTGTCGGGCTCGGTACCGCCATCTTCCACGAGCGCTGTCCCCCGTAGGAGAAGCCGGTGGCGCCCACGGTGTTTGTGTCGGCGCAGGGGTTCGTGGCGCTGCCGCAGCCCGACGGCGGGGAGGCGTTGAAGGAGTCCCGGAGCCAGTCGATGAGCTGGACGATGTCCTGCATGTCGCGCGGGCCCGCGTAGTCGGTGCCGGAGTCGTCGAGCGCGTCCTTGGCGTCGTCGCTCGCATTGCACCCGCTCTTGCCGGCGCTGGTCGGGTACGGCTTGCCCCGGGCGGTGAAGCTGAGCACGACGTAGCCCCACGAGGCCATCTCCGGCCGGGATGCCATGGCCATGCTCTCGCACCGGTTGGAGCTCCAGCCGTGCAGGTAGACGATCACGGGCCACCCGGCGGCGGGCTTTGTGCAGTTGGTCCCGCTGATTGGTGCCAGCACCCGCACCCATGTGCTCGTCGCGGGGTTGGTGTCGGTCCACGCGCTCGGGCGGTAGTCCGACGCGCTGGTGTCCGCCGTGTGCGTGCATGTGGTGGCGGCTGCCGCAGGCGGCGGCCGGAACGCCACCGGCGACAGCAGCGATGCGAAGAGGGCGACGGCGAGGAGCCGCGCCGGGACTCGAGGACGCACGGGACCACCTTTCGACGCAGAGAAGGGACGGCTGGGGGGATCCGCCGTGGGTGCTGCTCGTGGAGGCGGCCCGGCGGCCTCCGGCTAGGGCGGTGCCGCGTACGGCCCGCTCGTGTAGTCGAACCGGCCGGCGGCGTCGTTCCAGGCGAAGTCCCGCACGAGCTCGGCACCTGCGTGGAGGGTGGGGCCGAAGCGCATGTGGCCGTTGAACGTGCGCACGCCCTGGTAGCCGGTGCCCAACCCGGCCACCGCCGCCGCGAAGCCTGTGGGGGTGAGGGCGGTCGCCCGCTCCAGGCCCGTCTTCAGGAAGAAGAAGAAGTCGCAAAAGGCGGCGCCGACGGTGATCCCCTCGGGGTAGCCCTTCTTCTTGAGCACGCTGCGGCAAGCGGCGTCGTTGGCCGAGACCGGGGCCACCGTCTCACCGAGCTGGCCGGGGATCCACGCGACGCCCTTGGCGTTGCGCAGCTGCTCCTTCGGAGCGTTGGCGGAGAGCCACGGCACCGGCAGCGAGCTGATGCCGTACTTCGGACGCCACAGCTGGTCCTCTGCCGCTCGCATGAACAGCAGGCCGGGCATGCCCTCGGAGCCGGCGGCCGAGAAGATGACGTGGGTGACACCCTCGTTCCTGAACTGGAAGACGTAGGTCTGCCACGGCGACTCGATGATGTCGGGGTAGACGATCTCCACGAACGGCACGCCTCGGGCGGCGAGGACGGGCTTGAGGCCGTTGTCGATGCCCTGTCGCATCGACGGGGAGTCGACGGTGAGGATGCCGACCTTGGCACCGGGCGTGAAGAACCCCTGTCGGGCCAGGCTCTCGGCCAACGCCTTCTCCCGGCGGTCCGACAGCATGCCGGTGAGCATGTAGTAGTAGTCGGCCACCTCGGCGAATCGCTTCTCCGAGACCCAGGCGCCGGTGGACGCCGCCACCTTCTGGTCGATGTAGAGCGTCTTCGTACGCCGGGCACACTCGATGATGTTGTCCTCGGTCCACTGCCCGGAGCCGACGATGGCGAAGACCTTGTGGTCCTCCGTGAAGGTGGCACACGCCTGTTGGGCGTCGCGGGTGCGGCCTTCCTTGGTGACGGCGTTCGAGGCCTTGAGCTCGAACCAGACGGGAACCACCTTCCGCCCGGCGATGCCGCCTGTCGAGTTGATGTGCTCGATCAGCGCGTTCTGGATCCCCTTGGGGTCGTCGGGCTGGTAGAAGGTGCTCCCTGTGCCGCCGACGCCCACGGCCGCCGCGTTGTACGCGGTCGCATCGGCGAACGGGATCCCGAGCTCGATGGTGGTGTCGGTGATGCCGTGGCTCATGGCGATCTTGCCTGCGCCGCCGCCGGGGCCTGACCCCCCGCCCGGCCCGCTGCCGGTGCCGGTGCCACCCCCGGTGCCCGTGGTCGACTTGGTGCCGCCTGCGGCCGTCCCCGCCGCCTTGCCTGCCTTGGCCGCGCCTTTGGTGCCGGCCGGCACCACCTGGCCGGTTGCCGGGTCCACGACGGTGTCGGCAGTCTGCGCCGAGGACGTCTCGGTGGTGTCCGCCGCAGAACCCCCACCCGCCTGCACATCACGGGCCGAACGCATCTCGGTCGACGAGCAGGCGGCGGCCGCCAGCGAGAAGACCAGGAGCAGGACGCTGCGAGAACCGAACCGGGGGCGACGCTGAGTGAT
>DATAAM010000048.1:0-9303 GCA_036260075.1 Acidimicrobiales bacterium
GTGCTCGGCGGCCTCGTCGGTGCGCAAGGCCCGGGGGCTGCGCGTGCGGCTGCCCCTGCCCGCGCTGACCGTGGCCACCCCTGGGGCCGAGCGGCTGGCCCCGTACACGCGCCTGATCGCCGACGAGGTCAACGTGAAGGATGTGCGCCTCACCGCCGACGTGGGCTCGGCCGGCTCGTTGGTGCTGCAGGTGCTGCCCGCCGTCCTGGGGCCGCGGCTGGGCCCCGACGTGCAGAAGGTCATCAAGGCGGTGAAGGCGGGCGAGTGGGAGCGGCGCCCCGACGGGTCGGTGGTCGTGGGCGACCGCATGCTGGCCGACGACGAGTACACGCTGCGGCTGGTGCCCGCCGACGAAGCCACCTCACGGGCGCTCCCCGGCGAAGCGGGCGTCGTGGTGCTCGACACGACGGTCACGCCGGAGCTGGAAGCCGAGGGCCTGGCTCGCGACGTGGTGCGGCTCGCGCAGCAGGCCCGCAAGGACGAAGGGCTGCACGTGGCCGACCGCATCCACCTCGTGCTCGACGCGGGCCACCACGACGACGTGCGCGCCGCGGTGGAGGCCCACCGCGAGTGGGTGGCAGAGCAGACGCTGGCCCGCGAGCTGGTGCTGGCCGGGCCCATCTCCGACGGCCGCCGCTACGAGCTCTCCGACGGCCGCGCCCTCCACATCGGCCTCCACAAGCTCCCCTGACCCCCCGAATTGGGATGCAAACAGCGCGCCATGGCACCCGCAGCGGGTGCCAGAACACCTCGAGGACCTCGTTCCGGCGCCCTTTGACCGCGCTATAGCGCGGTCTTTGCATCCCAATTGGAGGGGTCAGCGTTTCTTGGTGGCCTTGGCCGCCTTCTTGGCGGGGGCGGCCTTCTTGGCGCCCCCGGTCTTCTTGGCCGCCGCCTTCTTGGCGGGGGCGGCCTTCTTGGCGGCGGTCTTCTTGGCCGCCGCCTTCTTGGCGGGCGCGGCGGCCTTCTTGGCGGCGGCCTTCTTCGACGCCGCCTTCTTCTTCGACGCCGCCTTCTTGGCCGATGCCTTCTTGGCCGCTGCCGCGGGCGCCACGCCGAGCTTCTCGGCGGCGGCGCCGGCCACCTCGCCGGTCTCGAAGATCTCGTCGATGCGCTTGAGGACCTGGGCCCGGTTCTTGTGCTGCTCCTCGTACTCCGCCACCGTCTCCAGCTCGTCGTCGTCGAGCTCGGGCAGCAGGGGCAGGATCTGGGCCACCGAAAGCGAGTCGTAGTCTTCGATGGGCAGGGCGTCGGCGGCGCCTCCGCTCGTCGCCGCGGCCACCGCCGCCGTGGCCTCTTCGGCCGCCGGCTCCGGCTCGCGCAGCACCGCCTCGGCCTGTGACTCCAGCTCTTCGATCAGCTCGTCGATCTTCTTGACGATCGTGGCCCGGTTGCGGCCGGCCACCTCGCGCTCGCGCACCATGTCGAGCTCGTCGAGGTCGAGCTCGGGCAGCAGGGGCACGATCTGGTTGACCTTCAGGTTGTCGTAGTCGTCGATCGGGAACGGCAGGTCGGGCACGACGGGCGCGCTCGTCTGCGTGGCTGCTCCCACCACCTCGGTGGCGGGCTCGGCGGATGGCGTGGTGTCGGCGGGCGATGTGGTGCCCTCGCCCGCAGGTGCCTGGCGCCTGCTCATGCGGGAGAACACGACGAGCACGCCGCCGGCGACGATGCTGCAGGCGATCGACAGGTAGATGGGGGCGAGCGAACTGCTCACGAACCCGATCACGAGTGAGATCGCCCCAATGAGCACGAGGCCGATCGTTACGAGGAGCAACACGTGTCCACCACCATGGGGAGTCGGTTTGGGCGCGGGCAGCATAGGCGGAACGGCGAGAAGAGCGTGAGAACCGGACGGATCAGTACGACTGCGGGACGCCGGTGCCGTTGCCCTCCTCACGCGGGCCGAGCGGCGAGGTGTCGCCCACCGCCATGCGCAGCTCGGCGAAGAACTCGTCGTCGCTGACCTCCATGGTGGGCGGGCCGGGGTCGACGTCGTGCCGCACCGGCGGGGCCGCTGCGGCCGGCGGTGCGGGGCGGGCCATGTCGAGCGCCACCGCGGGCGGCGGCTCGCCGACAGAGGGCAGTGTCTCGTCGACGCGGCGGATGGCCTCGTGCAGGGCTGCCCGCACGCGGGCCCGCTCGCCCTCCAGGTAGCGCTGCAGCGACGCGATCTCGGCGCGCAGCTCGTCGCGGGCCGCCTCCAGCCGACCCACCTGCGCCCACGCGTCGCGGGTGGCGTCCTCGATGGTGCGACGGGCGTGCTCGGCCGCTTCCGACCGCACCGCCTGCGCCTGCGCCTCCGCGTGCGCCACGATCTGCGAGGCCTGTTCCCTCGCCTCCTGCACGGCGGCATCCGCCGTCCGCTGGGCGAGCACCAGGGTGCGCCGCATGGCGTCGTCGCCCTCGCCCACCTCCGTGGCCCGCTGCTCGGCCCGCACGGCCCGCTCGGTGGCCTGGCGCAGGCGCTCCTGGAGGATCTCGAGCCCGGCCGCCACTCGCTCCAGGAACTCGTCGACCTCGTCGGGGTTGTAGCCCCGGAGCTTCTCGCGGAACTCCACCTCGCGGATGGTCTTGGGCGAGACGTCCATGCGATCGATCGTACTGCCGCGCCCTGTGCGGTCCGCGGATGATCAGACGCAGACGGCGGACTGGAGGATCTGGATCCCGAAGAACAGGATGATGGGCGACAAGTCGATGCCCGCACCCCCGATCATCAGCGGCGGGATGATGCGGCGCAGCGGTCCCAGCACCGGCTCGGTGACGGCGTACAGCAGCGAGAACACCGTCGACAGCCCGGAACCGGGCGACACGGGGAACCAGCTGAGGATGATCCGCGCGATGACGACGATGACGTAGAGCTGGAGTAGCTGGCAGAGGATGTTCAAGGGATGGGCCTAGCTCCGGTAGCCCCGCTCCTGGAGGCGGCGCTTCTCCTCGGGCGACACCTCGACGTTGGAGGGCGTGAGCAGGAACACGTCGCGCGCCACCTTGTCCATCGCCCCACCCAGCGCGTACGTGGCCCCCGAGCAGAAGTCGACCATGCGGCGCGAGAGGTCGCGGTCGGCTCCCTGGAGGTTGACGATCACGGGCTGGTTGGCCTTGAGCCGGTCGCCGATCTCCTGGGCGTCCTGGAACTGGGTGGGGGCCAGCACGTGGACCTTGGCCGTCTGCACCGGCTGGATCGGCCGCACCACCTGCGGCCGCACCGTGCCCACGCCGCTGCCGCCGTAGAGCGGCTCGGGCTGCGGCAGGGCCGGCTCCCGCGGGAGCGTGCGGATGCTGCTCACGCCGGGATCGGGCTCCGGGGCGTACGCCGTGCGCATCGGCTGCCGCGGGGCGGGGCCCGCGGGTGCCTGGTGCGGCTGCTCCTCGTACGGCTCGTAGTCGTCGTAGTCGTCGTCGACGAGCCCGAGATAGACCATCGCCCGCCGGACCAAACCTGCCATGCGCCTTGCCTCCTTGGCCGGTGAGCCTATCGTCGCAGGTCGAGAGGGTCAGGTCGTGGACCGAACAGCGCGCTCCCGAGCCGCACCGTCGTCGCCCCTTCCTCCACCGCCACCCGCCAGTCCCCCGACATGCCCATCGACAGCTCGCGCAAACCGAGTGATGCGGCGGCCGCCGCCAGCCTGCGGAACTGCGCCCGCTCCTCGCCCGGCGTGGCCACGCACATGAGCCCCTGCACGTCGAGGTCGTGCGTGCGCAAGGCCGCGACCAGCGCGTCGAGCTCGTCCCAGTGGCACCCGTTGCGGGCGGGCAGGCCGCTCACGTTGACCTGCACGAGCACGGTCGCACCGGGCGTCGCCCCGGCGATCGCCTCGCCCTCCTCCGCCCGCGCCACCGACTGCCACACGGCCACGTGCGGCGCGAGGCTCCGCACCTTCCGACGCTGCACGGCGCCGAGGTAGTGCCAGCGCGCACCCGGCACCTGGCGCGCCTTGTCGAGCAGGTCCCGCGCGTAGTTCTCGCCCAGGTCGACGACGCCCGCCGCCACCGCCTCGAGGGCCGCCCCGACAGGCTGCCCCTTGGTGACGGCCACCAGCCGCACGCCCGCGGCGCGCACCTCGGCTACGAGGTCGTGATCCATGCGACGGTCGCCTGCCGCTCCGCCTCGCCACGGGCCCGGTGCGAGAAGAAGTCGTCGGCTGCGCACGACGTGCACACGGCCTCGTCGTGCACGAGCTCCACCTCCGCCCGACGCAGCGAGGCGCGTACGGCGGCAGGGAGATCGAGGGCGGGCGTCCCGGCCCTCGTGGTCGCCCGCACCTCCTCGTCGAACCAGTCGGCCACGTCGACGAACTCGTAGCACTCGGCGTGGATGCACGGGCCGAGGGCGGCCTGGATGCGCGTCGCCCCGAGCTCGCGCATGCGCGCGGCCGCCGCCTCCACCACGCCTTCGCGCAGTCCCCGCCAGCCCGCGTGGACGACGGCCAGCACGCGCTCGTCGCCCGCCATGACGACCGGCGCGCAGTCGGCCGTGAGCACGGCCAGGCAGGCGCCGGGCACGGTGGTCACGGCTGCGTCGGCCTCTTCGCCGGTGCGGGCGCCGGGGGCGTCGACGGTCACGACCCGGGCACCGTGCACCTGACGCAGCACCGTCCACTGGGGCTCGGGCGAGGCGCGCTTGTCGCCGTCGCGCCGGCCGGTGAAGCGGACCTCGGCAGGACCGAGTGTCAGCGCAGGAACGACGGGACGTCGAAGTCGTCGTCGCCGCCCGCCTCGAGCTCTTCGTCGAGCGATGCATCCTTGCCGGTGAGCAGCCCGAGGCCGCCCTTCTCCTCGCGGCGACGGGTGCGCTCGTTGTCCCACTGCTCGAAGCCCGCGGCGATCACGGTGACGCGCACCTCGTCGCCCATGGCGTCGTCGATGACGGACCCGAAGATGATGTTGGCGTCGGGGTGGGCCACGCCGTGGATGATCTCGGCGGCCTCGTTGACCTCGAACAGCCCGAGGTCGCTGCCGCCCGCGATGTTGAGGAGGATGCCGCGGGCGCCTTCGATGGAGGCCTCCAGGAGCGGGCTGGTGAT
Organism: Acidimicrobiales bacterium; assembly: GCA_036260075.1. Taxonomy (GTDB): domain Bacteria; phylum Actinomycetota; class Acidimicrobiia; order Acidimicrobiales; family JAHWLA01; genus DATAAM01. Next base: position 5,028 of record DATAAM010000048.1, read on the forward strand.
GGCGGCCCGGGCGGCGTTGACGGCTCGCCCCTCGCCCGACGCGGTGCCGATGCCCATGATGGCGGTGCCCGCGTTGGACATGATCATCTTCACGTCGGCGAAGTCGGTGTTGATGAGGCCCGGCGTGGTGATGAGGTCAGTGATGCCCTGCACGCCTTGCAGGAGCACCTCGTCGGCCATCTTGAACGCGTTGACCATCGAGGTCTTGTCGTTGGAGACCGTGAGCAGCCGGTCGTTGGGGATGACGATGAGGGTGTCGACCTTCTCCTTGAGACGCTGGATGCCGGAGTCGGCCTGCACCGAGCGGCGGCGGCCCTCGAAGCCGAACGGTCGCGTGACCACGCCGATGGTGAGCGCGCCGATGCTCTTGGCCACCTCGGCCACCACGGGCGCGCCGCCGGTGCCGGTGCCGCCGCCCTTGCCCGCGGTGATGAACACCATGTCGGCGCCCTTCAGCACCTCTTCGATCTCGTCGCGGTGCTCTTCGGCGGCCTGGCGGCCGACCTCGGGATCGCTGCCCGCGCCGAGCCCGCGCGTGAGCTGGCGGCCGATGTCGAGCTTCACGTCGGCATCGCTCATCAGCAGGGCCTGCGCGTCGGTGTTGATGGCGATGAACTCCACGCCCTTGAGGCCGGCGTCGATCATGCGGTTCACCGCATTGACGCCACCACCCCCGATGCCGACCACCTTGATGACGGCGATGTAGTTCTGCGCTGCGCCGGCCATAGCGTCAGTCCCTTCCGATGGCATCCGGCTCCGGACGCAGCCGGGCTCGGAACGTGCGAATGGCCGGGACCCGTGGGCCCGGCCTCAAGCTCAAGTGCAGGTTGAAGGTTCGTGTGAACCTCTGGCGACGATTGAACTTTAGCCACACTGGCAACGGGGGGTCAAGCACCGGCCCCGCTGTTTTGGGCACGCTTTGCCGCGCATAGGACGGGAAAACGTGCCCAAAACAGAGGGGCGTCATCGCCGGGTGAGGACCGGGGCCGAGGGGGCGCGGATGTCGAGGACGGCGAGGCGGCGCAGGTCGACCTTGGCCAGCATGGTCTCCAGCGCCTGCACCTTGGCCGCCACCTGCTCGGCGGGGCCGAAGCGCACGATGCCCGAGGGGGCCAGCCGCAGCTCGAGCTCTCCTCCGGGCGCCAGGGTCACGTCGCGCACGCGGTCGTGCAGGTGGCGCGGGACGGCGGCGGCCACCGCCAGCGCGTCGCGGGCGGGGGCACCGACCGTCCGCCCCGGCTTGGCCGCCACCTCGATCCCGGCCACGCCGATGATGTCGGCCCGCCGGTCGGGCCCCACCTCGAGCACGCGCCCGGTGCGGTCGAGCAGCGCCCAGCCGCCGCCCTTCACCGCCGCCACCGCCGCCTCCGTCCGCTCGGTGATGCGGATGCGAACGGTGCGGGGCCAGGCCTTCTCGGCCCGAGCCGCCTCCACCCAGGGCAGCGCCTCGGTCCGGCGAACGACCTCGCTGGTCTTCACGTCGATCAGCTGAGGATGCCGATCGAGGCCAGTGGCCCGCAGCAGGTCGGCGCGGGCGGTGTGCTCGGCGCCTTGTAGGTCGACGTAGTCGACGTCCATGAGCGGTGAGCGGGTGGCGCCGGCGGCAGCCAAGGCCAGGCCCACCACCGCGGCCGCCGACGCCAGCGCCCGGAAGCGACGGCGCCCTTCGTCGCGCAGCACGGCGGCCCGACGGCGGTGGATGCGAGGGTCGACGCGGACGCGTGGGCGCGCCGGTACGGGTGTCGGCGTGCTCATGCCGACACCTCCGTCTCGTCGAAGCCCACCAGGCGCAGCTCGGGTTCGAGCCGCACGCCCGTCCGCTCCTCCACCCGTCGCTGCACCTCCCGAATCAGGGCGAGCACGTCGTCAGCCGACCCGCCCTCGTCGGCCTGGATGAAGTTCGCATGTTTCGTGGACACATGGGCGGACCCCACGCGGAAGCCCTTCAGCCCCGCGGCTTCGACCAGGCGCCCGGCGGCGTCGCCGGGTGGGTTGGTGAACACCGAGCCCGCGTTCTGCCCGCCGGGCTGGTGCTCGCGACGCCAGCGCACGATCTCGGCGATCTCGGCCTCCGCCTGCTCGCGATCGCCCTGCCGCAGCGCCAGCTCCGCCCACGTGACGACCTGGGTGGGCGTCACCGACGAGCGGCGGTAGCCGAAGCGCAGGGCAGCGAGGTCGAGGTCGGCGTCGAGGTCGCCCGCCAGATCGACCACGCGTGCCCGCGTGGTGCACGCGGCCATGTCGGAGCCGTGGCCCCCGGCGTTCATGCGCACCGCCCCGCCCACGGAGCCGGGCACGCCCACCGCCCACTCGAAGCCGGTGAGGCCCGCCGCCGCCGTGCGGCGAGCCAGGACCGGGAGCGCGACCGCGCCCCCGGCGCGCACCCGGGTGCCCTCGATGTCGATGCCCGCGAACCCCTCGCCCAGCATCACCGCCACCCCGTGGAAGCCGGCGTCGGCGACGAGCAGGTTCGAGCCCTTCCCCACCACGAGCACCGGCACGTCGGCGTCACGGACGGCTTCGCGCACCGCCGCCAGGTCGGCCTCGTCGCGCGCCTCCACGAAGAGCGCGGCCGACCCGCCGACCCGGTACGTCGTGAGCGGCCCGATGGGCACGTCGCGCCGGCCCCGATCACCGAGGACGTTCGCGGCCGCCTCGATGCTCACGAGAGCAGCTCCTCGGGCAACGAGGTGATGTCGCCTGCCCCGAGGGTGACGCACACGTCGCCGGGCCGCAGCCGCGTGCGCAAATACGCCACGAGCTCGGGACGCGTGGGCAGGTAGGCCAGACGCGCAGTCGGGTGGGCGTCGAGCACCGCGTACACGAGCAGCTTCCCGGTCACGCCCGGGCGGGGCGCCTCGCCCGCCGAGTACACGTCGGTGAGCACGATCAGGTCGGCGTCGACGAACGCGTCGGCGAAGTCGCGCCACAGCGACGCCGTGCGGGAGAAGCGGTGCGGCTGGAAGACGGCCACGACCCGCTTCCACCCGCCGTCGCGCGCCGCCGCCAACGCGGCGCGCACCTCACTGGGCAGGTGGGCGTAGTCGTCCACGAACGTCACGCCGTCGCGCTCGCCGCGGAACTGGAAGCGACGGGCCACCCCGCCGTAGCGGGCCAGCGCGCGGGCAGCGGCGTCGAACGGCGCGCCCAGCGCCATGCCCATGGCCAGCGCGCCGCACGCGTTGCGGGCGTTGTGCAGCCCGGGCACCGGCAGGCTGATCTCGCCCAGCACCTCGCCGTGGTGCTCAACGGCGAAGCGCACGCTGCTGCGGGCGCCGCGCACGTCGACCATGCGGTAGTCGGCGTCGGGGCTGGTGCCGTACGTGCAATCGGAGGCGCGGGTGAGCAGGGGGTCGTCGGCGCACACGACCTTCGGCCCCGGGGTGGCCGCCAGGAACCGCTCGAAGGCGGCGGCCAACGCGTCGAAGCCGCCGTAGTGCTCGAGGTGGTCGGGCTCCACGTTGGTGACCAGCGCCGCTTCGCGCGGCAGCTCCAGGAAGGTGCCGTCGCTCTCGTCGGCCTCCACGACGAACCACTCCCCTTCGTCCCACACGGCGCCGGTGCCGATCTCGTTCACGTCGCCGCCGATGACGAACGACGGGCGCATGCCCGCTTCGACCAGCACGAGGGCGAGCATCGACGACGTGGTGGTCTTGCCGTGGGTGCCCGCCACCGCCACCGTGCGCCGCGTGCGGGCGACGGCCGCCAGCGCCTCGGCCCGGCGCAGCACCGGGATCCCCCGCTCGTGGGCGGCGACCACCTCCGGGTTGGTGGGCGGCACGGCAGTGGAGACGGTGACGGCGTCGACCTCGCCCACGTGGGCGGCGTCGTGGCCCACGAACACGTCGATCCCCAGCGCCCGCAGCCGCTCCGTGCCGGCCGAGGCGCGCAGGTCGCTGCCGGTCACCCGATGGCCCATGCTCGCCAGGACGGTGGCGATGGCGCTCATGCCCGCCCCGCCCACGCCCACCACGTGCACGGCCTGCGGCCGCGACAGGTCGAGGTCGCTCACGTCGACCTCCGACGGGCGTGCCGGTCGAGGAGCATGGCCACCCGGTTGGCGGCATCGGGCACCGCGCACGACCGGGCCGCCTCGCTCATGCGGGCCAGGCGCTCCCGGTCGGCCACCAACGGCGCCAGCTCGGCAGCCAGCCGCTCGGTGGTCAGCTCCCCGTCGGGGACGAGCACGGCGCCCCCTGCCTGCACGAGCGCGCCCGCGTTGGCCGTCTGGTGGTCGCCGGGCGCGCCGGGCAGCGGCACGAGCACGGCAGGCAGT
>DATAAM010000049.1:0-13509 GCA_036260075.1 Acidimicrobiales bacterium
GCCATGACGCGCTCAATGCATCCCAAATGCGCCGGTAGGATCGGGTGGTGAGCGTGCGGTCGTTGCCCCCGCTCCTGCGCCACGACGACGCACTCGCCTCGCTCGCAGGCGCATCCTCCGGGCTCCTCGCCGTGCCCGAGCCCGCGCGCGCCTTCGTGATCGCCGGGCTGGCCCATCTCAGCGGCCGCCACCCCATCGTGGTGGCGCTGCCCACCGCGGCCGACGCCGAGCGCACCGCCCACGACCTGCGCGCCTTCCTGGGCGACGACGAGGTCGACTTCTTCCCGGCGTGGGAGACGCTGCCGTTCGAGCGGGTGAGCCCCAGCGTGGAGACGATGGGCCGCCGCCTGCGCGCCATGTGGCGATTGCAGCACGCCGACCGCATGCCGCGGGTCCTCGTCGCCCCGGTGAAGGCGCTCGTGCAGCGCCTCGGGCCCCACGTCGAGGAGGCCGAGCCCGTCCTCGTCCGCCCCGGCGACCGGGTCGATCCCGGCGAGCTGGTGGCCCGCCTGGTGGCCAACGGCTACCGCCGCGAGTACCAGGTGGAGCACCGGGGCGAGGTGGCGGTGCGGGGCTCGATCGTCGACGTGTTCCCCTCGACGGCCGACGTGCCCGTGCGCATCGACCTGTGGGGCGACGAGGTCGACCGCCTCACCGAGTTCTCGGTGGCCGACCAGCGCTCCACGCACGACATCGAGTGCGCCGAGATCTTCGGCGCGCGCGAGCTGCTGCCCACCGAGGAGGTGCGCGCCCGGGCCGCCCGCCTCGTGGCCGCCGAGCCGTGGGGGCGCGACCAGTGGGACCGGCTGGCCGAGGGCCTGGTGTTCGACGGCATGGAGTCGTGGCTGCCGTGGCTCACCGAGGGCGAGCACGTGCTGTTCGACTTGGTGCCGTCGGAGGCGCTCGTGCTCCTCGTCGAGCCCCGCCGCATGCGCGACCGGGCCGCCGAGCTGCTGGAGGAGGAGGCCGACCTGGCGGGCACGCTGGCGCAGACGTGGGGGGCGCAAGGCCGCGAGTTCCCGCAGCTCCACCTGCCCTTCGACCGTCTCCTGGCCCACACCGACGCGCCCGTCCGGTCGGTCACCACCGCACCCGAAGGGCCGAGCACGCCCACGGTGCAGGCCATGGGGTGGGACCGCGTGGTCGACCCCCTCCACCTGGCCGGCCGGCTCAAGCAGCTCCTCGCCGACGGCTATCGGGTCGTGGTCTGCGCCGAGGGGGCGGGCAGCGCCGCCCGCATCGAGTCCGTCCTGAAGGAGCACGAGGTCGGGGCCGAGGTCGTGGTGCAGCCGCTCGAGCGCGGCTTTCTCATGCCCACGATCAAGCTCGCCGTGCTGGCCGAGAGCGACGTCACCGGCCGGCGTCGAGCGCACCGCAAGGCCCGGCCCCGGGCCCGCATCTCCACCGAGGGCTTCTTCGACGACCTGAAGCCGGGCGACTACGTCGTGCACCACCACCACGGCGTCGCCCGCTACGGCGGGATGGTCACCCGCGCCATCGGCGGGGCCGAGCGCGACTACCTCCTCCTCGAGTACCGGGGCGGCGACAAGCTCTACGTCCCGTCCGACCAGATCGACGCCGTTCGCCCGTACACGGGCGGCGAGACGCCCACCCTCAGCCGCATGGGCGGCGCCGACTTCGGCCGCACCAAGGCCAAGGTCCGGGCCGCCGTGCGCGAGATCGCCCAGGAGCTCGTCGTCCTCTACCGCCGACGCGTCACCTCGCCCGGCCACGCCTTCGCCGCCGACACGCCCTGGCAGCACGAGCTGGAGGAGTCGTTCCCGTACCAGGAGACGCCCGACCAGCTGAAGGCCATCGAAGAGGTGAAGGCCGACATGGAGGAGCCGGTGCCCATGGACCGCCTGGTGTGCGGCGACGTGGGCTTCGGCAAGACCGAGGTGGCCCTGCGGGCCGTCTTCAAGGCGGTGCAGGACGGCAAGCAGGCCGCCGTGCTGGTGCCCACCACGCTGCTCGCCCAGCAGCACGTCGCCACGTTTTCCGACCGCTTCGCCGGCTACCCCGTCCGCGTCGAGGTGCTGTCGCGCTTCCTCACGCCCGGCCAGGCCAAGAAGGTGGCCGACGGCCTCAAGGACGGCAGCGTCGACGTGGTGATCGGCACCCACCGCCTCCTCTCCGGCGACGTCGCCTTCAAGGACCTGGGCCTGCTGGTGGTGGACGAGGAGCAGCGGTTCGGCGTCACCCACAAGGAGGCGATCAAGAAGCTCAAGACCGATGTCGACGTGCTGACGCTCACGGCCACCCCGATCCCGCGCACGCTGGAGATGAGCCTCACCGGCATCCGCGACCTCACCCTCCTCAACACGCCGCCCGCCGAGCGCCAACCGATCCTCACCTACGTGGGCGAGTACGACGAGCGGGCGGTGGCCGAAGCCGTCCGCCGGGAGCTCCTCCGGGAAGGCCAGGTCTTCTTCGTGCACAACCGAGTGGCCGACATCGAGCACGTGGCCGCCAAGTTGAAGCAGCTCGTGCCCGAGGCCCGCGTCGCCGTGGCCCACGGGCAGATGGACGAAGGCACGTTGGAGAAGGTCGTCATCGACTTCTGGGAGGGCGAGTACGACGTGCTCGTCTGCACCACCATCATCGAGTCGGGCATCGACATGCCCACGGTCAACACGCTCATCGCCGACCGGGCCGACCTGCTGGGGCTGGGCCAGCTGCACCAGCTGCGCGGCCGGGTGGGGCGGGCGGGCCAGCGGGCCTACGCCTACCTCTTCTTCCCGCCCGACCGGGCGCTCACCGAAGAGGCCTACGAGCGGCTGAAGACGATCGGCGAGCACACCGAGCTGGGCTCGGGCTTCAAGATCGCCATGCGCGACCTGGAGATCCGCGGCGCGGGCAACCTGCTCGGCGGCGACCAGTCGGGCCACATCGCTGCCGTGGGCTACGACCTGTACGTGCAGATGGTGAGCGAGGCGGTGGCCGAGCTGAAGGGCGAGGAGGTGCGTCCGCCCGCGGAGATCAAGCTCGACCTCCCCGTCGACGCCCACCTGCCCGCCGACTACGTGGCCCGCGAAGACCTTCGGCTGGAGGCGTACCGGCGGCTGGCCACGGTCACCACCGAGACCGAGGTTGACGACATCCGCACCGAGTGGCTCGACCGCTACGGGCCGCTCCCGCCGCCCGCCGAGGCGCTCCTGCGGGTGGGCCGCCTGCGGGCCGAGTGCGCCCGCACCGGGGTGCGCGAGGTGGCCGTGGCCCGCGACGTGGCCCGCATCTCGCCGCTGCGCCTGAAGACGAGCCAGGCCATCCGGCTGCAACGCCGGTTCGCCAAGGCGGTGTACAAGGAGGAGGCGGAGCAGGTGGTGCTGCCGCTGCCCCGGGGCGTGGACGCCGCCGAGTACCTCACCTCCTTCCTGGGCGAAATCGTGCCGCCGGAACCATCGTCGGTAGCATCGTGACCCCCATGAGAGCTCGCGCCCTGCTTGTCGCGTTCGCCGTGCTGCTGGCCGGCTGCGGCACCCTCACCCCCTACGCCGCCAAGGTCAACGGCGAGCGCATCACGGTGCGCGACCTCGAACGTGAGCTGAAGGCCATCCGCGGCAACGAGCAGTACCTCGAGGCCGTCGAGAGCCAGCTGGCGGCCCAGGGGCGCAAGGCGCTCGGCGCGGGCAAGGGCACGTTCGACTCCTCGTTCGTGTCGCAGGTGCTCACCCGCCGCATCCTCCTCGAGCTGGTGCTCCAGGAGGTGCGCAAGAAGCGCCTGCGCATCACCGCCGACGACCGGCGCGTGGCGCGGGAGCAGCTGGAGCAGTCGTTCGGCGACCCGCAGATGCTCGGCAGGTTCCCCAAGAGGTTCGTCGACGAGCTGGTGACCTTCACCGCTGCCGTCAGCGTGCTTCAGGGGTCGCTGCGCGAGCCCGTGACCGATGCGGACGTGCAGAAGTTCTACGACGAGAACCCGGCGTTCTTCGAGCAGGCCTGCTTCCGCGAGGCCGTCACCGGCAACTTCGAGTCGATCGAGGTGCCGCCCGACCAGGACGCCAAGGCCAAGGCGGAGGGCGACGAGATCAAGCGGCGGGTCGACGCGGGCGAGGACTTCGCCGCCATCGGCCAGGATCGTGGCTGCCAGCCCGTCGAATCGCTCCCGCCCACGCTGCGACCGGCGCTGTCCGAGATGCAGCCGGGCGAGGTGCGGGGCCCGATCCGGTCCGACACCGGCTACCACGTGGTGCAGCTCCTCGAGCGCAAGAAGCAGCCGCTCGAAGAGGCGGCGCCGCAGATCCGCCAGTTCCTCGAACGCCAAGGCCAGGGCGCCTTTGACCGCTTCGTGCAGGAGGCGGTGGAGAAGGCCGACATCACCGTGAACCCGCGCTACGGCACGTTCGACAAGGCCGGTCCGGCCGTGGTGCCGCCGCAGGCGCCCAGCACGTCGTCGACGTCCACCTCGGCCCCGGTGCCCGCCGAGCAGTGACGCCCAAGGTCGTGGTGGCCGGGCTGGGGCCGGCCGGCCCCGACCTGCTGACCGTGGGCACGCGGGAGGCGATCGCGCGCATCCCCCGGCGCTTCCTGCGGACCCGTCGGCACCCGGCGGCCGAAGCGGTGTCCGAGGCGGAGTCGTTCGACGAGCTGTACGAGCGGGCCGAGTCCTTCGAGGACGTGTACCACGGCATCGCCGACGCGCTGGTGGCCGCCGCGGGCGAGCACGGGGAGGTGCTGTACCTGGTGCCCGGCTCGCCCGGCGTCGCCGAGCGGTCGGTGGAGCTGCTGCTGGCCGACGGCCGCGTGCCCGTGGAGGTGCTGCCCGCGGTGTCGTTCACCGACCTGGTGTGGGCGCGGGTGGGGACCGGCGCCCGACTGGTCGACGCCTATCGCTTCGCCGAGGAGGCGGCGGGAGAGCGGGGCCCGTTCGTGGTGTACCACTGCCACTCGCGGGCGCTGCTGTCGGAGGTCAAGCTGGCGGTGGACGACGGCCCCGATGTGCTCGTGCTGCAGCGCCTGGGCCTGCCCGACGAGGCGGTGTTCGAGGTGCCCTGGGCCGACGTCGACCGGGCGTTCGAGCCCGACCACCTGACGTCCGTGTACGTGCCTGCGCTGTCGTCGCCGGTGGCGGGGGAGCTGGTGCGGTTCCACGAGCTGGTGCGCACGCTGCGGGAGCGCTGCCCGTGGGACCGGGAGCAGACCCACCGGTCGCTCACCCGGCACCTGCTGGAGGAGACCTACGAGGTGCTGGAGGCCATCGAGGGCGACGACCCCGACCACCTGTGTGAGGAGCTGGGCGACCTGCTGTTCCAGGTCTTCTTCCACGCCGTGCTGGGGGCGGAGGCGGGGCAGTTCGACCTGGCCGACGTGGCCCGCGGCATCCACGACAAGCTCGTGCGCCGCCACCCGCACGTGTTCGGGTCGGTGGAGGCGGGCACGGCGGGCGAGGTGATGAAGAACTGGGAGCAGATCAAGCAGGAGGAGAAGGGCCGGTCCTCGCTGATGGACGGCATCCCCGGCGACCTGCCGTCGCTGCTCCACGCCCACAAGGTGCAGCGCAAGGCGGCGTCGGTGGGCTTCGACTGGCCCGCGGCCGAGCCCGTGTACGAGAAGGTGGTCGAGGAGCTGGAGGAGGTGCGGGCCGACCCGTCCGACGACGAGGTGGGCGACCTGCTGTTCGCCGTCGTCAACCTGGCCCGCCACCTCGGGGTGGACCCGGAGGCGGCGCTGCGGGGGGCCACGGCCAAGTTCCGCGACCGCTTCCGGGCCATGGAGGCGCTGGCCGCCGAGCGCGGCGTCCCCCTCTCCGACGACCTGTGGGACGAGGTCAAGCGTTTTGGGATGCAAAGCCCGCGCCATGACGCGTGAGCCGGGCGCCGGAACGGTACCGTGGTGATCACAATTTCAACAGGAGTCACATGAGCAGCATCGAGCACATCATCGGTCGGGAGGTCCTCGACTCCCGGGGCAACCCCACGGTGGAGGTGGAGGTGTTCCTGGCCTCCGGCGCCCACGGCCGGGCGATCGTGCCCTCGGGTGCGTCGACCGGCACGTTCGAGGCGGTGGAGCTGCGCGACGGCGACGCCGCCCGCTTCGGGGGCAAGGGCGTGCAGCGGGCGGTCGAGCACGTGAACACCGAGCTGCTCGAGCTGCTCCAAGGCGAGGAGGCGCTCGACCAGCGCCGGGTCGACCAGCTGATGATCGACGCCGACGGCACCGACAACAAGGCGCGCCTCGGCGCCAACGCCGTGCTGGGCGTGTCGCTGGCGGTGGCCAAGGCGGCGGCCGACGAGCTCGAGGTCCCTCTCTACCGCTACGTGGGCGGGGCCAACGCCCACGTGCTGCCGGTGCCGATGTTGAACGTGGTGAACGGCGGGGCCCACGCCGACAACACCATCGACCTGCAGGAGTTCATGCTCATGCCGGTCGGCGCCGCCTCGTTCTCCGAGGCGCTGCGGTGGGGCGTGGAGATCTACCACGTGCTGAAGAAGGTGCTGCACGACCGGGGCCTGTCCACCGCGGTGGGCGACGAGGGCGGCTTCGCCCCCGACCTGGGCCACAACGAGGACGCCGTCAAGCTGCTCGTGGAGGCCATCGAGAAGGCGGGCCGGGTGCCCGGCGACGAGGTGGCGATCGCCCTCGACCCCGCCGCCTCGGAGATCCACAAGGACGGCGTGTACGACCTGGCGGGCGAGGGACGGCGGCTGTCGTCCGACGACTTCGTGGGCTTCTGGGTCGACCTGTGCGACCGCTACCCGATCGTGTCGATCGAGGACGGCATGGCCGAGGACGACTGGGAGGGCTGGGCCTCGCTCACCAAGGCGCTGGGCGGTCGCGTGCAGCTCGTGGGCGACGACCTGTTCGTGACCAACAGCGAGCGGCTGCAACGCGGCATCGACCAAGGCGTGGCCAACTCGATCCTCGTCAAGGTCAACCAGATCGGTACGCTCACCGAGGCGCTCGACACCGTGTCTCTGGCGATGCGGCACGGGTACACGGCGGTGATGTCGCACCGCTCGGGCGAGTCGGAGGACACCACGATCGCCGACCTGGCCGTGGCCACCAACTGCGGGCAGATCAAGACCGGTGCGCCCGCCCGCTCGGACCGCGTGGCCAAGTACAACCAGCTCCTGCGCATCGAGGAGGACCTGGGCGAGTCGGCCGAGCTCCGGGGGCTGCGCCGGTGAGGCGGGCGGCCTGGCCCTTCGTCATCTCGGTGATCGTGGTCGGCGTGCTGTTCCTCGCCGTGTTCCCGACGCGCACCTACGTGCAGCAACGGAGCAAGCTGGCGGCGACGGAGAAGCGCCTGGCCGTGCTGTCCGAGCAGAACGAGCGCCTGGCCGCCCGCATCCGCAAGCTCAACACCGACGAGGAGATCGAGCGGCTGGCCCGCGAGCAGTACTCGTTGGTGAGGCCGGGCGAGGAGGCGTACGCCATCCTCCCCGCGCCTCGTCCCGACCCCGCCCCCGAGGCGCCCGCCGAGAAGCGCGACGAGCCCGGCCTCTGGGGTCGGCTGTGGGACGGCGTCACGTTCTGGTCGTGAGCACGCCCTGCATGCCGTAGGCCCAGTGGCCGGGTAGGTGGCAGCCGAACGGCACGTCGCCCGAGGCGGGCATTCGGAACGTGGTGGCCGCGGTGGTGCCTGCGGGCACGCTCACCTCCCCGGGTCGATCGCCGTGGTGCGGCTCGGTTCCGGTCTCGTGCCGCCGCTGGACCTCGTCGTCCCCCACGATCAGCTCGTGGTCGATGGGGTCGAGGTTGCGGACGACGATGCGCACCGTGGTGCCCGCCCGCACGGGCACGACGGCGGGGTCGAAGCGCGAGTGGCGGGCGGTCAGCACGACCGTCTGCGTGGCATCTGCGCTGCCACAGCCGAGGAGCGCCAGCGCGAGCGCGGCCGGCGCGGCCTTCAGCCCCACCGTCGGCGAAGCAGTGGGACGGAGGCCGCGCCGACCAGCGCGGTGACCAGCACGAACGGCCAGAGCGGCGGGCGTCCGTGCTCGTCGATCGGTTCGGTGCTCGAGATCAGCGAGTAGCCGGCGTCGACGGAGGACGGCGACCGCTCGTCGACGGAGATGGCGAGGTCGTGGTCGAGCACGCGGGCCGGGGCGTCGACGCGGAGGTGGGTGAGCCACATCGAGTACGGCACCCACTGCATGCCCTTGTCGAAGCGGAGGTCTTGTAGCAGCGCGGCGGACGCGGGCTCGCTGCGCTCCTCCCGCAGCCCGGTGAGGCCGAGCAGGTCGGGCTGTCGGTCCGTCAGGAGGTAGACGTCGGCCTCGACCGGCTCGGCCTCGCCCCGCCCCAGCGCCAGGATGCGCAGCGGCACCCAGGGCCGGTCGGTGGGGATCGTGAGGTGGACGGGGGTGCCGTCGCCCACGCCCTGCTGCCGAGCGGCGGCCGCCTTGGCGTCGAAGCGGGCGGCCAGGAAGATCGGGCTGCGGGCGGCGTAGAACTCCAGCACCTCGGGGGCGTCGGGGGAGAGGGCGAAGCCGTGCTCCGTGGCCCAGCGGCCCACCTCGGCTGCGCCGCCTTCGAGGACGGTGAGGTCCAAGGCGTCGATGCGGGTCTCCAGGAGGACCTTGGCCGAGGTCGTGCGGGCGCCCGCGTCGGTGCTCGCCGCCGCCGCCTCGAACACGGGCTGCGTCTCGCGCTGCAGCCGTTGCAGCGTCCAGTCGCCGCCTCGCTCCACCTTGGTGGGAACTCCGGGCAGCGGGACGATGGACCCGACCTCCGCCCCGCCGCCCGTGAACGTGAACGAGGTGATGTAGTGCTCGACGCCCGCGTGGTAGGCGGCGAGCGTCGAGGTGCGCAGGAGGCGCACGGTGCCGTTGGGCGCCACCAGCCCGCCGCAGGCGACGGCCGGTGCGGCGGCGAGAGCGGTGACCAGGAGGACGAGGGCGGAGGCGGCGAGCAGGCGGCGCATGCCGTTTCGACGTGCGTCGCCGGTACCCGGTTCCCAGGCGATCGGTAGAGTCGCCCTGTGAGCATCCTGGGCAACCGTGTGCTCCGGCGCGAGGATCCGGCGTTCCTCACCACCGGGGGGAAGTACCTCGACGACCTGCCGCTGCCGGGCGCGGCGTGGATGACCTTCGTGCGCTCCACGATGCCGCACGCCCGCGTCCTGTCGATCGACGTGTCCGAGGCCCGTGAGGCCCCGGGGGTGATCGACGTCGTCACCACCGCCGACCTCGACATCGCCCCGATCGCCCCCTTCGGCTTCGTCAACCAGGAGATGGCCTGGCCGTGGCTGGCGGGCGACACCGTGCGCTACGTCGGCGAGCCGGTGGCCATCGTGGTGACGGAGGAGCGGTACCAGGGCGAGGACGCGGCCGAGCGGGTGCTCGTCGACTACGACCCGCTGCCTGCAGTGGTCGACCCCGTGGCTGCGCTGGAGGAGGGCGCCCCGCTGCTGTACCCGGCGGCAGGCACCAACCTGGCCACGTCGCTGCCCGGCGCCGACGACCCCGCCCTGTTCGACGGGTGCGAGGTGGTGGTGCGGCGGCGCATCGTCAACCAGCGAGTGGCGCCGTGCCCGTTGGAGGCACGGGGAGCGGCCGCCCGGTGGGGCGAGGACGGTCGGCTCACCGTGTGGGCGTCCACGCAGACGGCCCACGGCGTGCGCGACGAGATCTCCCACCGGCTCGGCATCGACGCCGATCGCATCCACGTGATCGCCCCCGACGTGGGCGGGGGCTTCGGCGCCAAGATCGGCAACTACCCCGAGGACCTCATCGTTGGTTGGGTGGCCCGGCGGGTCGGGCGGCCGGTGAAGTGGGTGGAGACCCGCTCCGAAAGCATGGTGGCCATGGGCCACGGTCGCGGGCAGGTGCAGGACGTCGAGATCGGCGGCACCGGCGACGGGAGGATCCTGGCCTACCGCCTCGCCGTGATCCAGGACTCGGGCGCCTACCCACGCCTCGGGGCCGCCCTTCCGGTGATGACCCGCACGATGGTCGACGGTGTCTACGCCATCCCACGGGTGGAGTTCTCCTCGCGCTCGGTCGTCACCAACACCACGCCCACGGTCGCCTACCGGGGAGCGGGGAGGCCGGAGGCCACGGCCGCCGTCGAGCGGGCCGTCGACCTGTTTGCCGCCGAGATCGGGATGGACCCCGTGGACGTGCGCCGGCGCAACTTCATCGGCAAGGCCGCCTTCCCGTACCGGGCGTCGACCGGCACCACCTACGACATCGGCGACTACGAGCGAGCGCTCGACCTCGTGCTCGACGCCGCCGGCTACGACGAGCTGCGAGCCGAGCAGCGTCGCCGCCGGGAGGCCGGTGACATCGTGCAGGTGGGCATCGGGGTCTCCACCTACGTCGAGATCACCGCGGGCGGCGGCCCGGCCAACGAGTTCGGAGCCGTCGAGGTGCTGCCCGACGGCAAGGTGCGCGTGCGCACGGGTGTGTCACCGCACGGGCAGGGCCACATCACCTCGATGTCGATGATCGTGGCCGACCGCCTCGGCGTCGACCTCGACGACGTGGAGGTCGTCTACGGCGACACCGACGCCGTGCCGCGTGGCATCGGCACCATGGGCTCGCGCTCCATCCAGACCGGCGGCGTGGCCGTGCACCGCGCCACCGGCGAGGTGTTGCAGCAGGCCAAGCAGGTGGCCGCCGACCTGTTGGAGGCCGGCGTCGAAGACGTCGTGTACGACCCCACGGTGAAGCACTTCCACGTGATCGGCACGCCCGCGGTGGCCCGCACGCTGGCCGAGGTGGCCGCCGCCGCCCCCGAGGGGCTGCTCGCGGAGGTCGACTACCAGGGCACCGGTCCCACGTTCCCGTTCGGCGCCCACGTGGCCGTGGTGGAGGTGGACACGGAGACCGGCAAGGTGCGGTTGCGGCGGTTGGTGGCGGTCGACGACGCGGGCCGCATCCTCAACCCGATGCTGGCCGAGGGGCAGGTGCACGGCGGCTTGGCCCAAGGGATCGCCCAAGCGCTGTTCGAGGAGGTCCGCTACGACGAGGACGGCAACCCGATCACCGCCAACCTCGCCGACTACGCGTTCGTGTCCGCCGCCGAGCTGCCCCGCTTCGAAGTGCTGCACATGGAGACGCCCACGCCGGTGAACGAGCTGGGCGCCAAGGGCATCGGCGAGTCGGGCACCATCGGTGCCACCCCTGCCGTGCAGAACGCGGTGGTCGACGCCCTGGCCCACCTGGGGGTGCGCCACGTCGAGATGCCCGCCACGCCCGAGCGGGTGTGGCGGGCCGTCCGCGACGCTTCCGCAGGCAGGGGCTACGCGGGGGGCGGGTAGGCCGAGGTCGGCACCACCACCGTGTTGGCGGCCAGGTCGTGCCACGTCTGCTTCTCCGGGTTGAACAGCGCCCAGATGAAGCCGATGGCACAGGCCAGCCCCGACACCTCGCGCACCAACGAGCGCACCAACGCCTTGGAGGAGTCGAGGGAGCCCCCCGTGGCGAAGTCGATCACCCGGATGTTCATGGCCCGCTTGCCGAGCGTCTGGCCCGCGGGCTGTCCCTCGAAGTAGGCGAAGTACGCGATGCCGAGGAGGACGCCCACCGCCGTGCCGGCGGGGAAGCCGAGCACCGCTTGGAGGATGCGTACGGCGATGCCGAGGATGATGCCGTCGATCAGTGCCGCCACGAACCGCACGCCGATCGAGGCCCGGGGGCCGCTGGCACCACCTGCTGCGTTGAAGGGTTCACCCACTGCACGCTCCTTTCGGGGGACTACACGATCGAGAACCGCTGAAGCTGGAACGCCCACATGGCTGCGAACGCGGCGGGCACTGCCCATTTCGGGAGGTCGAGGCGGGTGGGGCGGCGGGCGAGCAGCAGCACCACGGCGACGGCGACGGCCAGGATGCCCGCCGGGTTGGCGGCGGCCGCCTCGCCGAGGTCGAGGTGGGCGGCAGCGGTGACGCTGGTGGTCATGCCGCACAGCGGGCAGGGGATGCCGGTGGCCAGGCGCAGCGGGCAGGGCACGCCAGGGGTGCCGGGCACCAGGGGTCGCACCGCCGCCACGGCCAGCATCACGCCGCCGGCGAGGCGCAGGCTCGTGAGGTCGACTGTCGTCGCCCTGTTCACGGCGCGGAGCGTACCGGTCGGCGTCAGCCGCGAGTGGCTTTCACGGCGGCGAGCTCGATGAGGAACCGCTCCGGGGTCATGCCGTCGGGCGGGCCGACGACCTTGGGCCGCAGTCGGGCGGCCAGCTCGGCGGCCAGGCGGGCCCGGGCCTCGGGGGTGAGCGTGGCCCGGCGTTCGAGGAAGCGGCGGACGGTGGCGAGCTCCTCGTTGGTGACGGCGGCCACGTCCCACGCGGCGGCTTCCGGCGACGGCTCGCCCACCGGCCGCGGGGCCGCCCACGCCCGCCCTCGGGTGGCGCGGCCCCCGGTCTTCTCGCGCACGACGATGGTGCCTGCCGCCATGTCGCCCAGACGCTGGTTGCGACGGCTGGCCACGATGGCGACGATCCCGACGAGGTAGAAGGTGGGCAGCATGTCGACGATGCGAAGGAGGTTGCGAACCGCGCTGCTCGCGAAGTCGACGGGGCCGCCGTCGGCCTTCACCACGCGCAGGCCGGTCCAGCGCTTTCCCGGCGTGCGGCCCGACGCCGTCACCTCGAACAGCACGTGGTACCCGAACTGCACGACGAAGACGCCGAGCAGGAAGAGCGCGAAGAGGAGGCCCCCGCCCGTTGTGTCGCCCACCGTGGCCACCAGCACGAGCAGCAGGGCGAGGATGACGAGCCACTGGAGGAACTGGTCGACGAGCTCGGCCACGAACCGCGACCCGATGCCGGCCAGCGGCACCTCGAGCGTGACGCCCTCGGGCGTGTCGATGGAGATGCGGTCCTCGAGCTCCACGACCGGCAACGCTAGATGGCGAACATGACGCCGGACCGCTTCCTCCGTGAGCGCGAACAGGCCTGGGCCGAGCTCGACCGCCTGGTGGCCGAGGCGCGCGGGCGAGCGGAGCGGCTCGGGCCCGACCGGGTGCTCGAGCTGGGGCGGCGCTACCGCGCCGTGGTGGCCGACCTCGCGCTGGCCCGTCGCAGCTTCCCGGGCGACCCGGTCGTGGCCCGGCTGGAGCAGACGGTGGGACGGGCTCGCCACCTCGTCTACGGCTCGCAGGCGCGGCGTCGGTCGCCGTTGACGTTCTTGGCCACCGGCTACTGGCAGCGGGTCCGCGAGCGGCCCGTGCTGTTGGCGGTGTCGGGCGCCTTGCTGTTGGGCCCACTCGTGCTGTGCGCGCTGTGGGCACGCGACGACCCCGCCACCGCGGCGAGGGTGGTGCCCGAGGCGTTCCAGGCCGTCACCGAGCCCAAGCGGGGCGGTGCCGACCTGGGCATGCCGTCGGCCGACCGCGCCGCCTTCTCGATCGAGATCTTCGTGAACAACATCCGCGTGGCGTTCGCCGCGTTCGCAGGCGGCATCAGCGCGGGCCTGCTCACCGCCGCCGCCCTCCTCTACAACGGGCTCGTCATCGGCGTGGTCACCGGGCTGGCCGTCGAGTCGGGCAACGGCGACGTGTTCTTCCAGCTGGTCGTGCCCCACGGCGTGCTGGAGCTGTCGTGCATCGTGGTGGCGGGCGCGGC
>DATAAM010000050.1:0-5471 GCA_036260075.1 Acidimicrobiales bacterium
GAACATCTCGACGCCGGTGCAGGTGGTCTTCTGCGTGGCCCGCAGGCCCACG
The DNA here is from genome assembly GCA_036260075.1 of Acidimicrobiales bacterium. Taxonomy (GTDB): domain Bacteria; phylum Actinomycetota; class Acidimicrobiia; order Acidimicrobiales; family JAHWLA01; genus DATAAM01. Next base: position 53 of record DATAAM010000050.1, read on the forward strand.
ATCTCCACCTCGTCGCCGGTCTTGATGATGCCCTGCTCGATCTTGCCGGTGACCACGGTGCCGCGGCCGGTGATCGAGAACACGTCCTCCACCGGCATCAGGTACGGCTTGTCGAGCTCGCGCACGGGCTCGGGCACGTACGAGTCGACCTGGTCCATCAGCTCGATGATCTTGTCCTGCCATGTGGCGTCGCCCTCGAGCGCCTTCAGCGCCGACACCCGCACGATGGGGGCGTCGTCGCCGGGGAACTCGTACTCGTTGAGCAGCTCCCGCACCTCGAGCTCCACCAGGTCGAGCAGCTCCTCGTCGTCGACCATGTCGGCCTTGTTGAGCGCCACCACGATCGACGGCACGCCCACCTGGCGGGCCAGCAGCACGTGCTCACGGGTCTGGGGCATGGGGCCGTCGGCCGCAGACACGACCAGGATCGCTCCGTCGACCTGGGCGGCGCCGGTGATCATGTTCTTGATGTAGTCGGCGTGCCCCGGCATGTCGACGTGCGCGTAGTGACGGTTGGCCGTCTGGTACTCCACGTGGGCGATCGAGATCGTGATGCCGCGGGCCTTCTCCTCCGGCGCCTTGTCGATCTGGTCGAAGGCGGTGAAGGAGTTGCCCTCCACCCGGTCGGCGAGGGTCTTCGTGATGGCGGCCGTGAGGGTCGTCTTGCCGTGGTCGATGTGACCCATCGTGCCGATGTTCACGTGGGGCTTGGTTCGCTCGAACTTCTGCTTTGCCATTTGAGGCTCGCTCCTCGGAGTTACTCGCCGCGGACCCGAGCGACGATCTCCTTCGAGATGTTCTCGGGCACCTGCTGATAGGAGTGGAACTGCATGGTGTAGGTGGCACGACCCTGGGTGCGCGATCGAAGGTCGGTAGCGTACCCGAACATCTCGGACAGCGGCACCTGCGCTAACACGACCTGGCTGTTGCCCCGCTGGTCCATGCCCTCGATGCGGCCCCGGCGCTTGTTGAGGTCACCCACCACGTCGCCCATGTAGTCCTCGGGCGTGACGACCTCGACGGCCATGATCGGCTCCAGCAGCGCGGGCGACGCCTTGCGGGCCGCCTCCTTCAGCGCCATGGACCCGGCAATCTTGAACGCCATCTCGGACGAGTCGACGTCGTGGTACGAGCCGTAGGTGAGGATGGCCCGCACGTCGACGGTGGGGTACCCGGCCAGCACGCCGTTCTGGAGCGCCTCCTGGATGCCTGCGTCGACCGACGGGATGTACTCCTTGGGGATCACGCCGCCGGTGATCTTGTCGACGAACTCGTAGCCGCCGCCGGGGCCGGTGGGCTCCAGGGTGATCACCACGTGGCCGTACTGGCCGCGGCCGCCGGTCTGGCGGATGTAGCGCATCTCGACCTTCTCGACCGACTTGGTGATCGTCTCCCGGTAGGCCACCTGGGGCTTGCCCACGTTGGCGTCGACCCGGAACTCGCGCAGCATGCGGTCGACCAGCACCTCGAGGTGCAGCTCGCCCATGCCGCCGATGACGGTCTGGCCCGTCTCCTCGTCGGAGTGCACCTGGAAGGTGGGGTCCTCCTCGGAGAGCGACTGGAGAGCCTTGGACAGCTTGTCCTGGTCGGCCTTGGTCTTGGGCTCCACGGCCACGTGGATGACCGGCTCGGGGAACTCCAGCGACTCCAGCACGATGGGGGCGTTGGGGTCGCACAGCGTGTCGCCGGTGGTGGTCTGCTTCAGCCCGACCAGCGCCACGATGTCGCCTGCGAAGGCGGCGTCGCGGTCTTCCCGGTGGTTGGCGTGCATCTGGAGGATGCGCCCGGCCCGCTCCTTGCGGTCCTTGGTGGAGTTGAGGATCGTGCCGCCCTTGTCGAGCTTGCCGCTGTAGACACGGGCGTAGGTGAGCTTGCCCATGTGGGGGTCGGTCATGATCTTGAAGGCCAGGGCCGAGAACGGCTCGGCGTCGTCGGCTCGCCGCTCGAGCTCCTCGATCCCCTTCACGTCGATGCCCTGCGTGGGCGGGATGTCGACGGGGCTGGGCAGGTAGTCGACAACGGCGTCGAGCATGGGCTGCACGCCCTTGTTCTTGAACGCCGATCCGCACAGCACCGGCACGATGTCCCCGCCGATCGTGCTCTTGCGCAGCGCCCGCCGGAGGTCCTCGGCGGTGATCTCCTCCTCGCCGAGGTACTTCTCGGTGAGGCTGTCGTCGAACGTGGCCAGTGTGTCGATGAGCTGCATGCGCCACGCCTCGGCCTCGCCCTGGAGCTCGCCCGGGATGTCGACCGTCTCGTACGCCTCGCCGCCCGGCGAGCTCTCGTCCCACACGAGGGCCTTCATCGTGAGGAGGTCGACCATGCCCTTGAAGTGGCCCTCGGCCCCGATGGGGATCTGCACCACGGCGGTGGTGGCGTCGAGGCGGTCCTTGATCATGTCGACGGCCCGGAAGAAGTCGGCGCCGATGCGGTCCATCTTGTTGACGAAGCACATGCGGGGCACGCCGTACTTGTTGGCCTGGCGCCACACCGTCTCGGTCTGGGGCTCCACGCCCGCCACGGCGTCGAACACGGCGACGGCGCCGTCGAGCACCCGCAGCGACCGCTCCACCTCGACGGTGAAGTCGACGTGGCCGGGGGTGTCGATGATGTTGATCCAGGTGTCCTTCCACTTGCAGGTGGTGGCAGCGGACGTGATCGTGATGCCGCGCTCCTGCTCCTGGACCATCCAGTCCATGACGGCGGCGCCCTCGTGGACCTCGCCGATCTTGTAGGTCTTGCCCGTGTAGTAGAGGATCCGCTCGGTCGTGGTGGTCTTGCCCGCGTCGATGTGCGCCATGATCCCGATGTTGCGGGTCCGGGCAAGGGGGAACTGTCGGATTGCAGGGGCATCAGCCATATGAAACCTCAGCGCGAAGGCCGGATCCGGCTTGGCCGGTCCGGCCGAAGCTCGATCAAACTCGCAGCGAAAGCTCTGCTTTCGCTGCGATCACCACCGATAATGGGCGAACGCCTTGTTGGACTCGGCCATCTTGTGCATGTCCTCACGGCGCTTCACCGCCGAGCCGATGCCGTTGCTCGCGTCGAGGAGCTCGTTGGCGAGGCGCTGCGCCATGGTCTTTTCCCGGCGCTGGCGGGCGTATCCCACCAACCAGCGGATCGACAGGGTGGTGGCCCGGCGGGGGCGCACCTCGACCGGCACCTGGTAGGTGGCGCCGCCCACCCGGCGGCTCTTCACCTCGAGGGCGGGCTTGGTGTTCTCGACGGCGCGCTTGAGGGTGGCGATCGGCTCGGCGCCGGTCTTGTCCTTCACGATGTCGAGCGCCTCGTACACGATGCGCTCGGCCAGCGTGCGCTTGCCGCGGGACAGGATCTTGTTGACCACCTGGGTGACCAGCACCGACCGGTAGACCGGGTCGGGCATGAGCTCGCGGCGGGGGGCGGGACCTTTGCGGGGCATGGCGCGGCCTTACCCTTCCCTCTTGGCGCCGTAGCGGCTGCGGGCCTGCTTGCGGTCGCGCACGCCGCTGGTGTCGAGGGTGCCACGGATGATCTTGTAGCGGACGCCCGGCAGGTCCTTCACACGACCGCCGCGGACGAGCACGATCGAGTGCTCCTGCAGGTTGTGGCCCACGCCCGGGATGTAGGCCGTCACCTCGATGCCGCTCGTGAGCCGCACCCGGGCCACCTTGCGCAGCGCCGAGTTGGGCTTCTTGGGGGTGGTCGTGTAGACGCGGGTGCAGACGCCGCGGCGCTGGGGCGCCCCCTTCAGGGCAGGCGTCTTCGTCTTCGACTGCTTGCTCTGCCGGCCCTTGCGGACCAGCTGCGCGATGGTGGGCAAACCTCGACCTTTCCGGGCTGGTGGCGCGACGCCGAACGGCGCTGCGGCCGACGGAACATGGTAGGGCTCGCGGATGACGGCGGCAAACGGCCCGCGGTCGGCCCCGACGACGGCGACGCTATGCGGCAGGGATGCGGCCCGTCCGCCTGTCCGCGGCGAGGTAAGCGAGGAGCAGGAGGAGGGCCGACGCCGTGGTGCCGGCGAGGGCCCGGCCGTAGCCGTCGAGCCCGGTCGAGAACAGCGGCCAGCTGAGGAGCGCGAGCAGGAAGAGGTAGCCGCCTGCGAAGACGGCCGCGTGCGGCCTCCCTGTCAGCAGCCAGAAGGCAACCGAGAGGGCCAGCGAGGCGAGGATGCAGGCGGCCAATACGGCGAAGGCCGCCAGCGGCAGGAACAGCAGGATGCCGAGCATGAACATGAGGTCGTCGCCGGCGATCCGGAAGGCAACGCCCACGAAGTGCACCGTGCCGACGGCGACCGGGGCCAGCGGCAGCAGGAGGCCGAGGGCGGCGAGCCACGTCCACACCGTGCGACGACCTTCGGCCCACGCGTGCGGGTCGCTCCAGCGACGGGCGGCTCGGCGTACCGGCGGCCAGGCAGCCGCCAGCATGCCGAAGGCGGCGTCGAGGAACAGGTCCACGGAGGAAGTCTCGGCCGCTCGACCGCCGGCCCGTAGCGCGCGTCCTCACAGGCGCTCGTCGTTTTCTCCGCAAATCCGGGCCCAGAGGCCCGGATTTGCGGAGAAAAACGGTGGGGTCAGGCCGATTCGTCGGCCGGTGCGGGAGCGGCCCCGTCGCCGTCGCCGCCCGTGGAGCCGATGTTGGCCAGCCAGGCGGCCAGGTCCTCGGTCTCGGCCTCCACGTCGGAGGTCCAGAAGGAGAGCTTCTCCGCCTCGGGAGCGTCCATCTCGACGTCGCGGTAGCGGTGCATGCCGGTCCCGGCCGGGATCAGCTTGCCGATGATGATGTTCTCCTTCAGCCCGAACAGGTGGTCGGACTTGCCCTCGATGGCCGCCTCGGTGAGCACCCGGGTCGTCTCCTGGAACGACGCCGCCGACAGCCACGAGTCGGTGGCCAACGACGCCTTGGTGATGCCCATCAGCTCGGGTCTGCCCTCGGCGGGCCGCTCGCCCGCCTGCACCAGCCGTCGGTTGGTGTCGGCGTACACCTTCGAGTCGACCCGCTCTCCCGGCAGGAAGCCGGAGTCGCCGGGCTCGGCCACCGAGACCCGCCGCAGCATCTGGCGCACGATCAGCTCGATGTGCTTGTCGTGGATGGGCACGCCCTGGTCGCGGTAGACCTTCTGCACCTCTTCCACGATGTATTGCTGCGTCTCGCGGATGCCCTTGATCTCCAGCAGCTCCTTGGGGTCCTTGGGCCCCTCGACCAGCGGGTCGCCCGCCGAGATCTCCGAGCCCTCCGACACCTCCAGGTGGGCCCGGGCCGAGACGTTGTAGGAGTCCTCCGAGCCGTCGTCGCCCACGATTGTGATGCGGCGGCCGTTCTCCTCCTCGCTGATGCGGACCACGCCCGACGTGCGAGCGAGCACGGCGGCGCCCTTCGGCGTGCGGGCCTCGAACAGCTCGACGACGCGCGGGAGGCCGTGGGTGATGTCCTGGCC
>DATAAM010000051.1:0-19116 GCA_036260075.1 Acidimicrobiales bacterium
TCCGCTGGTGTGCCCGCCGCTCGACACGTCCTTCGGTCGCCATACGGCAAATCTCGGTGATTCCGGACACCCGGCACATCGGCCGCGCGGCTGATCTTCGTCGGCCGCACCACCCGGTCGGACGGAGGACACCCCGCCGAACCGGGCTAGTCACCCGGGGGCTGCGAGGGGCCGCCGGTACGATGCCGCCGTGCCCGCCGCCACCACCGCGGTGATCGTGGACGAGTGGCCCCTGGTCCGTCTCGGCATCGCCCAGGCGATGCGGACAGCCGGGGTGCGCGTCGCGGGCGAGGCCGGGCAGGGCGAGGAGGGCCTGGGCAAGGCGGCGGCGTCCGACCCCACGTTCCTGGTGGTGGGAGCGCTGCGCGACATGCCCGTGGTCGACCTGGTGCGGCGGGCGGCGGCCCGCCACGTGGTGGTCCTGCTCGACCGCCCGGGGCGCGACGAGCTCACCGCCGTGCTGTCCGCCGGCGCCGCCGCCGTGCTCGTGCGGTCCTCCCGCCCCGAGGAGATCGCCGACGCCGTCGTTCGGGTGGAGAAGGGCGAGCGCGTGGTGGCGCCCATGCTGCTCCCGTTGCTGGTGGGGGCGGTGACGCCGGCCGACGACGACGAGCCCGCGGCAGGCGGCCTCACCCGCAAGGAGGTCGAGGTGCTCACTCGGCTGGCCGAGGGCCTCTCCAACCGGGAGATCGCCGACGCCATGTACGTGACCCCGGCCACCGTCAAGACGCACCTGGCCCACATCTACGCCAAGCTCGGCGTGACCGGTAGGCAGGAGGCCATCGCCCGGGCCGTGGCCCTCGGCGTCCTCGCCTGAAGGATGGTCGACAGAATGGCCCGATCGGCTCAGGTCCGGAAACCGTCTGCCGATCAGCCCACATGCAGTCGTCCGAGCTCCGCCTGACCGCCCTCTCGGACCTCCTGTGGCGGGAACGGCGGCTGCTCGACCTGCTGCGGTTCAAGCTGGAGGAGGAGCGCCTGCTCCTCGAGGCGGGCAACACCGAATGGCTGGCGCGGGCCTCGCACGAGATCGAGCTGGTGCTCGACGAGCTGGGCCGCGCCGAGCTCGACCGGGCCGTGGCGGTGGCCGACCTCGGCGCCGAGCTCAGGCTCGGGCCCCAGCCCACCCTGGCCGTGCTGGCCGCTGCCGTCCCCCCGCCGTGGACCGGGCTGCTGCGGGCCCACCGCCAGGCGCTGCGGCTCGCCGGTCGCCAGGTGGAGCGGGCCTCCGACGCCAACCGGGCGCTCCTCCGCCAAGGCGTGGCCGCCGCCCGCCGGGAGCTCGATTCGCTCGTCGGCGGCGGGGCGCGATGAGCCTCGCTCCGAGGCACGACCCGGTGCCGCTGCGGCCCGACGGCGCCATGGACCCGGCCACGGAGCTGCACCTGCGCGTCGTCGCCATGGAGACGGCGCTGGCCACGAGCGACCGCATCCTGCCTCCCTCCCTGCGCGACTTCCTCGACTGAGCTCGTCGCTCTCCGCCTCCCGGCGCAGGCCCCCGCTCGGTTCCCGCTCCGCAGGCCTCGACGCCGTTAGGCTGCACCGCATGGGGGAGCGGGACAGGTTGGAGGTCGACCTCGACACGTTCGCGGCTGCGCTCGACGCCGGGGCGCCCGTGGTCGACGTGCGCAGGCCCGACGAGTTCGTGGAGGCCCACGTGCCCGGCGCCCGCCTGATCCCGTTGGAGGAGCTGGGCGAGCGGCTGCACGAGATCCCGAGAGACCAGCGGGTCTACGTCATCTGCGCGGTGGGCGGCCGCAGCCTGGCCGCGGCCGAGGCGCTGGCCTCGGCGGGCTGGGATGCCGTCTCGGTGGCGGGTGGCACCATCCGCTGGGCAGAGGAGGGTCGCCCGGTGCTCACCGGGCTGCGATGACCGTCCGCACCGCCGTCGAGCCCGGCGGCGTGCTGGTGGTGACGATCGACCGACCCGAGGTGCGCAACGCCGTCGACCGGCCCACCGCCGACGCCCTGGTGGCCGCCTTCCGGGCCTTCGAGGCCGACGACGAGCTGTTGGTGGCCGTGCTCACCGGCGCCGGTGGCACGTTCTGCGCGGGCGCCGACCTGAAGGCGGTGGCGGCCGGGCGCGGCAACCGCGTGTCGGACCGCATGGGCGACGACGGCCCCATGGGCCCCACTCGCATGTTCCTCTCGAAGCCGGTGGTGGCCGCGGTCGAAGGGCACGCGGTGGCGGGCGGGCTCGAGCTGGCGCTGTGGTGCGACCTGCGGGTGGCGGCCGCCGACGCCGTCTTCGGCGTGTACTGCCGGCGCTGGGGCGTGCCCCTGGTCGACGGCGGCACCGTTCGGCTGCCCCGGCTCGTCGGGCACAGCCACGCCCTCGACCTGATCCTCACCGGCCGGGGCGTGTCGGGCGAGGAGGCGCTGCGCATGGGGTTGGCCAACCGGCTGGTGGAGCCGGGCGCGGCCCTGGCGTCGGCCGTGGAGCTGGGCCGGGAGATCGGGCGCTTCCCGCAGCTGTGCATGCGCTCCGACCGGCGATCGTCCTACGAGCAGTGGGACCGCTCGCTGAAGGACGCGCTGGCGCGCGAGACCGAGCTGGGCCTCGGCGTGGTCGCTTCGGGTGAGACCGTTGAAGGCGCGTCGCGGTTCGCGGCGGGCGAGGGCCGCCACGGCGCCTTCGACTGACCTCCCCTGGTTCTGGTGCCGGAACGGGGGGAATAGGCTCCCGGCCCGTGACCTGGCCGGTGTGGCGGCAGCTCCGCGGCGGCGACCTCCTGGGCCTCGGCTCGACGGCGCAGTCGTCGGAGTCGGCCAGGCTGCGGCCCCGCACCGAGACGGCCGATCGGGTCGTGCCCTCGGTGTGCCCCTACTGCGCGGTGGGGTGCGGGCAGCGGGTGTTCGTGCACGACGGGCGGGTCACCCAGGTCGAGGGCGATCCCGACAGCCCGATCTCACGCGGCCGGCTGTGCCCCAAGGGGGCGGCCACCAAGGAGCTGGTGACGGGCCCCACGCGCGAGACGAAGGTGAGGTACCGACCCCCGTTCGGCACCGAGTGGGAGGATCTCTCCCTGCAACGGGCGATCGACATGATCGCCGACCGGGTGATCGAGAGCCGCCGCCGCACGTGGGACGACACCAACCGGCGCACGCTGGGCTTCGCCAGTCTGGGAGGAGCGACCCTCGACAACGAGGAGAACTACCTCATGAAGAAGCTCTACACGGCGCTGGGCGCCATCCAGATCGAGAACCAGGCCCGCATATGACACTCGGCCACCGTGCCCGGTCTGGGCACCTCGTTCGGCAGAGGCGGCGCCACCACCCACCAGCAGGATCTGGCCAACGCCGACTGCATCCTCATCATGGGCTCCAACATGGCCGAGTGCCATCCGGTCGGCTTCCAGTGGGTGATGGAGGCGAAGGCCCGCGGGGCCACGGTCGTCCACGTCGATCCGCGGTTCACGCGGACCAGCGCCCATGCCGACCTCTTCGTGCCCATCCGGGCCGGCTCCGACATCGTGTTCCTCGGCGCGGTCGTGCGCCACATCATCGAGAACGGGCGGTGGTTCGACGAGTACGTGCGGGCCTACACCAACGCCGCCGCCCTCGTCGACGAGCGCTACCTCGACACCGAGGACCTCGACGGGCTGTTCTCGGGTTTCGACCCCGAGAGCCGCACCTACGACTGCGATTCCTGGCAGCTGGACGACGGTGCCTCCGATCCCACGCTCCAGCACCCCCGCTGCGTCTTCCAAGTGCTGAGGCGGCACTTCTCGCGCTACACGCCGGAGCTGGTGGAGGAGCTGTGCGGCGTGCCCGCCGAGACGTTCACCCGCGTGGCCGACACGCTGTGCGAGAACTCCGGCCGCGAGCGCACCACGGCCCTCTGCTACTCCGTGGGCTGGACGCAGCACACGGTGGGGGCGCAGTACATCCGCACCGCCGCGATCATCCAGCTCCTGCTCGGCAACGTCGGCCGACCCGGCGGGGGGATCCTCGCCCTGCGGGGGCACGCGTCGATCCAGGGCTCCACCGACATCCCCACGCTCTTCAACCTGCTGCCCGGCTACCTGCGCATGCCGTACGCCGACGGCGACCGCACCCTCGACGACTACCTCGCCCGACACCGGGCGAGGTCCGGGCTGTGGAGCCGCACCGACGCCTACCTCGTCAGCCTGCTGAAGGCGTGGTGGGGCGACGCCGCCCGCGCCGACAACGACTGGTGCTTCGACTACCTGCCGTTGCTCACCGGCGACCACTCCACCTACCCCACGACACTGGCGATGCTCGACGGCCACGTCGAAGGCTTCTTCGTGGTGGGCGAGAACCCGGTGGTGGGATCGGCCAACGGCAAGGTGCAGCGGGAGGCGTTGGCCCGACTGCGGTGGCTGGTGGTGCGCGACCTGCGGGAGATCGAGACGGCGGCCTTCTGGCGCGACCGGCCGGAGTCGATCGGGACCGAGGTGTTCTTCCTCCCCGCCGCCGCCCACACGGAGAAAGACGGCACGTTCACCAACACGCAGCGGGTGCTGCAATGGCACGACAAGGCCGTCGACCCGCCGGGCGACTGCCAGTCGGAGCTCGACTTCTACTACGAGCTCGGGCGGTTGATCAGGGAGAAGCTGGCGGGGTCGACCGATCCCTGTGACCGCCCGATCCTCGACCTCACGTGGGACGCCGCCGACGCGGAGGCCGTGCTGCGCGAGATCAACGGGCGCGACGCCGAAGGCCGGCCGTTGTCGGGCTACGCCGACCTGCGGGCCGACGGTTCCACCGCCTGCGGCTGCTGGATCTACAGCGGCTGCTTCGCCGGTGGGGTCAACCGCACCGCCACCCGCCGTGCGTGGGCCTGGCCCATGGACCGCCGCATCCTCTACAACCGCGCCTCTGCCGATCCCGACGGCACGCCGTGGTCGGAGCGCAAGCGCTACGTGTGGCGGGAGGGCGACGCCTGGGTCGGCCACGACGTGCCCGACGTCGACGAGCACGGCGGCGACGGGCCGTTCCCCATGCAGGTCGACGGGCGCGGGTGGCTGTTCGCCCCCGTGGGTCTGAAGGACGGCCCGTTGCCCACGCACTACGAGCCGCACGAGTCGCCGTTCGAGAACCCGCTGTACGCCCAGCAGGCCAACCCGGTGCGGCTCGAGCTCCGCCACTCCCGCAACCGCACCCACCGGCAGGGCGCCGCCGAGTTCCCCTACGTGATGACCACGTACCGCCTCACCGAGCACCACGGGGCGGGTGGGATGAGCCGGTTCCTCGGGGTGCTCTCCGAGCTGCAGCCCGAGATGTTCTGCGAGGTCAGCCCGGCGTTGGCGGCCGAGCGGGGCCTGGAGAACGGTGGGTGGGCCACGATCGTGACGGCCCGGGCCGCCATCGAGGCACGCGTGCTCGTCACCGACCGCCTGGCGCCGCTCGTGGTGCAGGGCCGCCCGGTGCACCAGGTGGGGCTGCCCTACCACTGGGGCGATCGGGGCCTGTCGAGGGGCGACTCCGCCAACGACCTGTTCCCCATGGTGCTCGACCCCAACGCCCACATCCAGGAGGTGAAGGCGGCCACGTGCGACATCCGCCCCGGCCGGCGCCCGCGATGACGGCGACCCGGGTCGGCTTCTTCACCGACACGTCGATCTGCATCGGGTGCAAGGCGTGCGAGGTGGCGTGCAAGGAGTGGAACGGCGTGCCGGTCGACGGCCTGTCGTTCACCGGCCAGTCCTACGACAACACGGGCGCGCTGGGCGCCGACACGTGGCGGCACGTCGCCTTCGTCGAGCAGCCGGGCCGTTGGCTCATGTCGTCCGACGTGTGCAAGCACTGCACGCGGGCGGGCTGCCTGGAGGTGTGCCCCACCGGTGCGCTCTTCCGCACCGAGTTCGGCACCGTCGTCGTGCAGCAGGACGTGTGCAACGGCTGCGGCTACTGCGTGCCCGCCTGCCCGTTCGGCGTGATCGACCAGCGCGCGGGCGACGGCCGCGTGTGGAAGTGCACGCTCTGCTACGACCGGTTGCAGGGCGGGCTCACGCCCGCGTGCGCCCAGGCCTGTCCCACCACATCGATCCAGTTCGGCCCGCTCGACGAGCTGCGGGAGCGAGCCCGGGCGCGGGTCGAGGAGGTGCCGGGTGCGCGGCTGTACGGGGCCGACCCCGACGACGGCGTGGGCGGGGCGGGAGCGTTCTTCCTCCTGCTCGACGAGCCGGGCGTCTACGGTCTGCCGTCCGATCCCGTGGTGCCCACCCGCACGGTGGGGAGCGCATGGCGGTCGGCCGCCGTGGCCGCGGGGGCGCTGGTGGCGGCGGCGGTGGCCGCGTTCACCGGCCGCCGATGAGCTACTACGGCCGGCCGGTCCTCAAGCGGCCGGTGTGGAAGTGGCTGATCCCCGCCTACTTCTTCACGGGCGGGGTGGCGGCCGGGTCGTCGCTGCTGGCCTTCGGGGCCCGCCGCACGGGGCGCCGCCGGCTGGCCCGCCGGGCGCGGCTGACGTCGCTGGCGGCCATCACGGCGAGCGCCGGGTTCCTCGTGGAGGACCTCGGGCGCCCCGAACGGTTCGCCAACATGCTGCGGGTGGTGCGGCCCACCTCCCCGATGAGCGTGGGCAGCTGGGTGCTGGCGGCGTACGGGCCCGCGGTGGGGCTGGCCGCTGTGCGGCGCGACGGCGTGGCCGCGGCCGACACCGCTGCTGCCGTGCTGGCCCCGGTGGTCGCCACGTACACGGGCGTGCTGCTGGCCGACACCGCCGTGCCCGCCTGGCGCGACGCCCGCGGCACGCTGCCCCTGTTGTTCGCCTCGGGGGCGGCGGCGAGTGCAGGCGGCCTGGCCGTCGTGCTGGCACCGTCGGAGGAGAGCGGCCCGGCCCGTCGGCTCGCGTTGGTGGGGGCAGCGGCCGAGGTGGCGGCGTCGGGCGCCATGAAGCGCGGCCTCGGCCCGGTGGGCGCTGTCTACGACGAAGGCCGGGCGCACGCGTTCGCCGTGGCGGCCCGCCGGCTCACCCTGGCCGGGATGGCGTGCACGGGCCTGGGCGGCCGCCGCCTGCGGCGGGCCGGGGGCCTCCTGCTGGCTGCCGGGGCCGCCGCCGAGCGCTTCGCCGTCTTCCACGCGGGCGTGCAGTCCACCGAGGACCCCCGCCTCGCCGGCTAGTCACTCGATCTCGTCGCCGACCTCCTCGCCGGCGTCGGAGGCGTCCTGCTCCATCAGGTCGAGCTCGAGCTCCTCGCGGCTGGTCACGGGGTCGTCGCCGACAGCGTCGGGTGGGCGGTCGTCCGGCATGCCCGTCTCTCTACCCCGGCCGCCGGCTACCGTGTCGAGGCCGTGGAGACCACCGAGCTGTCGCTCGACACCACCGGCCGCCACGTCGTCGACCTGACCGACGCGGCCGAGGCGTTCTGCCGAGGGCGGGGCGACGGCCTGCTGCACGTCTTCGCCCCGCACGCCACCGCCGGGCTCGCCCTGATGGAGCTGGGGTCGGGCTCGGAGGGCGACCTGGAGGACGCGCTCGCCCGCCTGCTGCCCAGGGACGACCGCTACCGCCACCGCCACGGCGCACCGGGCCACGGTGCCGACCACCTGCTCCCCGTCCTCGTCAGCCCGTCGCTGGTGCTCCCGGTGGAGGGCGGTCGCCTGGCGCTGGGCACGTGGCAGCGGGTCGCGCTGGTCGACCTCAACGACGACAACCCCCGGCGGCGGGTGCGCCTGGGCTTCCTGGCGGGGTAGGAACCCCTCCATGTCCGAACAAGAGCGCACCGACACCCCGGCGTCCGACCTGTACGCCAACCCCCAGGACACCGCCTTCGGCACGGCCGCCGCCGAGGACCAAGACCGCGTGGAGCGCGGCGAGGAGCCCGCGCACACGGAGGAGGACGCCCCCCGCCCGGGCGGCAAGGCAGAGCCCTCCTAGCTCACCCGCCCGCCTGCCGCTCGGCCGCCTGGCTCGCAGGGGCAAGGAGAGCAGGCTCGCCGAAACGACGACCACCTCCGAACTGCGGGCGCGCCGAAACCACACCGCGGGACGGGCGGTGGGGCGCCTGCCGTCACAGGTGCAGGCCTCGCAGGAGGTCGCCGGGATCGACCTCCAAGGCCTGCGACACGAGGAGCACGTTGCGAAGTGAGGGGTTGACCTCGCCCCGTTCGATGTGCCCGATGTAGGTGCGATGCAGCCCGGCCCGGGCACCGAGGGCCTCCTGCGACAGCCCGCGTTGTCGCCGTACCAACCGCACCCGTTCGCCGAAGTCTTCGAGCGCCGGGAACCCGAAGCCTGCGACGTACCGATCTTCCGGGTGGCTTGAGGAGCCACCGAACCTTGCTGCCGCCATCTCACTACCTGCCGTGCGGGACAGGTGCGGAGTGCGGCGCCGGCCCTGCCGTGGGCCGCCCTGTCGATCCCTACTCCAAGGTGCTGCCCTGCCAGTCTACCGAACACACGTTCGATGTCAAGAGGGCTGTCGGCCACGCACGACGGTGGCGACGCGGGCCGCGGCTGCCGCCGGCTCCTCGTGCTCCCACACCCGCACCACCGCCCACCCGGCCTCGGACAGCCGGCGGTCGGTGTCGGCGTCGCGGGCCGCGTTGGCCGCCAGCTTGGCCGCCCACCACGCCCCGTTGTTGCGGGGGGACGTGGCATGGTCCGGGCACCGGTGCCAGAAGCAGCCGTCGACGAACACGGCCACCCGAGGACCGGCGAAGACCAAGTCGGCCTCGCGGCGCACGCCGGGCACGGGACGGCGGTGGACGCGGAAGCGCAGCCCCATGCGATGCAGCAACGAGCGCAGCGCCCGCTCGGGGTCGGTGTCGCGAGACCGCTGGCGGCTCATGCGTCGACGGGTGGCGTCGTCGGTGTCGAGCGTCACCTGGGCAGGCATGCGACGGTCAGCATGCCGGATGGCGGCCGCAGGCGCCCGCCGCCGCAGCGCGGCCTCAGGCCGAGGCGACCTGGTCGATGCGACCGGCGACCACGGCCCGGTTGCGACCCATGCGCTTGGCCTCGTAGAGGGCGCGGTCGGCCGCCACCAGGACATCGCGGGCGTTGAGGCCGGGTCCGGCGGGCGCCACGCCGAAGGAGGCGGTGAGGGGAGCGGGAGGGCTGCCGGCGTCGCCCAGGCAGTGCACGGCCAGCGCCCGGCGCAGCCGGTGGGCCAGCTCGAGGCCCGCGGCGGCGCCGCCCTCGGGCAGCAGCACGGCGAACTCGTCGCCCCCGTACCGGTAGGCGGTGTCGCCTCGTCGCAGCTCGGAGCGCAGCACCCGGCCGACCGTGCGCAGCACGTCGTCGCCCCGGGCGTGGCCCTCCGAGTCGTTGAGCGACTTGAACCGGTCGATGTCGATCATGACGAAGGCAGCTTCCCGCCCGTACCGAGCGGCGTACCCGCACGCGGCGTCGAGGTCGGCGTCGAGGCGACGGCGGTTGGGGAGCGACGTGACCGGATCGGTCTCGGACAGCTCGATCGTCTGGCGGTAGAGACGAGCGGCCCGCACGGCGCCCGCCGCGTGGGTGGCCAGCGTCTCCAACGCACCGAGCGTGGTGCGTGCCATGGGTGCCTCCGGCGTGGAAGTGACGTCGAGGACGCCGACGGCCGTGCCCGCCGCGGTCATCGGCAGCAGCACCCGTCCGGTGACCGGGGCGAGCGCGTCGGACGGGTCGGGGACGAGGACGGGGCGGCGGGTGGCCTCGCCCACCGGGAGGTCGTGGAGCCCGCACGGAGCAGGCAGCGGGTGCCGCCCGTCTGAACTGTCGAACCGGGGCACGAGGAGATCGCGCTCCACGCACCACACGACCACTCGTTCGGCACCCGCGATGAGCAACGCGGCCCGGCCCACGGCGTCGAGCACGGTGCCGACGTCGTCGGTGCCGGCGATGCGCCGGGCGACGTCGAGGACGCGGCGGAGAGCGGCGGCTTGGGTGGCGAGGTCGGCCTCCCGAGCGGCGAGCTCGTCGTGGCGCTCGGCGAGCGTGGCCGTCACGGCGGCGAACCCCTCGGCCAGGCGGCGCACCTCCGTCGGCCCTTCCACGGGGGGACGCGCCTCAAGGTCGCCCGACTGCACCCGCTGCATGGTGCGCAGCAGCGAGTCGATCGGGCGCGCCAGTGCGTCCACCAGCGAGCGCCGTCGTCGCCGGGCCACGGCCAACAGCACCACGAACAGGGCGAACTGGCCCGCGCCCGCGGTGGTCACGACCCGGGCATGGGCGGCGATGGCGCCGTCGAGCTCGTGGGCCAAGGCCCCGATCAGCTCTGTGGCCGCCTGGCGGTACTCCTCGAACAACGGCTGCCCTGTCGCCACCGTCGACTCGCGGTCGGCCACCTTCCCTTGGGCCACGGC
Organism: Acidimicrobiales bacterium; assembly: GCA_036260075.1. GTDB lineage: Bacteria > Actinomycetota > Acidimicrobiia > Acidimicrobiales > JAHWLA01 > DATAAM01. The sequence continues at coordinate 10,261 of DATAAM010000051.1, forward strand.
CACGACCGTGGGTGCGGCCCACTGCTCGATCCAGGTGTCGCGGGCCCGGCGCATCCGCTCGAGCGATGCCGCCACGTCCCGGTCGCCTTCCGCGACCCGCAGGGCGGCCTCGGAGGAGCGCACGGTGCGACGGCCCTCCACGTAGAGGTCCAACCGGCGCTCGTCGCCGCTCAGCACGTAGTCGGCGACGGCTGCCTCCTGCTCCACCATGGCGACGTGCGCGGTGCGGGCGGCCTGCGTGGCGGCGCGGTACCGCTTGAGCGAGGGCTGCAGCTCGACGACGAGCAGCACGCACGACACCGCTGTCAGCACGAAGACGCACACGACGACCGCGTGCATGCCGGCAAACGACCGGCGCACCCGGCTCTCGAGCCCCCGCTCCGCTCCCCTGCTCCCCGACCCCATAACCAGGGGTCTTGTCGGCGGGTCGCCCGCCGATGTGAGCGGGACGGCGCACAAAAGCCGTCCGTCCCGCTCACCTCCGGATCAGCGGCCCTTGGGCGCTCCGCAGCGCTTCAGGTCGGCCTTCGCCTGCTGGCCTCGGTCGACGACGACGGCCACCTGCTCGAGCACGCGGCCGTCCCGCTCGCACGACAGCGTCCACGCCTCGATGAGGCCGGGGACCGTTGCGTCGGCCTGGTCGAACAGCGAGGCGCTGAGCGTCCACGTGGGCGACACCGAGGCGTAGTTGGCGACCCGCAGCACGTACCGGCCCGGTTGCGGGTTCTGCACCAGCGCCCGCTCCTTGTCGATCACGAAGTTGGTCGAGCTGCCCACCTGGACGAGCGAGCCGTCGGACTCCTTGCGGAACACGTACAGGTCGAGGTCGTCGGGCGTGGGCCAGTCGAGCTTGACCTCCAGCAGGTCGACACCGGTACGGGTGACGGTGAACTCGTTGTCGGTCTGCTGGAGCGGCAGGGTTGTGCCGCTGTAGGTGGTGGGCGGCTCCAACGGCTCCGAGGCCGTCAGTCGCACCTGCCGCGCCTTCACGATCGGTCGGGTCGAGGGGTTGACGTGCCACTCGAACCGCCCGCTGGGGCCGACGACCATCGACGTGTCGAGCGTGTCGTGGACCGAGCCCTCCCAGGTCGGGGTGGCGAACGTCTTCTGCAGGCGCAGGGTGGCCCCGGCAGGCGCCTTGCCCGCCACGATCGAGTGCGTGGCCGGGTCGACGGCGTTCTCGAGCGCGATCAGGTAGGCCTCGCGGTTGCCCTTGCCTGCGTACGCACCGGCGCCGACGTACTCGTCGATGACCTCGGGGTACGGCGGGTGGAACTCGTCGGGTCCGATCTCGAACGTGTAGCCGAAGCCACCGGTGGCGTTGTACGACCAGTCCTCGGTCGTGCCGGTGGTGTCGTACAGCTCCCAGCCGTGGATGTTGCGGTAGCCGTTCTGCGCCGTCATCTCGGCGCCGAGCGCCTTCATGGCCTCCTCGTCGGGCGAGTTGCCGACGGGGTAGCCGTCGGGCCCGATGGTGTCCGGCGCCACGCCGTTGGGCCGCAGGACCAGGTTCGAGAAGGTGTGGTTGGTGATCATGGTCGTGACGTGGCGCCGCCTCAGCAGCTCGCGGACGCCTTGGGTCTCCGGCTCCGAGAACGCCGCCGCGCCGCGATACGTCGGGTCGGCTCCGAGGTCGGAGGCGCCGGGACCGCCCCACAGCCCGCCGTAGTTGCGGTTGAGGTCGACGCCTACACCGAAGCCCGCGGGCACGGCCGCCGCCGTGCAGGAGCCCGGGGGCGGCGCCTGCCCGTCGACCACCCGGCAGTTCTTGCGCTTGTAGGCGTGGCCGGGCGTACCGAAGATGGCGACCGTGCCGTCGCCGCCTGTGTCGTCGTCGACCTGGCGGAGGTCCACGAGCAGCCCGTCGTTCACCGACTTGTCGAAGCCGTCGGGGTTCACCACGGGCACCACGAGGACGCGGGCTCGATCGAGGAGATCGGTGATGCGGGGGTCGTCGCCGTAGCCCTGCACGAGGTCGAAGGCGAACTCGATGGTGTGCTCGCCGGAGGGCCACTCACGGGCGTGGTGCAGCCCGAACATGGCGAACACCGGCCGACCGTCCTCGGGGCCGTGCACGCCCCGGCCGATCTCGATACCGCGGATGGCCCTGCCCTCGAGGCTGCGGGTGAGCTCGAAGGGCTTCACGATGTCGGGCCGCCGCTCGGCCAGCGCCGCCAGGTCGGCCTCGTAGTCGGCCAACCTGCGGTACGAGTCGCGCCCCGACGGCAACGGGGAGACGTCGGTCGCTGCCGCGTACGCCCGGTTGGCCGCGTTGATCCGGGCCTCGCGGGCCACGAGGTCGGGGATGCGCACGTCCCACGTGAAGCCTGCGGTCCGCAGCGCCTCCTCGTCGGCGGCGCTGTGCAGCACGACCTCCACGTAGTCGTGGCCTGCGTGCTCGGTCAGGTCGAGGCCGAGCGTCGTGAGGCGTTGCTTGTCGGCACGCGTGGGCGTGTCGACGGTGACGAGCCGAGCGGTGAAGTCGTCGGCGCCCGCGTCGCCGGCGAGCATGCCGAGCGTCAACAGGGCGGCGAGCAGGGGAGCGAGGAGCGGTCGAGTCACGGCACCTCCTGGGGTGGGTGCCCGAAGGGAGGAGGTGCATGCAGCAGGAGTGCTGCGAGTCGCCGTGTCGTCACGATCGCGCCCCTTCCGCCGTCGGGCTGACGTGGTCCGTTCAGGCTAGTCCTCGCGCCGCCCGACTCGAACGAGCGGACGGCGCCACACCTCGAACGCCCGGCCAGGCCTCGGCGCGAGACTGCGGCCATGGCTCTCGTCACCGTGGACGTCGAGGAACGCATCGCCACCGTCACGCTCAACGACCCCGATCGCCGCAACGTGCTGTCGACGGCGATGGCCGAGGAGCTGGTGGCCGCCTTCGACCGGATCGACGACGACCCTGGCATCGGCGCCGTGGTGGTCACCGGCGCGCCGCCTGCCTTCTGCGCGGGCGCGGACCTGGCCCACCTGTCGTCGTCTTCCGGAGGCACGGCCGAGGACGGGCTACGGGCGGTCTACGAAGGCTTCCTGCGCATCGGCCGGTCGCCGCTGCCGACGGTGGCAGCGGTCAACGGCGCCGCCGTCGGAGCAGGCGTGAACCTCGCCCTCGTCTGCGACGTGCGTGTGGCCGCCCCCCGGGCCCGCTTCGACACCCGGTTCCTCGACCTGGGCCTTCACCCGGGCGGCGGCCACACGTGGATGCTGCGCCGGGCCGTCGGTCCCCAGGCCGCCGCCGCCATGGTGCTGTTCGGCGAGGTGCTCGACGGCGCCGACGCCGAGCGGGCCGGGCTCGTGTGGCGCTGCGTGCCCGACGAGGAGCTCCTCGACGTCGCCCGGGCGATCGCAGCCCGCCCGGCCGCCGCGCCGCGCGAGCTGGTCGTGCGCACCAAGGCGACGCTCGCAGCGATGGCGACCGTCGACGAGCACGCCGACGCCGTCGACCGGGAGCTGGCCGCCCAGCTGTGGTCGCTGTCGCAGCCCGCCTTCGGCGAGCGGGTGGCGGCCCTGCGGGCCCGCATCGCGTCGTCGTAGACTGCGAGGGCTCACGGCGTGGAGGCGTCCGAGCACCTGGTGGGCTCCGCCGCCTTCAAAGCGGTCGGGACGGGCGATCCCCGTCCGGCGGGTTCGATTCCCGTCCGCCTCCGCCGACCCGTCTTCCGTCAGACGATGCCCGAGTCCTCGGCCACGGCGACCGCAAGGTCGCGGCGGTCGGCCCGCAGTGAGGCGACCACCGCGACGGCGAGCGCCATGGCGATCACCCCGAGCGAGAGCCACATCGGCGGGTGGTACAGCTCGGCCACCAGCATCTTCACGCCGACGAAGCCGAGGATGAAGCCGAGGCCGACGTTGAGATAGCGGAAGCGCCCGGCCATGCCCGCCAGCAGGAAGTAGAGGGCACGGAGCCCGAGGATGGCGAAGGCGTTCGAGGAGAACACGATGAACGGCTCGCGGCTCACGGCGAGGATGGCAGGGACGGAGTCGACTGCGAACACCACGTCGGTGGTCTCCACCAGCACGAGCACGATGAACAGGGGCGTGGCCAGCCGCCGTCCCGTGCGTCGGGTGAAGAGCTTCTGGCCGTCGTACTCGTTGGTCGACGGCACGATCCGCTGGACGAACCGCAGCACCGGGTTGCGCTCCGGGTGCACCTCGGTCTCGCGGTGCCGGGCGATCCGCACGGCGGTGAAGAGCAGGAAAGCGCCGAACACGTACAGCACCCACTCGAAGCGCTCGAGCACGGCCACGCCCGCGAAGATGAACAGCGCGCGCATGACAAGGGCGCCGAAGATGCCCCAGAAGAGCACGCGGAACTGGTACTCGCGGGGCACGCCGAAGTACGAGAAGAGCACGGCCCACACGAAGACGTTGTCGACGGAGAGGCTCTTCTCGATCAGGTAGCCGGTGATGTACTCGCCCGCCGCCGCGCCACCGAAGGCGGCCGCCATCAGGCCGGTGAAGGCCAAGCCCAGGGCGATCCAGACGCTGCTCTCGAGGGCCGCCTCGCGGAACCCGACGGCATGGGGCCGGCGGTGCACCACCAGCAGGTCGACGACGAGCATGCAGACGATGGTGCCGACCAGCGCGGCCCAGCCCCAGAGGGGGACGGTGATCTCCGCGAAGTCGGTGCCCGTCGACGCCGCGCCGAGCAGGGCCACGGGGCTCATCGGCCGACCGCGCCGACGGGGAGGGGCACGGCCGCCGCGCAGGCCCGCGCGCTGGTGCGCCCGACGCGCCCTGGGCTCACGGCCCGGGCCAGTGCCAGGGGACCGAGGACGACGAGCAGTGCCCGCGTGAACCTGTGGTCGTCCAGGCCGTGCACGACGAACCCGGCGACCACGCCAGAAGCGAGCCAGACGACGACTGTGGCAGCGATCACGGCGGTGACCTTCTCGACGGTTGGATGTGACCGAAGGTCTCGCCCGCCCGTTCGGGCCTGACGCGCCGGGCCGCAAGGCCGGGATGACGACGTCGCCAAGTGTGGCTACTCCCCTTCGGCGCGGCATCCTACCAACCGGTCGCGGGGTGCGTGCCCGTCGCGGCGTCAGGGCACGTACGAGCCGAGGATCGACAGCGTGCCGAACACGGCCATCGTGCCCGCCCCGATCGCCAGCGCGCTGCGTTCGACCCGCTCCTCGGCGAGCACCACGGCGGCGGCTACGAGGATCGGCACGGTCGTGAACGTGTAGCGCTCGAAGGAGCTCAGGTTGCCCGACGACAGGGCGACCACGACGGTGACGGCGGAGAAGGCCGTGTACGAAGCGGGAAGCCGCCTCGCCGCCAGCACGATCAGCAGGACGGCCAGGCCGATCCACGGGGCGTGCAGCGCGTTGCCGCGCAGCTCCCCGGAGAAGACGTTGGACACCGCAGTGCCGAGGACGTCGAGCGGGTTGGCGGCGGGCCCTCGCAGCCCTTCCTCCTCCTGGACCGTGAAGGGCAGCATCGGATCGCCGTAGATCAGGCCGACCCACCCGAGGTACAGCGCGCAACCGACGGCGGGCGCGGCCACCGCCGCCAGCCGGGCGGGCAGCTCGCTGCGCCGCACGGCGCGCAGGGCCTCGACGGCGGCGGGCACGACGAAGAAGAGGCCCACGGGTCGCACGAGCCCGATGAGCACGCCCGTGGCCGCTGCCCACCACCACTTCCTCTGCCGCAGGAACAGGAACCCGGCGGCCGTGAGCGCCCCGGCCAACGCCTCGCTGTAGCCCCAGGCCAGCACGAAGGCGGCGGGCGCCAGCGCCACGAACCATGTGACCCGCCGGGCGCTGTCGAGGTCGTCCTCCCGTTCGAGCAGCACGAGCCGGTGGAGCAGCGCGCCGAACGCCAGCGCCGAGGCACTGGCGATGAGCAACAGGGCGAAGCCGTACTGGCCGCCGAAGAGGAAGCCGAGCCCGCGGCCCACGAGCGGCAGCAGGGGGAAGAAGCGCAGCTCGCGGTCGGGCAGCGCCTCGTAGCCGAGACGGGCGATCTCCTCGTAGCGCACCGCGTCCCAGCCCATGAGGCCTTCGTCGAGGTGGCGCAAGCTCCAGTCGGGGAGCGGGTCGAGGCGCTTGGCCATGAGGTGGGCGAAGCCGAGCGTGCCCACCACCAGGATCCGGGCGACGACCCAGCCGGGGAGCGCGGCTTCGACATGAGGACGGATGCGGCGGATCATCGGGCCGGAAGCGTACGAGGCCCGAGCCCCCGTGACTGCGGCGAACGTGCCCGGCCCCGAACGTCAGGGTCTCCAGCTGCACACCTCGCAGCCTGACTCGCTTCCTGAGCCACTCGTCGCGACCGTGCTGTCGCGCAGCCGACAGCGACATGTCGGCAGCCGGCCCGGCGCCCGACCTTCCGCGCCGGTGACTGCCGGCTCGCCAGTGCGCTCACATCGTCGTTCGCCACCCGAGATCGCCTCTCTGGGGGGCTCCCTCGATCAGCTCATCCGGTCGCACTGGGCTCTGACGACGACCTTGGGCTCGAAAGGCGGCGTCGTCGACAGCCACGGAACAATTGTGACACGGGCGCCCGAGTTGCTCGTAGAGAGGAATGAAGGCCTCGCGCAATGACGAGCTACCGGGGGCGGACGATCGCAGAAGGGCTCCACTCGGCCTTCGCTTCAATTGACCTAGCGAAAGGAGCTTCTTCCATGCGACGTCGAATCGGCGCGCTGTGGGCGGCGGCGCTGTGCTCGTCGAGCCTGATCATCCTTGCATCACCGCAGCCTGCGGCGGCCAGCGAGCTCTGCGCCGGATCAAGCGCTCTCGAAGTCGGAGCCCCAGGGCTCTTTCATCCCGGCATCGGCACGACCACAACGACATCCGGGACCGGCGGAGCGAGCGTCACCGTGCACGCCTTGCCGAAGTTACTGCCGTTCATCCTCGTACCGAGCACCGTGGGGATCTGCGCCCTCGGTCCGTTTTCCGTGAGTGCGGGCGGCCTGGTCTCCGGCTGGTGTGGGCACTCGTGGGGTGCCGGCGTCACGAACAACGGCTTCCGCTTCACCTGGGTGAGTGTTGGCAGGATCGTCACATACGTGGGCGGTGTCGTTGGACGGGCAGTCATATTCGAGAACGTGCTCGCGGGCCAGAGCTGCTTCACGGGGGCAAAGTCGTTCCTCACTGCGGGCACCATAGAGTTCGTCCATTGCAGCTTCTTCAAGAACAAATTAGACACATTAGTGCTCAGCGTTCCCGACCCGCTGTTCCACACATTAGTTCCGGTCGGCAGCACAAGCGTCCACTTGACTGTGGCAGGTGGCAACTACCACGTCTGGCACAAGCTCTGCATCGGGATCTTATAGGGCTGGGCAGAAATCGCGCAGGGGCGGGGCTGCCGAGCGGCCCCGCCTCGTCGCGCCCTCCCGGGTGTCGGCGGGCCTCAGTGCCCCACGATGGAGCGCAGGCCGGTGACGATCCTGTCGAGGACGACGTCGGCCTCCGCCCTGGCCTTCGTCGGCTCGGAGGAACGGGCGATGTACAGGGCCGCGCCGTACAGTCCGCCCAAGGCGACGTAGGCCAACGGCCGCACGGGAACGTCGCCGAGCTCCCGGGTTGTCGCCAGCGGCGTCAGCACGGCCACGAGCATCGACATCTCCGGGTGTTCGATGCCGTCCTCGGCGGCCCGCCATTGCAGGACCGACACGCTGTCGAGGATCACGATGCGCCGGAACGACGGCTCCAGGCAGGCGTCGAGGAAGGCCCGCAGCCCCGCCACCACTCCCTCCCACGGGGTCGGCGCGTTCTGGGCGGTCGCCACCACGCGGGCGATGACCTCGACCTCGACCACGTCGTAGACGGCCTTGAACAGGGCCTCCTTGCCGGGGAAGTGGTGGTAGAGGGCGCCTCGAGCGACGCCCGCCCTCCCGATGATGTCGTCGATGGAGGTGGCCGCGTAGCCCTGGTGCGTGAACAGCTCTCGGGCCGCCTCGATCAGCAGCTCCCGCGTCGCTTCAGCCTGCCGGGCCCGCAGCCCCTTGACCGTCACGGCACGATGGTAGAGACTGGACTAACAGTCGGTCACCGACTAAAAGTCGGAAAGAGGGAGGGAGCTGGGGTGCGACACGACGCCCGTCACTGGACCGAGGCCCGAACGGCGATCGCCCACCTCGCCCCGAAGTTCGTCAGCGTCGTCCGGGAGAGCACTCCGGTGGGAGCCGTGCTCGGCCACTGGGGGACGGGGGAGATCGCTGCGCACGTCTCGCACGTGATCCGCCTCGACGGTGACGCCTTGGCGGGCACTCCGCTTCCGCATGCCGAGCTGCGGCCTGACGCAGTGGCCGAGGTCACGGACGCGGAGCTGGCGGCCGACCCCGAGCGCGATCCCGAGGTGCTGGCCGAACGGGTGGAGGCCCAGTTGGCTGAGTTCCTGGGTCGCACCGAGCGACCGGCGAGCGAGTCGGTCACGTGGCTCGGCGGCGTGCAGCTGCCGGCGTCGGCCGTGATGTGCCACCTGCTGGAGGAGCTGCTCGTCCACGGCTACGACCTGGCGACAGCCGGTGGGCGCTCGTGGCCGATCGCCCCCACCCATGCCGCCTTGGCCATCGTCGGGGCGGGGGCTCCCATCGTCACCGCCGCAGGGCCCACGGCCTTCGTGAACCCGCGGCACGCGTCGGGGTTCCGGGCCCGCTTCGACATCCGCCTTCGGGGACAGGAGGGCGTCACCGTCGACTTCGACGAGGGCCTCACCATTCGAGTGGGTGCCGAGGCGCGCAATGGCAAGCCTTTCGACGCCCACATCTCGGCGGATCCGGCCGCCATGCTGTTGCTGATGCTCAACCGGGTGAAGCCCGGCCCGCTCGCCCTTCGCGGGAAGGTGTTCGTGTGGGGACGGCGGCCGTGGCGCGTGCCCCGCATGGTCGCCGCCATGTCGCCGCCCTGATCC
>DATAAM010000052.1:0-2402 GCA_036260075.1 Acidimicrobiales bacterium
CAGCGCCTCACGGTGGTGCCTGCCGAGCCGGTGCCGTTGGCCACCACAGTGGCGAACGTCTACCGAGAGGCGCAGCGGTACCTCGTGCTGGCCGAGGCCGACGACCGCGGGTCGGGCCTGGTGAGCATGAAGGAGCTGCGCCTGTACGGCGTGTTCGCGGGCATCCCGGTGAGCGACCGGATCGAGTTCGTGCGCGACACGTTGGGCCCGGTGCTCGACCTCCCCGAGCACAAGGCGCGGGAGCTGCTGGAGACCCTCGAGGCTGTGTACCGCTGCCGGGGGCGCATCGCCGATGCCGCCGCCACCCTCCACCTCCACCAGAACTCCGTGCGCTACCGGCTGGCCCGGGTGGAGGAGCTCACCGGCCTCTCGCTCGACGTGCCCGCCGACCGGATGCAGCTGGAGCTGGCCATGCGGCTGCGCCGGGTGGCCACGGCCGAGCTGGCCAGCCTCGACGACTCCTCGGCGCCGTCGGACGGCGACAACATGGCGGAGCGCCCGGCGTCGGCTTGAACTGTCGTGGCCACACCCCTACGGTGGCCGGCGACAGGCGAGCGTCGGGGGATTCGCTTGAGCATCCTCGCCACCACTGACAGCGTTGTCGTGCAGGCCCCACCCCGGCTGCGGGTGCTCCCCTCGCCGGGCCCGCAGCTCGACGAGCTGGTGGCCGAGCACGGGGCGTGGCTCCGTCGCCTCGTCCGCCGGCGCATGGCCGACCCCGCCCTGGTCGACGACGCCGTGCAGGAGACGCTGCTGCGCGTGTGCCGGGCCTCCCCGCCGACGGACCCCGCCGAGCTGCGCCCGTGGCTGGCCACCATCGCCAAGCGCACGTGTGCCGACGTCTGGCGGTCCCATGCCTCGGACACCACCGCGCTCGACCCCCTCGGCGAGCGGCTGCCCGCCCGTGCCGCGCTGGTGCCCGGTTCCGACGAGCACCTGGTGGCGGTGGCCGAACGGGCTCGGATCGGTCGCGCCATGCGGCACTTGCCGCCCCGGCATCGCCGCCTCCTCGAGAAGCAGGCGGTCCTCGGCCTCAGCTACGAGGAGATCGCTGCCCAGGAGAAGGTGTCGGTCGCCTGCGTGACGTCTGCGCTGGGGCGGGCGCGGGCCGGCTTCCGTCGCCGGTACGCGGCGGCGGAGACCCCGGCCGCGCCTGCCTGGGTGGCGCTGGTGTACCGGGTGGTCGATCGCCTGCGGGCGCGCGTGCACGCCTGCCTGGGCCCGTACGCCGTGGAGCTGGCGGCGGCGTCGCTGACGATCGGCATGGCGGCCGTGCTCGTGGGCGCCACGCCGTCGTTGTCCGAGTCGAGGGACGAGGTGGAGACGCGCCCGGCGCCCGCGGCCCCCGTGTCGCCCACCGCCGTCGACGCGGGCATCGTCCCCACCCCGGCGCCGCCCGCGGCGCGGCCGGCCCGTGCCGCCGCGGAGGCGCGCCCGTCTGCTCCTCGGCCGTCGCCGGCGCCCGCGCCGCCGTCGAGCGGGCCGCGCCCGATGGGCGAGGTGGCCGCAGGCTCGCCACGCGTCGAGCTGACGCCCACTGCGTGGACGGTGGCGTTCGGCATCGAGGCGGGCGCGCCGGGCGGCACCGCCACCGTGCGGCTCGGCGTGTCGCTGCACTGCGAGGGCGGCCGGGCCATGTCGACCGTCTGCCCGGTGGCCGCGCAGGTGCCAGGGGCGAAGTCGTCCCGCTAGGGCAGGGGCACCCACACCTCCACGTAGGCGCCTGCGGGCGCGCCCGTCACCGTCGGCACGTTGACCTCCACCTCGTTCCACAGGTAGGCGCCGAACGACGTGGGCACCAGGCACTGCCCGTCTGTGACCACCGGCTGATCGGCCTGATGGGTCCAGTGCACGATCACGTCGGCGGCCAGGCAGCGGGCCTCGCCGGGTGCTGCGCCGACCACCGCCGTGACGATGACGGTCAACGACACCATCACGGCGCGCAGCGTGGCAAGTCGCATTGGGATCCCCCCCAAGCTCGTCGGGACTGGAATTTTCCTGCTGGTTCCCGGAAGGCAGACGCCCTGTTTCCCGATACAGGGGCGAGCAGAGCGACCCTGCGAGGAGGAGCGTGCAGCCTGTCCCGGACGTCCGGCATGTCGTCAACGAGCTGGAGCGTGCGCCGGACGCGGTCATCCTGCCCTTCCTGGCGCGCCTTCGAACCCGGCGCCAGGAGCTGGCCCACGCCCTGCAAGGACGGCCGCTGCGAGCCGAGGTGGTCTTCGACGCCGAGCGTCGGTCGGTGTACCGGCTGGTGTTCACGCCCACCGGCGACGTGATGCTGACCGGGTCCCACGGCTTCGACCCCCACCTCACGCTCGAAGGGGAGCCCGCCCACCTGGTGGGGGTGGTGCTGGGCACGGTCGACACGTTCACCGCGGTGTACGAACGGGTCCTCACGC
>DATAAM010000053.1:0-2410 GCA_036260075.1 Acidimicrobiales bacterium
GTAAGGGTGCGGCTAAAGCCGCACCCTTCTGCGCGAAGAAGTTCCGGCGCGCACATCCCCTCGCTCCGATCAACGTTGACGATGATTCGGCTGTGCTGACCGCTAGGGCCGTGTGACCCCCTACGCGAACCCCAACCCGCGTCCGTCGTCCGCGGTCGTCGGTCGCCGTCCTTCACCTGAGTGATGCCGGACACGTAAGGTCACACGGCGCGAACCGCGGATGTCATGGCAACCCCACAACAACGCCACATCCGCTGCGGTCCACGGTCGTCCACTGCTGTCGGCGCACGGCTCTGACCTGCGGTGATGCACGAATGTGGACGACTACGGACCGTAGGAGCCTGCAAAGCCCTGTACACCGGTTCGTCCGTCAGGGGGGTACCTCCGACCGCGGGATCGAGACCTCTGTACTGCTGTCGCGTGTGGGTCAGCCTGTCAAGGCCACGGACACACGAGGGCCGATGTCGGCGGCGGGTCCGTTGTCGAGACGACAACCTTGACGCAGTCGGGGACCGTAGTTTCGGGAACGGTGGGGACCGTCGTATCGGGGATCGTGGTCTCCGGGGGCACGTAAATGGTGATGCCCGGATGCGCCGGAGCGAGGAATTGGCTGGGGGCACAGACGGCGCCTACTACGGCGCCGATCGGAAGCAAGATCACAACCATCCGCCTGACGAAGACCCCACGCGCCACGACTCCGACCCCTCTCGCCGATCCCTCGAACCGTTATACCTCGCCCCCATAGAGTTCGCAGGGTGGCGTCCCTCTACACGGGTGGGCTGTGGTGCCCGCAGTGCGGCGAGGAGTACCGACCGGGATTCGCGGAGTGCGCCGACTGCGGCGTGCCGCTGGTCGACGTCAAGCCGACGCCCGCGCGGGACGACCGCGACCACGGCGAGCTCGAATACGACCTCGACGAGTGGCCGCACGATCGGCGGGCGGCGCTCGAGCTCCTGCTGCTCGGTGCCGACGTGCCGCACGCGTGGGAGGGGACGCATCTCGTCGTCGGGCGTGCGCGCGAACGCGAGGTCGACGCGCTGGTGGAGCAGCTCGAGGGAGAGCCTGTGCCCGACGAGCAGATCGACGCCCCGCTCGGCGCCACTTCGGCCGTCGACGCCGACGTCGACGCCGAGGAGCTCGCCGGGCCGGGACGGCGGCTGCTGGGCTCGATCGTGGACGGCCTCGCCTTCTCCGCCGTCACGTTCCCCTTCGTTCAGCCCCTGTCCGACGCCTGGACCACTGCCGTGTGCGTGGTGCTCGTCGCCGCCTACGACATCGTGGGGGTGGCGTTGTGGGGACAGACCCTCGGCAAGCTCGTGGTCCGCACCCGCGTGGTGCTCGACGCCACCAGCGAGGTGCCCGGGTGGTGGCCCGCGACCGTGCGCTGGGCGGTGCAGGCTCCCTTCGCCGTCGTGGCCCTGGTGCCGAGCATCGACGCAGTCGGGGTCGTGGCGATCGCCGGCGCCCTGTACCCCCTCGTCGTCTACGGCCCGATCCTGTGGGACCGGCAGCACCAGGGCCTCCACGACAAGGCGGCCGGGACGGTGGTCGTCCGCACCTGACCGCCGTGCGTCTCGGGCGCGGGCACGGGGGAGACTTTCCTCGTGAGCGGCCCGCCTCCCGTCGGCGCCATGAGGGACGAGCTGGATCGGCTCTTCGAGGTCGAGCCCGCCGAGTTCGTCCGCGTCCGCGACGACCTCGTCGCCCGGTTGAAGAAGGAGGGCAGGCGCGACGAGGCAGCCGACGTGCGCCGGATGCGTCGGCCGACCGCGACGGTGTGGGCGCTGAACCGGTTGGCCCGCCTTCGCCCCGACGACGTGGCCGCCTTGCTGGCGGCAGGGGAGGCCGTCCGCCAGGCCCAGCAGCAGCGCGCCGGGGCCCGCCTGCGCCAGTCGACCCGCGAGGTGCAGGTGCTGGCCTCCCGGCTGGCCGCGGGCAACCAGGAGGTCGAAGCGGCACTGCGGGCCGCCGCCCTGAACGGCGACCCCTCCGGCGAGCTGCGGGCCGGGCGACTGCAAGCGGTCCCCGAGGCACCGTTGGGCCCGGAGATGTGGACGGCGGGCGCCGACACCGAGGTCGACCTGGACGACACGCCCGAGCCCGAGCGGCCTTCCCGGCGAGCGCTCGACGAGGCCCGGGCCCGGCAGCAGAAGGCCCAGAGGGAGGTCGACCGCGCCCGCGCCCGGGTGCAGGAGGCCGAGGAGCAGCTGGCCCGCGCCGTCGATCGCCTGGAGGAGGCACAGGCCGAGCTCGACGACCTCGAACGCCGATGACCACCCACGTCGACATCGACGGCCGGCTGGAGCGGCTCACGAACCTCGAACAAGGTGCTGTGGCCGTCGGTGGGCATGACCAAGGCGGCGCTGATCGACTACTACGTCCGCGTCGCCCCCGTGCTGCTCCCGCACCT
>DATAAM010000054.1:0-1896 GCA_036260075.1 Acidimicrobiales bacterium
GGGACCTTGTCCCAGTTCATGCCGCCGGCGACCGGTGCGATCGCGTCGACACGAGCGTCGAACTGCGGGTTGGCCGCACTGCCGACGCCCATCATGAGCGCCCGCATGCCGCCGTACGAGAAGCCGGTGAGGCCGACGGCGCTTGTGTTGACGCAGTTGCTCGTGCACCCGGTCGGCGCGTAGTTGTCGCGGACCCAGTCGATCAGCTCGGAGATGTCGAGCTTGTCCCGCGGCCCTGTGTAGTCGCGTCCGTTGTCGTCAAGCCCGTCCTCGGCGTCCGACAGCTGCCCGCAGGCGCTCGCCCCCGCCGACGGTCCCCCGCGCCCGTTGAAGCTCAACACGGCATAGCCCCAGGAGGCCATCGTCGAGCGAGAGGCGAAGCTCATGTTCTCGCACCGGTCGGCCGTGTACCCGTGCATGTAGACGATCAACGGCCACCCCGCCGTGGGCTTGCCCGGGCACCCGGTTCCGCCCGTGGGCCGCACGATGCGCAGCCGCACGCTCTCGCCGTCGCTCCACGTCGCCGTGTGGTCGGTCTCCACGACGGTCGTGCAGCCGGCGGCCCCCGCCGCCGGCGACGGGGTCAGGGCGGCGGGCGAGAGCAGCGACGCAAGCAGAGCGACGATCGGATACCCAGCACCACCTCGTAGACGCACCCGGGGCCCCTTTCGATGCAGCTGTTCGCTGAACTGACCCAAGAGGATTATTTGAGTCAGTGCGGAAATCTTTACTTACACAAGGCACTGAGTCAATGAAAAAAGATGAATGCGAGAAGGGGTGCGTGCAGCAGGTCGCAAGGACGGGCCGATCGAGGCTCGGCCAGGCGTGCCGAGTCGGGCGTGTCGCCTCAGGTCGACGGCACGGGCGGCGTCGACCCGACGGCGGGCGTTGCGCGCTCCGCAGCCAGTGCCGACCGGCGCACCTTGCCCGCCTCGTTGCGCGGCAGCTCGGCCACAAGCTCGAACGACTTGGGGACCTTGTACGGAGTCAGCCGCTCGCGGCAGTGGCGGGCGAGGTCCTCCTCCGACGGCGGCGCCGCCGGATCGACCGGCTGCACCACGGCGTGGACCGACCGGCCCCACTCCTCGCTCGGCAACCCGATCACCACCACGTCGAGCACACCAGGGTGGGCGATGAGCGCCGCCTCGACCTCCGCGGGGTACACGTTGGCTCCGCCCGTGATGACGAGGTCGGCTCGACGGTCGGCCAGGTAGAGGTAGCCGTCCGCGTCGAGGCGGCCGAGGTCGCCGACGCTCACGAAGCCTTCGTCGGTCGTCGCCGCGGGCGGCGAGCCGACGTAGCGGTACGTCGCCACGCCGCTCAGCCTGCGCATGAACACCTCGCCGACCTCCCCCACCGGGACGTCGCGCCGTGACTCGTCGAGGATGCGCACCTCGGTGTCCGCGCTCGGACGGCCGACGCTGCCGGGGTGGGCCAGCCACTCGTCGCCGCGGATCATGCATGTGCCTGTGGCCTCGGTGGCCCCGTACAGCTCGTACACCCGCTCCGGGCCGACGAGCTCGATCCAGCCCCGCTTGACCGGCTCGGGGCAGGGCGCCGCCGTGTGGAACACCGCCTTCAGGCTCGAGAGGTCGCGCTGGTGCACGTCGGGCACCAGCAGCATGCGTCGCATCATGGTCGGCACCAGCGGCACGAACGTCACCCGATGGCGCTCGACGAGGTCGAGCGCCCGCGCCGCGTCGAACCGCTCCATCACCACGAGGTGGTGGTCGAGGAACAGGCCCAGGTGGGCCCAGGAGAACGGGAGGTTGTGGTAGAAGGGCCCGACGACGAGCTGCACCTCGCGCTCGCCCATGCCCGACCATGCGCGGGCGCTCTCGGCCAGCAGCGCAGGCGACCACTCGAACGGTGTGGGGTCCACGATGATCTTCGGCC
>DATAAM010000055.1:0-11615 GCA_036260075.1 Acidimicrobiales bacterium
CGGGCCACCAGGCGGACGCCGGTGCCCTCGTCGCCCTCGAGGGTCGAGGCCAGCTCGTAGACCTTGGCCTGGGCCCGGAGCAGGGCCACGCCACCGCCGGGCACGACACCCTCCTCGACGGCCGCCTTGGTGGTGCTGACCGCGTCCTCGATGCGGTGCTTCTTCTCCCGCAACTCGACCTCGGTGGCGGCGCCGACCTTGATGACGGCCACGCCGCCGGAGAGCTTGGCCAGCCGCTCCTGCAGCTTCTCGCGGTCGTAGTCGGAGTCGGTGTTCTCCATCTCGGCCTTGATCTGGGAGATACGGCCCCGGATGTCGGCGTCGTCGCCCGCGCCCTCGACCATCGTCGTCTCGTCCTTGGTCACGGTGACCTTGCGGGCCCGGCCCAGCATGTCGAGGGTGACGTTCTCCAGCTTGAGGCCGACCTCCTCGGAGATGACCTGGCCGCCGGTGAGGATGGCCATGTCCTGCAGCATCGCCTTGCGGCGCTCGCCGAAGCCGGGAGCCTTGACGGCCGCCGACTTGAACGTGCCCCGGATCTTGTTGACCACCAGGGTGGCGAGCGCCTCGCCCTCCACGTCCTCGGCGATGACGGCCAGCGGCCTGCCTGCCTGCATGACATTCTCGAGCACGGGCAGCAGGTCGCGCACGGCCGAGATCTTCGAGCCGACGAGGAGGATGTACGGATCCTCGAGCACCGCCTCCATGCGCTCGGGGTCGGTCACGAAGTAGGGCGAGATGTAGCCCTTGTCGAAGCGCATGCCCTCGACCAGGTCCATCTCCATCCCGAAGGTCTGGCTCTCCTCGACGGTGATGACGCCGTCCTTGCCCACCTTGTCGATGGCCTCGGAGATGAGCCCGCCGATCTCGGGGTCGGCCGCCGAGATGGCCGCCACCTGGGCCACCTGCTCCTTGGACTCGACCTCCTTGGAGATGTCCTTCAGCGAGTCGACCGCCGCCTCGACGGCGGCCTCGATGCCCCGCTTCAGCGACATCGGGTTGGCGCCGGCGGCGACGTTGCGCAGGCCCTCGCGGACCATGGCCCAGGCCAGCACCGTGGCCGTGGTGGTGCCGTCGCCCGCCACGTCGTCGGTCTTCTTGGCGACTTCCTTGACCAGCTCGGCGCCGATCTTCTCGTACGGGTCTTCGAGCTCGATCTCCTTGGCGATGGACACGCCGTCGTTGGTGATCGTGGGGGCACCCCACTTCTTCTCCAGCACGACGTTGCGGCCTTTGGGCCCGAGCGTCACACGGACGGCATCGGCCAGCTGGTTCATGCCGGACTCGAGCGCCCGTCGGGCCTGCTCGTCGAAGGCGATCAACTTGGGCATCGCGTGGCAACCTCCCGGGGTTCGCCGGTTAGCACTCTCCTATGGCGAGTGCTAAGTCTCGCGCGAGGCCGTTTTCTCCGCAAACGGGGGCGTGGCGCGACCCGGATGTGCGAAGAAAACGACTCGGGCGGGCGGGCGGCCGGCGCGAGCGGGCGCTCAGCGGTACGTGTAGCGCTCGCCGCTGGTGGCCACCACGGTATACGCCGCGCCCCCGTCGCCCGGCACGTCGAGGCGGGCCGCCTCCCGGTTGCCGCCCTGGGTCCAGTAGGGCTGGCCGTGCGGGCACCCGAGCGCCGGGGCGCCGAAGGCGTACACGCCGCCGTCCTGCCCGAGCAGCCACCCGCCTCTCTCGTTGGGCGCCTTCTTCTCGTCCACGATGGGCGACAGTCGTACCGGGTCGTGCTGGCGCACGTCGGGCTGCGGTCCCGGGTACTGCGCACCGAAGAAGGCATAGGCGGCGCCGTTGTCGCCGACGAGCACCACGCCCCCCTCAGGCGGCTCGAGCGTGCCGACGATCGGCGGCAGCTCGACCGGCCCCACGGCGAACGGCACGGCCTTGTCGTCGTACGAGGGGCGGCCGAAGACGGTGCGGGTGCCCGCCCAGGTGCGCTTCAAAGAGACGACCGAATGCCCTTCCGCGGACCCCTCGCTGTTGCTGTTGCCCTCGATGGTGACGATCCGATTGCCGTCCACGGCCTTCACGAAGCCGCAGTGCCCGTAGCGGCCCTTCTTCGGGTGGTACACGTAGAACACGTCGCCGGCCTTCGGCTTGGCGAAGAGCTGCTCGGCGTTGCGGAAGTGGACCACTCCCGACGGCACCCACGCGATCCGCCCGATCGATTCGCCCACGTCGTGGAGGATCTTGCTCACGAAGGCATGGCACCAGGCCAGGTTCTGCGTGCCCGCCCAGGCCCCGAAGGGCGTCTCGTTGTCGGGGCCCTCTGTGTAGCCGAGGTGTGTGGCGGCGAGCTTCAGGGTCTCTTCGACGGTCGCCATCAGAAGTCCGCCTCCTCGACGTCGCCCTCCAGCCCGTCGCCGTCCTCGGAGGAGAACTTGTCGAAGTCCTCCGGTTGGCCTGTCGGGTCGGCCTCCAGCACCTCAGGCGGCAGCTCGCTCATCCCAGTCCCTCCCCAATCGGCGGATGCGGGGAGCGTAGAGAATCGCGAACGATGGTGCGAGACCCGCGCCGGGTGAACTTCGCTGTCGCCCGAAGGGCGACAGCGAAGGGGCGACAGCGCCCTCAGCCGGCGAGGAACTGGGCGTGACGCCCGAGGGTGCCGGCGACCCGCTCGCTGAGCACGTGCTCATCCGCCTCCACCTGCGCCCGGCGGGCACGCACCTCGTCCATCTCCATGGACAGGAGCTCGCGCACGGTGTTGAGGAGGAAGTCCACGTCCACCGGCTTGGTGAGGTACTCGTCGGCCCCCAGCAGCAGCGACTTGCGCACGTCCTCCTCCTGCGAGCAGCAGGTGAGCATGACGATGCGGGTGGCGGCGCCGCCTTCGGCCTTGAGGTTCTCCAGCACGCCGAAGCCGTCGACGTGGGGCATCATCATGTCGAGCACCACGCACGCAGGCGGGTGCTCGTGGATGGCGTCGAGGGCCTTGCGGCCGTCCTCGGCGTGGCTGACCTCGTATCCCTCACCCTCGAGCACGAGGCGCAGCATCCCCGCAATGAGGGGATCGTCGTCGACCACGAGCAGATCGGGCATGCCCACTGTGTCGGCTCCTGGGGGCGGCGGGTTTAGCGGGCGGCGATCCGCGGCCGGGTGAACGCCGACTCCAGCCGCTCCAGCAGCTCGGCCTTCTGCAGCTCCTGCTCGCGGCGCTCCTGCAACTCGGCGGGGGTCGACCGGAGCAGCTCCTGCACCTTGTCGACCAGGGCGTCGGGGTCGAAGGGCTTGGTGAGGTACTCGTCGGCCCCCAGCTCCCAGCCCCGCACGTAGTCGCGCTCGGCCGTCTTGCACGTGAGGATCAGCACCCGCGCCTCGGGGGCCAGCCCCAGCTGGCGCTTCGAGCGCAGCACGCCGAAGCCGTCGACGCCGGGCATCATCAGGTCGAGCACCAGGCAGTCCGGCGCCCGCTTCTCCATGGCGGCGATGGCCTCGGCCCCGTCCCCGGCTTCACGGACGTCGAAGCCTGCGTCCTCCATCGTGAAGGCGAGGATCCCGCGGATGTCGGGGTCGTCGTCGACGATCAGCACTTCGGCCATACCGGCCTATCGGCCGTTCACTGTGCGCGGTTGAGGCGAAGGGGGGAACTAGCCCCCCGCCACGGCGGGCACGATCGACACGGTCTGCCCCTCGGACACCCCGGTGTCGAGCCCGTCGAGGAAGCGGACGTCCTCGTCGGCCACGAACACGTTCACGAACCGGCGCAGCTTGCCGTCCTCGTCGAAGAGCCGCTCCCCCAGCCCGGGATGGGCGGCGTCGAGGGCCTTCAGCACCTCGCCCACCGTGGACCCGTCGGCCGTCACCTCGCCCGCACCGCCCGTGAGGGTGCGGAGCTGGGTCGGGATGCGCACGGTGACGGTCACTGGTCCTCCACTTCCACTGCCCGGTTGAACGCGTCGAGCGTAGGGGCGATGGTGGCCGTGGGGCCGCACTCGCCGCTCACGGCGTCGATCGTCTTCAGCCCGATGCCGGTGACGTAGGCCACCACCCGCTCGTCGGGTCGCACCACGCCCGATGCCGCCAGCTTGGCCAGCGTGGCGATCGTGACGCCGCCCGCCGTCTCGGCGAAGATGCCCTCGGTGCGGGCCAGCAGGCGGATGCCCTCCACGATCTCCTCGTCGGTCACCGCGCCCACCGCCCCGCCCGTCGAGCGCACCACGTCGAGGGCGTAGAACCCGTCGGCGGGGTTGCCGATGGCCAGCGACTTGGCGATGGTCTTGGCTCGAACGGGCCGCACGTGGTCGCTGCCCTCGGCGAAGGCCGTCGCCACCGGGCTGCACCCCGCCGCCTGGGCGCCCGACACCCGCACGTGCGGCTCCTCGTCGAGCAGGCCCACCTTGTGCAGCTCCCCGAAGCCCTTGTGGATCTTTGTCAGCTGGCTGCCGGAGGCGATCGGGACCACCACGTGGTCGGGGGCCTGCCAGCCCAGCTGCTCGGCCACCTCGAAGGCCAGGGTCTTCGAGCCCTCGGCGTAGTAGGTGCGCACGTTCACGTTGACGAACGCCCACGTGGGCTGCTCCGACGCCAGCTCGGCACACAGCCGGTTCACGTCGTCGTAGGAGCCCTCGACGGCGATGAGCTTGCCGCCGTACACCGCGGTGGTGACGACCTTGGCCTCTTCGAGGTCGTGGGGGATGAACACCACCGACTCCATCCCGGCCCGCGCCGCATGCGCCGCCACCGAGTTGGCCAGGTTGCCGGTCGACGCGCAGGCCGCCACCTTGAACCCCAGCTCCCGGGCCTTGGTGAGCGCCACCGACACCACCCGGTCCTTGAACGAACCGGTGGGGTTCAGCGTGTCGTTCTTGACCCAGAGCTCGCCCAGTCCCAGCTCGGCGGCCAATCGGTCGGCGCGCACCAGCGGGGTGAAGCCCGCCCCCAGGTTGACCGGCGTGCGGGCGTCGGCGGGCAGCAGCGCGGCGTAGCGCCAGATGGTGGTCGGCCCGGCGGCGATCGAGTCGCGGCTCAGGGCGGCGGCGATCGCCTCGTAGTCGTAGGTGACCTCCAAGGGACCGAAGCAGAACTCGCAGACGTGCAACGCCTCGGCGGGGTACGGGCGCGCGCACTCCCGACACCGGAGCCCGTGGACGAACGACACTGCTGCCTCCTCATCGCTCCGGGCATTCGCACCTGGCTGCAAGCAGCTGGTTGCGGCGGCGTCGCAGGGCCCGGCCCCTCGACCGCTCTGGATGTGGAGACCCCATCGTGCTGCACCGCGCTTGCGCCCGTCAAAGGACTTCGGACGATGATGGACGCATGCCGCGTCGGCCCCGTCCCTCGGTGACCGTGATCCTCCCGGCGCGCGACGAGGCGGCCACCGTCGGTCCCATCGTCGCCTGCATCCGACGCGACCTGGCGGGCGTGGTCGACGAGGTGCTCGTGGTCGACGACGCCTCCACCGACGCGACGGCCGAGGTGGCCCGTGCCGCGGGCGCCCGGGTGGTCGCCACCGACGGCGGCGGCAAGGGCGAGGCCATGTGGCGGGGGGTGTGGGAGGCCGAGGGCGAGCTGCTCGTGTACTGCGACGCCGACGTGCGCAACTTCACCGCGGGCTTCGTCGTCGGGCTGCTGCGGCCGCTCCTCGACGACGGCGACGTGGCGCTGGTGAAGGGCTACTACCGGCGGTCCTACGAGGGGCGGGCGGGCGAAGGCGGTCGGGTGACCGAGCTGATGGCCCGGCCGTTGCTCAACGTGCTGTTCCCGGCGCTGGCCCACATCCGCCAACCCCTCGGCGGCGAGTGCGCGGCGCCTCGGCGGGTGCTCGAGCGCGTGCCCTTCGTGCAGGGGTGGGGGGTCGACATCGGCCTCGTGCTCGACGTGGCCGCTCGCTGGGGAGCGGGCGCCGTCGCCCAGGCCGACCTGGGCGAGCGCGTCCATCGCAACCGGCCCTTGGCCGAGCTGGCCCCGCAGGCCGAGGCCGTCCTGCGCACGGTCCTGGCCCGGGCCGGGCTGCACACCCCGGTCGACGAGCTGCCGCCCATCGTCCGCCCGCGCGCCTCCGCCTGACCGTGGGACGATCGGCCGCCGTCGTGTGCACCGTCTTGTTGGCGACCGGAGCGTGCTCGTCGGAAGGGGAGCGGGATGCCGCGCGCGGTTGCGCAGGCCGGTGGAAGACGCCCTGGCCTCGCGGCGAGGTCGTGGGCACGCAGGACTTCGACGGCGACGGCCGGCCCGAGATCGTCGTCGACCCACGCGACGGCGCCACGGCCCACCACGTGGTCCTCGCCCGCGCCTTCGGCTGCCGCGTCGAACCGATGCGGTCGCCCGACGGAGGGGCGCTGCGCCTGTTGGCGTGGCAGAGCAGCACGGGCATGCCCGACGCGGTCGTGGGCACGACCTGCGTCGACCTCGACGGCGACGGCCGCCGCGAGGTGGTGGAGTTCACGAGGAGCGAGCAGCGCCGGGCGTACGTCGCCTACCGCTTGCCCGAGGGGGGCTCGAAGCTGGTGGCGGAGGTCCACAGCGAGGCCGGCGGCACATGGCCGGCGGCGCTGACGCCCGAGCCCGGCGTCCGCTGCGGCGCCTTCACCTACTGAGCAACGCTTCTCCGAGCGGGTCAGTTGCGGGCCAGGACGTCCTCGACCGGGCCGGGGCCGTCGGCCGCCTCCTGCTCGGCGGCCTCCACCGCCACCGGCTCGCCCAGCACGTGCACCCGCCACACGTGGCCCACCAGGATCTTGAGCACGGCGGCCACCGGCACGGCCAGCAGCAGCCCGAAGAAGCCGCCGAGCGTGCCGCCCGCCAGCAGCGCGAGGATCACCGCCGCCGGGTGCAGCTGGACGGCGCGGTGCATCACCTGCGGGGTGATGAAGTGGTTGTCGATCTGCTGGGCCAACACCATGACGACCACCACCCCCAGCGCCTGGAGCGGCGACCCGGTGGTGAGGGCGATCACCACCCCGGGCACGCCGCCCACCCACGGCCCGATGAGTGGGATCACGTTGAACAGCCCGGCGATCATCCCCACGAGGAACCAGAACCGCAGCCCGATCAGGAGCAGCCCGACCGAGCACATCACGCCCACGATGGACGCCACCAGCAGCTGGCCCCGGAAGAACCCCCCGATGGCGCGGTTGAGCCGGCGGGCCACGTGCATCACCTCGTCGCGGGCGCCCTCCGGGACCAGCGACTCGGCCACCGCCCGGATGTGGGGCAGGTCGACCAGGAGGTAGAAGGCCACGATCGGCCCGAGGAACAGGATGAGCAGCACGTGGAAGACCTGGATGCCGATGTCACGGGCCCGGTCGAGCTGCTCCCGCAACGTGGTGTCGCCCCGGGAGAACGAGTCCTCCAGCTCCTCCCGGGTGAACTCCCAGAAGGTGCCTTGCGAGTCGGCGGCCCGGTCGTCCACCCACCGCTCGACTCGCTCCCGGATCTCCGGCCACTCCGCCCCCAGCTCGCGCGCCTGGTCGGCGGCGAGCGGTGCCAGCAGGAAGCCGGCGGCGGTGATCGACCCGAGCACGGCCACGTAGGCGAGCGTGGCGCCCAGCGCCCGCGGCACGCCCCGGTGCTGGAGGCGGGTGACCACCGGGTTGAGCACGAACACGATGGCGCCTGCCAGCACCAGCGGGGGGAACACGACCCGCAGCGTCCAAGCCACCAGGCCCAGCACGGCGAGCAGGGCGGCGATGCCGACGACCGCCCAGCTCAGCTGCCCGGCACGCCGAAGGCCGTCGGTCATCGGCCGCCCTCGGCGAGGGCGGGGTCGGCCGTCGGTGCTGTGCGCATCGGTGCCCTCGCCTCCGGCTCGGTCACGGCGTCAGGCTAGCCAGGTGGGCGGCGACGACCTCTTCTATGCAGGCCGTCGTCTCGGTGACGGCCCGGTCGACGCCGAACCGCTCGACCAACGACACGCAGGGGACCATCGTGCCTTCGACGACCTCGCCCACCACCACCAGCACGGGCACGCCGGCCTCGGCGGCCAGCTCCACCACCCCGCCCACCACCTTCCCGTGGAACGACTGCTCGTCGAGGAACCCCTCGCCCGTCACCACCACGTCGGCCCCCTCCAGGCGGTCGGGCAGGCCGAGGTGGTCGGCGACGAGCTCCACGCCGGGCACCACGGTGGCGCCCAGCGCCAGCAGCCCCCCGGCCAGGCCGCCCGCCGCGCCCGACCCGGGCACGTCGCGCACGTCGACGCCGAAGCGGTCCTCGTACACCTGGGCCAGCCGCTCGAGCCGGCGCCGGAGCAGCGAGACCTGCGCCGCCGTGGCGCCCTTCTGCGGCGCGAAGACCTCCGCCGCCTCCACGAAGGTGGTGTCGACGTCGCAGGCCGCCAGCAGCTCGACGCCCCGCAGGCGGCCGTGCGGCTCCAGCGCGGTGACGCACCCCAACCCGCCGTCGGTGGTGGCCGAGCCGCCCAGCCCCACGATCACCCGCCGGGCGCCCGCCAGCAGGGCGGCGTTGACGAGGTCGCCCACGCCCGCGCTCGACGCCCGCATGGGATCGTTGCCCTCGGGCCCGCCCACCAAAGCCAGGCCGATGGCGCGGGCCGACTCCACCACCGCGGTGTCGTCGAGCAGCGCCCACTCGGCGTCGACGGGGCGCCCCAGCGGGTCGCGGGCCCGGGCCCGACGCAGGCGGCCGTCGAGCACGTCGAGGAGGCCTTCGCCGCCGTCGGCCATGGGGACCTCGTCGCACGCCCACCCGACGGACGCCGCCGCCCGAGCGATCGCGGCTGCCGCCTCCCGGGCCGTGGCCGTGCCACGGAACTTGTCGGGGGCAGCTACGACTCGCGGCACGGTGGGTATCGTGCCATCACCATGCCGACCGAGGACCTGGTGATCGTCTCCAACCGGGGGCCTCTGTCGTTCACCCACGACGACGGCGAGCTCGTCACGTCGCGAGGCGCAGGCGGGCTGGTCACCAGCCTGGGGCCGGCGGTGGCGGGGACCGGGGCGACGTGGATCGCCGCCGCCATCACCGAGGCCGACCGGGAGGCGGCCGAGACGGGAGTGGTGGAAGCGGAGGGGTTCCGCCTCCGTTCGCTCGTCGTAGACGAGGCGGCCTACCGCCCGTTCTACGACGTCATCTCGAACTCGACGATCTGGTACCTGCACCACGGGCTCTGGGACCGGGTGCGGCGGCCCCGCTTCGACCGTCGCTGGCGCGACGCGTGGGAGGCGTACCGGGAGGTCAACCAGGCCTTCGCCGAGGCTGCCGCCGCGGAGGCCCCCCGCGACGCCACCGTGCTCGTGCACGACTACCAGCTCTCGCTCGTGCCCGCCCGGTTGGTGAAGGAGCGGCCCGACCTGTCCGTCGTCTACTTCCACCACACGCCGTTCTGCTCGCCCGCCGAGCTGCGGGCGTTGCCCGCCGAGGTGGGCCGCGAGCTGCTCGAAGGCGTGGCCGCCGCCCGGGCGTGCGGCTTCCACGCCGACCGCTGGGCGCAGTCGTTCGAGGCGTGCGTGGAAGACGTGCTGGGCGAGCCCGTGCGCACGTTCGTCTCGCCCGCCGCGGCGGACGCCGACGACCTGCGGTCGGTGGCGGCCTCGGCCGAGTGCGCGGCGGCGCTGGCCGAGCTCGACGAGAAGGTGGGCGACCGCAAGCTGCTCGTTCGAGTCGACCGCATCGAGCTGTCGAAGAACATCCTGCGGGGCTTCCACGCCTTCGAGGAGCTGCTGGTGGCGAGGCCCGACCTGCGCGGGCGCGTGACGTTCGCCGCCTGCGTCTACCCCTCCCGCCAGACGCTGCCCGACTACCTCGCCTACCGGCAGGAGGTCACGGCCGCGGTGGAGCGCATCAACGGTCGCTTCGCGAAGGGCGACTGGCTGCCGGTGCTGCTCGACACGTCCGACGACTTCCCCCGGTCGGTGGCCGCCCTCCGCCGCTACGACGCCCTGCTCGTCAACCCCATCCGCGACGGCCTCAACCTGGTGGCGTTCGAGGGGCCGATCGTCAACGAACGCGACGGGGTCCTCGTGCTCAGCCCCGAGGCCGGTGCATGGCAGCAGCTGGGGCGGCACGCGCTCGAGGCGCAGCCCTTCGACGTGACGGGCACGGCCGAGGCGATCGCCACCGCGCTGACGCTCGACGCCGAGGAGCGGGCCGGCATGGCGAGCGACCTGCGCCGGGTGGCCACCGCCCGCACGGCCCGCGACTGGCTGCACGCGCAGCTGGCGGCGGCGGGCGGCGACTAGGCGAGCAGCCGCTCCAGCACGTCGAGGGCGGCTGCGGGCGAGTCGACCACCACGTCGCCTTCGTCGATCAGCGCGCGAGGTGCCTCGGGACTCGTCACCACCACCTTCAACGTGGCCACCCCCTCCTGCTCGTGGAGGCGGTCGAGGGCGGCGAAGGCGGGCAGGTCGCCGACGTCGTCGCCCAGGAAGCACACGGCCGACAACCCGGCGGCCAGCTCGGCCACCACCGTGCCCTTGTCGATCTCGACCGGGGGGCGCAGCTCGTCGGACATCCGGGCCGGGTGCAGCAGCAGGCCGCTGCGGGCGGCGGCGGCCTGCGTCCATGTGCGCACCCACACGGCGTGCTCGGGGCAGGTGCGGTAGTGCAGCGTGAGGGACAGTCCCTTGCGCTCCACGTGCACCTCCGGCGGCGACTGCTCCTCGGCCTCGCACGCCACCTCGTGCACGACCGCCCGCCACTCCTCGGCGCGCGGGTTGGTGGTGATCTGGTCGCCCTGGGCGTACTCCATGCCGTAGAGGCCGGAGGCGATCAAGCCGGGCGCACGGGCCAGGCGCAGCCGGGCGGACAGGAAGGCGGCCGGGCGCCCGGACACCACCGCCACGCGCCCGTAGCGGGCGGAGAGGCGGTGGAGGACGTCGACCGCCTCGGGGAGGGGCCGGGCCGACGCCGGGTCCTCCACGATGGGCGACAGCGTGCCGTCGAAGTCGGTGAGCACGCCTGCCCGCTCGGGGGCGGCCAGGAAGGGCGCCAGGAGGGCGTCGAGGGAAGCCGACGACGGCGCCACGGTCACGGCACGACGGTACCCTCGGGCGGTGCTTCGGCTCCCCCGCCGGCCCGCTGCCCTGCTCCTCCTGCTGCCGGCGCTGGCGTCGGCCGGGTGCCGTGACGGCACCGTGCGGGTGTCGTTCCGGCCCGAGGTCGGCGCCCAGTACGCGTACCGGGTGCGGGTGGCGGCCGACGTGGTGACGCGCATCGCCGACCGCCCGGTGCGGCGCACCACAGACGAGGACGTGTTCACCGCCCGCCACAAGGTGCTGGCCGCGGGCCGAGCAGGCAGTCGCGTGGAGGTGCGCCTCGAGAGCGACGGCCAGGAGCCACGCACGTTCGTGGTGCGGCTCGACCGAGCGGGCCAGCTGGCCGAGGTGCAGCGCATCGAGGGGTTCCCGGCCGACGTGCTGGGCGGGCTCGGGCTGTCCGAGATCTTCCCGGCGGCGGCGGGGGCGCTGCCCGACCGGCCGCTGGCGCCCGGGGACCGGTGGACGATCGACGAGGCGGGGACGGGCCGGCTGGCGCGGCTCGGCGTGGTGGACGGGCGGCGGCGAGCCACGGTTGAGAGCGACTACGTGCTGCCCGTGGCCCGCACCACCAGCGACGGCGAGCGGCCGCTGCGCCTCGAAGGCGACCAGCGCACCCGGGCCACCAGCAGCTACGACCTGCGCGACGGCGCCGTGGAGCACGTGGTGGCGGAGACG
>DATAAM010000056.1:0-3792 GCA_036260075.1 Acidimicrobiales bacterium
CCATCGGCCACAAAGACGTGCCCAAGACAGGGTCAGGGGGCGGGGCGGAGGGTGGCGGTGACGGTGCGCTGTCGCCCGTCCCGCACGATGCGCAGCTCGACGGCCTCGCCCGGCCGGTGCGACCGCACCGCCGCGCCCAACGAGGCGGCACCGTCCACGGCCTTGCCCGCCACGTGCGTGACCAGGTCGCCTTCGCGAAGGCCTGCGGTGTCGGCCGGCGAGCCGTCCTCGACCGAGACCAGCACGGCGCCGCGGCTGCCGTCCTCGGGGTCGGCGCTCCGGACCCCGAGGTAGCCGCGCTCGGCGGGCGCCGAGCCGTTGCCCCGCAGCCGCTCGACCACCGGCATGGCCTGGTCGACGGCGATGGCGAAGCCGATGTTCTCGGCCGCCGTGCCCGCCCGGGACGCGGCCACCGCCGTGTTGATGCCGACGACGTCGCCCGCGGCGTCGACCAACGGGCCGCCCGAGTTACCCGAGCTGATGGAGGCGTCCGTCTGGATGAGGCCGGTCATGGCGCCGTTCTCGGTCTCCAGCGTGCGGTCGAGGGCGGAGACGATGCCGCGAGTGACCGTCGGCCCGCCGCGCAGTGCCAGCGCGTTGCCGATGGCGACCACGTCGTCGCCCACGGCCACGTCGGCGGAGCGGCCGATGTCGGCGGCGGGCAGCCCGCTCGCCCCGGGGATGCGGAGGAGGGCGAGGTCGGCGACGACGTCGGTGCCGACCACCGTCGCCGTGCGAGCCTGCGACTCGCCCGCGAGGGTGACGTTGACCGTCGACGCGCCGCTCACCACGTGGGCGTTGGTGAGGATCTCGCCGTCGGCGGTGAGGATCACGCCGGTGCCCACGCCCGTGCCGCCGAAGGGGCCGGCGGTGCGGATCGACACCACCGACGGGCCCACCTTGGCCGCCACCGCAGCCACGTCGAGCGACTCGCCGTCGAGCCGGCGGGCCTGGGCGGCGGGCGCCTGCGCGGGGGCGGCGGTCTCCTCGTCGGCGTCCGTCGCCCGGGTCAGCGCGGCGCCGGTGGTGCCGGAGAGGAGCGCCACCACGACGAGCGTGGCCGTCCCCCGCCACCGCCGAGGCGACGCACCGTCGAGCGAAGCCGGTGCGCCGTCCTCGGCGGCAGGGGGCTGGGGGGCGGGAGGAGAAGGGGCGATCTCGGTGTCGGTGAGCATCGACATGTCCGCATCGTGCGCTGCGCACCTGGGAACCGGCTATGAGCGGCCTGCGGGCTTCCTCACAGTCTTCTCCGCAAACCCACGGGCGATCGGACCCGGATCTGCGAAGAAAAAGCTCAGCCGTGCAGTGGGAGCTCGACCACGAACGTGGTGCCCTCCCCCGGCGTCGACTCGACCGTCGCCCGACCGCCGTGGGCCTCGGCCACCGCCTGCACGATCGACAGCCCGAGGCCGGTGCCACCGGCGGCCCGGGCCCGGGCCGGGTCGGCCCGGAAGAAGCGGTCGAACACCTTGGCCGCCACCTCGGGCGCCATCCCCGGCCCCTCGTCGGCCACCTCGAGGCGAGCCACGCCGTCGGGCGACGAGACGCTCACCCGCACGGGCGTGCCCGCGGGCGTGTGCACGCGGGCGTTGGCCAACAGGTTGCCCACGATCTGGCGCAACTGCAGCTCGTCGCCTTCCACGGTGACGGCCTGCGCGTCGCAACGGATGGGCCGGTCGGGCTCCACCGCCCGGGCGTCGCGCACGCCGTCGGCCGCGATCTCGTCCAGTCGCACCGGCGCCCGCTCCACCGGTCGCCCCTGGTCGAGCCGGGCCAGCAGCAGCAGGTCCTCGACCAGCGCGGCCATGCGATGTGCCTCCTGCTCCATGCGGCGCATGGCGTCGGCGATCTGCTCCTTGGTGCGCAGGCCCCCGGCCCGCCACAGCTCGGCATAGCCCTGGATGGACGTGAGGGGCGTGCGCAGCTCGTGCGAGGCGTCGGCCGCGAAGCGCCGCACCCGCTCCTCCGAGGCCTCCCGGGCTCGGAACGACTCCTCGATGCGGTCGAGCATGGCGTTGAACGCCCCGCCCATGCGCGCCGCCTCGGTGCCTTCGCGCCCCGGCGTGATGCGACGGGACAGGTCGCCCCCGGCGATGGCGTCGGCCGCCCGGGCCATGTCCTCGATCGGGTGCACGCCCAGGCGCAGCATCCACCACCAGACGAGCCCCAGGGCGGCGAGCACCGCCAGCGTGCCGCCCACCTGCACGACCCGGATGCGGTTGATCGTGGACCGCACGTCCTCGAGGGAGATGCCGACGACCACCACACCCCGGCGGGCGTCGGGCACCACCACCAACCGCCACTCGCCCTTGCCGTCCTGCGAGCCGGCGGTGAACGGCTCCTCCTCCGAGAGGTTGGCGAGGAGGCGATCGGCGTCGAGCTCGGGCGGCGACTGCTCGGCGTCGGCGAAGGCCGAGGTGACGGACACCAGCGACCCCGAGGCGGGATCGCCGAAGGCGATGAAGTACTCCGACAGCGTCTGGTCGGGGTCGAACGCGGGTCCCCCACCGCGCCCGCCGCGGAAGACGGGCCGAGAGGACACGTCGACCAACTGCTCGTCGACGCGTTGCAGGAGGTAGGACTCCACGATGCGGGCCAGCACGACGTTGCCCAGCACCAGCAGCGCGGCCATGGCCACCAAGCCCGCCACCACGCGCCGTCGCAGCGACATCAGCCCACCCGCAACGTGTAGCCCACGCCGCGCACGGTGTGGATGAGCGGTGGCCCCAGGCGGTCGATCTTCTTGCGGAGGTAGCTGATGTACGTCTCCACCACGGTGGCGTTGCCGCCGAAGTCGTACTGCCAGACGTGGTCGAGGATCTGGCTGCGGGAGAGCACCCGGCCGGCGTTGACGAGCAGGAAGCGGAGCAGGTTGTACTCCGTCGGAGACAGCTCGACGAGCTGCCCGGCCCGCCGCACGACGTGGGCGTCGTCGTCCATCTCGAGGTCGGCCAGCGCCAGCTTCGAGGAGCCCGTGCCCACCCCTTGGCGGCGGAGGATCACCTGGATCCGGGCCACCACCTCTTCCAGGCTGAACGGCTTGGTCACGTAGTCGTCGCCGCCCAGGGTGAGCCCGCGCACCTTGTCGTCCACCGCGTCACGGGCGGTGAGGAACAGCACCGGCACCTTGCTGCCGTCCAGCCGCATGCGCTTGAGGATCTCGAAGCCGTCGAGGTCGGGCAGCATCACGTCGAGCAGCACGACGTCGGGTGCAAAACGCTCGACGGCGGCGAGGGCGTCACGGCCGGTGGACGCCACCTGCACCGCGAAGCCGAAGTGCCGCAGCGCCGAGTCGAGGAGGAACGTGATGTTCTCCTCGTCGTCGACGACGAGCACACGGCCGGCCTTCGCCTGCTGCATGGCGACCAGTGTGCCCGTCGTCCCTGTGAAGTTGCTGTGAACCGCCTGTCAGGCCGTGGTGGACACCGCCCGGCGCCCGCCCCGCGGCCCGCCGGTGCGGTTCACCAGGTCGGTGATGCGCTCGGTGAGGCGCTCCGCCTTCTCGTCGGCCTGGGCCTGGGTCAACCGCCCCGACTCGACGGCGTCGGCCAAGTGCTCCTTGGCGTCGGCCACCATGGCGTCGATCACCTTCTGGGGGTCGACGTCCTTCGACTGCGCCACCTGGGCGATCGACCGGCCGTCGCGGAGGGCGGTGCGCAGCTCCTCCAGGCTCACGCCGATGGTGTTGGCGGCGACGTCCAGGCCGGCCTTGCGGTGATGGCCGCGGTGGCAGCCGCCGGGGCGCTTCTCGCCCTCGTGCTGGGCGGACGGTTGCTGCCGGGCGGGCGGGTC
>DATAAM010000057.1:0-29153 GCA_036260075.1 Acidimicrobiales bacterium
GAGGAATCCCGGGCCATGGCCCGGGATTCCTCCCCCAGAACGCCCGAGGAAGCGAGGTCGTCCCGTGAAGGCCTTCCCGCCCGCCAAGATCCGGAACGTCGCCCTGGTCGGGCACGGTGGTGCGGGGAAGACCACGCTCACCGAGGCGCTGCTGCTCTGCGCCGGGGCGATCTCCCGGCAGGGCCGTGTCGAGGACGGCAACACCACCACCGACTTCGATCCCGAGGAGACCAAGCGGGGCATCTCGGTGTCGGCCGCGCTGGCGCCCTTCGAGTTCCAGGGCCACAAGATCAACCTGATCGACTGCCCCGGCTACGCCGACTTCCTGGGCGACGTGGAGGCCGCCCTGCGGGTGGCCGACCTCGCCGTGTTCGTGGTCAGCGCGGTCGAGGGTGTCGAGGTGCAGACCGAGATCGTGTGGAAGCTGGCCGCCGAGCTCGACCTGCCCCGCATGTTCTTCGTGAACAAGCTCGACCGGGAGCGGGCGTCCTTCGAGCGCACCCTCGACCAGTTGCGCGAGGTGTTCGGCGCGGGCGTGGCGCCGCTGGAGCTGCCCATCGGCGAGGAGACTGGGTTCCGGGGTGTGGCCGACCTCCTGACCGACACCGCCATCACCTACGACAGCGGCAAGCCGGTGGAGGGCGACATCCCGCCCGAGATGGAGGCGCTCGAGCACCAGGTGCACGACAACCTGGTCGAGGGCATCGTGGTGGCCGACGACGCCTTGATGGAGCGCTACCTCGAGGGCGACGTCCCCAGCGCCAAGGAGCTGGAGGAGACGCTGGCCCACGGCGTGGCCGCCGGCCAGGTGTTCCCCGTCGTGTGCGGCTCGGCGCTGAAGACGATCGCCGTCGACCGGCTGGCCGCGTTCATCTGCGAGATCGGGCCCGCGCCCGTCGACCGCCCGCCCGTGGTGGTGGAGGCGGGCGACACCGTGCAGGAGATCGCGCCCGACCCGACAGGCCAGCCGCTGGCCTACGTGTTCAAGACGCTGGTCGACCGGCACGTGGGCAAGGTGTCGCTGTTCAAGGTGCTGTCGGGCACGGTGCGGCCCGACGTCGTGCTCGCCAACTCCCGCACGCACGCCGACGAGAAGCTGCACGGCCTGTTCACCCTGCGGGGCAAGGAGCAGCAACAGCTCTCCGAGGTGCCCGCGGGCGACATCGGCGCCGTGGCCAAGCTCAGCGACACCACCACCGGCGACACGCTGGCGCCCAAGAACACGCCGGTCGTCGTGCCGGGGCCTCCCGCCCGCGAGCCTGCGCTGTCGATCGCCATCACGCCCAAGTCGAAGGGCGACGAGGACAAGCTCATGACCGGCCTGCACAAGCTGCAGGACGAGGATCCCGCCCTGCACGTGCGCCGCGACGACGAGACCAAGCAGACGCTGCTGTCCGGTGCGGGCGAGACGCATTTGTCGATCGTGGTCGAACGGCTCACCCGCAAGTACGGCGTCGAGGTGGAGACCGAGGAGGTGAAGGTCCCCTACCGGGAGACGATCACCGGGCGAGCCGACGCCGAGGGCAAGTACAAGAAGCAGTCGGGCGGGCACGGCCAGTTCGGCGTGTGCAACATCACAATGGAGCCGCTGGAGCGGGGCGGCGGCTTCGAGTTCGTGGACCGCATCGTGGGCGGCGCCATCCCCAAGCAGTTCATCCCGGCGGTGGAGAAGGGCATCGGCGAGCAGATGCAGCACGGCGGCCACTACGGCTACCCTGTGGTCGACGTGAAGGTCACGCTCGTCGACGGCAAGTACCACTCCGTCGACTCGTCGGAGATGAGCTTCAAGATGGCGGGGTCGTTGGCCTTCCAGGAGGCGATGGCGAAGGCGGGCCCGGTGATCCTGGAGCCGATCTCGCTGTTGGAGGTCACGGTGCCGGCTTCGCTCCAGGGCGACGTTATGGGCGACCTCAACGCCCGTCGGGGGCGGGTGCAGGGCACGGAGTCGGGCAACGACGGCGAGCAGGTCATCGTGGCGCTGGTGCCCACCTCGGAGCTCACCCGCTACGCCATCGACCTGCGGTCGCTCACCGGCGGCCGCGGCCGCTTCACCGTGCGCCACGACCACTACGACACCCTGCCCCAGCACCTCTACGACAAGGTCGCCAAGCCCAAGGCCTGAACCCCGATTCTTTCCCCGTTGGCGCACGGGGGTGCGCCAACGGGGAAAAGAACGGACGGGGTCAGGCGGAGTACTGGCTCCAGTCCTCGGGGTTGTCCTCCACGAAGTGGGCCACGACCTCGGCGTCGACGGCGTCGACCAGCACGAGGCCGCGCTTGGTGGGCGGGTCGTCGGCGGAGTACAGCAGGATGCGCCACGTCGGTCGGCTGCGCAGGCCCCGCCAGCCCAGCTGGGCCGAGGCGTGCCCCACCGGGAAGCCGACGGTGCGGGCGGCGGCAGCCAGCGCATCCGTCTCCCGGACGTGCAGGCGGTAGCCGGCCACGAAGTGGTAGACGCCCAGGGCGGCGAACAGGATGCCGACCCAGAGGAACCCGTCGTTCACCAGCACGCCTCCGTCGCGGTAGGCCGCCCACAGCGCGATGCAGCCCGCGCCGGCCACGAGGTACAGCACGCCGGGCACGCGGCGGCGGGCGTTGTCGGGGAACTGGTAGGGGCCGACGTAGCCGGTGACGTCGAGGTCGGCGGGCAGCTCGTCGCGGTGGTCGTCTTCGGCCATGCGGCCGCCCACGCTACGAGGAGGGCCAGGCGGCCCGCACCTTCTCCGCCGTGGTTGGCAGCGCCTCCGGCAGCACCCGGGCCTCGGCCACCGTCGTCATGAAGTTGGTGTCGCCGTTCCACCGCGGCAGCACGTGCAGGTGGAAGTGGCCGGGCACGCCCGCGCCCGCCGGACGGCCCAGGTTGACGCCGATGTTGAGGCCGTCGGGGTTGTACGCCCGGCGCAGGGCGGCGACCGCGTCGGTGACGACCCGCCACAGGGCGGCGCCGTCGACCTCGTGGGGCTCGGCCACGTGGGCGACGGGCAGCACCATGAGGTGGCCGCTCGTGTACGGGAACGCGTTGAGCACGGCGGCGCTGCGCTCGTCGCGCCACACCACCTGCGAGCCGTCCTCCACCACCCGGCACAGCACGCACTCACCCGGCACCTCGGCGCCCGCGGAGCCGACGTACTCGCTGCGCCACCCGGCCCACAGCCGTTCGAGGCCCATCAGGTGCGAGCCGCCGCCTCGGCGGCCAGCCGCTCCACGAACGTGTCGACCGGCACGCCCCGCTCCACGTTGCCCAGCCGGTCGTTGACTCCCGCCGTGCCGTCGGCCACGTCGTCGTCGCCCACCACGAGCACGTAGGGGATCTTCTCGAGCTTGCCCCGGCGGATGCGGGCGCCCAGCGGCTCGCTGGCGTCGGTGGCCTCCGCTCGGAAGCCGTCGGCCCGCAGGCGGTCCCTCACCCACAGGGCGTAGTCGTCGTGGTCGTCGCGCACCGGCAGCACGCGCACCTGCTCGGGCGCCAGCCACACCGGGAAGGCGCCCGCGTAGTGCTCCAGCAGGATGCCGAAGAACCGCTCCACCGACCCGAACAGGGCGCGGTGGATCATGATCGGCCGGTGCCGGGTGTTGTCGGCCCCGGTGAACTCCATCTCGAAGCGCTGGGGCTCCTGGAAGTCGACCTGGAGGGTGGAGAGCTGCCACTTGCGGCCGATGGCATCGCGGATGTGCACGTCGATCTTCGGCCCGTAGAAGGCGCCGCCGCCTTCGTCGACCTCGTAGGGCAGGCCGACCGCTTCGATGGCCGCCCGCAGCGCCTCGGTCGCACGCGCCCACTCGGCGTCCTCCCCCACCGACTTGCCCTCCGGCTTGGTGGCCAGGGCCGCCTCGAACTCGGTGAACCCGAAGGTGCGCAGCAGCCGCACCACGAAGGCGAGGAGCGACGCGAGCTCGGCGGCCAGCTGCTCGGGCGCGCAGAAGATGTGGCTGTCGTCCTGGGTGAAGCCCCGCGCCCGCAGCAGGCCGTGCAGCACGCCGGAGCGCTCGAACCGGTACACCGTGCCCAGCTCGAAGATGCGCAGCGGAAGTTCACGGTACGACCGCTGCCTGCTCTTGTAGATGAGGATGTGGAACGGGCAGTTCATCGGCTTCGGGTAGTACGTGGCCCCTTCCATCTCCATGGGCGGGTACATGCCGTCGGCGTAGAAGTCGAGGTGGCCGCTGGTCTCCCACAGCACCGACTTGGCGATGTGGGGCGTGAACGCCAGCTCGTAGCCGTTGGCGTCGTGCTCGGCCCGGCTGTAGTCCTCGATGATGCGGCGGACGCGGGCGCCCTTGGGGTGCCAGACGGCCAGCCCTCCCCCAAGCTCGTCGGGGAACGAGAACAGGTCGAGCTCCGCACCGAGCTTGCGGTGGTCACGCCGCTCGGCCTCCTCCAGCCGGTGCAGGTGCTCCTTCAGGGCGGCGTCGGACTCCCAGGCGGTGCCGTAGATGCGCTGGAGCTGCGGCCGCTTCTCGTCGCCCCGCCAGTAGGCGCCCGCCACCCGCATGAGCTTGAACGAGCCCAGCCGACCGGTGGACGGGACGTGCGGCCCGCGGCACAGGTCGACGAACTCCGGCGAGTTGCGGTAGGCGCTGACGACGCCGCCGTCGGCGCCCTCCGACTCGTCGACGCCCTCGATGATCTCCCGCTTGTAGGGCTGGTCGGCGAACAACGCCAACCCCTCGTCGCGCGAGTGCTCCTCGCGCACGAAGGGCTGGTCGGCCTTCACGATCTCCCGCATGCGGGCCTCGATCCGCTCGAGGTCCTCCTCGGCGAAGTGGGCGCCGCCCGGCAGCTCGAAGTCGTAGTAGAAGCCGTCTTCGATGGGCGGCCCGATGGCGAACTTGGCCCCGGGCCACAGCTGTGTGACGGCTTGGGCCATGACGTGGGCGGTCGAGTGCCGGAGCACGTGGCGGCCCTGCGGCGTGTCGGCCGTGACGATCGCCACGGTGGCGCCGTCGGGCAGCGGCGCGGCGAGGTCGGCCTCCCGGCCGTCCACCACGGCGGCCACCGCCGCCTTCGCCAGCCCCCGGCCGATGGATGCCGCCAGGTCGGCGGCGGTGGCGCCCGCCTCGAGCTCGCGCGAGGAGCCGTCGGGGAGCGTCACCGTGATCATGCGGGCGAGGATAGTGGGGGCCGTCAGCCGCTCCCCCGCCATTGCGACTCGAGCTCGAGCGTGCCGATGCCCACGACACGGCGCAGCACGCGGTCGACGTGGTGGTCCTCGTCGCCGGCCGCCACGCGCACCTCGCCGAGCGTCCGGAACACGTCGACCGGCGAGCCGCGGCGGGCCAGTGCGGCCGTCAGCGTGCGCGCTTCGGCGTAGGCGCGCACGATGTCGTCCTGCGAGCCGGTGGCGAACTCGTGGGTGCGGGGCGCGGTGCCGTCGCCGCCTGCCGGTGCCCGGGCCGTCGACGTGCGGCCCCGGGCCAGCCACTCGGCCAGCCCCTCGTGCAGCCACGCGGGCGTGAAGGGGCCGGTGGACGCCGCCGTGGCCACGTGCACGAGCTCGTGCACGAGCGTCTCCACCTGGTAGCGGCGGGAGTTGCGGGAGAAGGTGGCGTCCTGCACGAACAGGCGGGGCGCGGTGGCCACGAAGTCGACGTCGCGCACGAACCCGTAGGAGACGAACGCCACGAACTTGTCGAGGTCGACCGTCGACTGGAGCATCTCCTCCAGCTGGTCGGTCGACGACGGCACGATCATCGGGATGCGGCCCGACCACGGCTGCGACCACGCCTTCGAGAAGGTGGCGTGCGCCTCCTCGGCCATGGCTGCCAGCTCATCGGCCCGGCCCGCCTTGTCGGGATGGCTGAGCACGAGGAAGTGCTCGGTCCGCAGCAGGCGGACCGGCCCGTAGTCCCACAGGTTGCGGGCGGTGTCGAGCCCCACGGCGGCGACCTCGCCGTCGGCCCCCACGTACCAGCGACCGTCACGCTGCACGAACGTCAGCCACAGCGTGTCGACGGCGTCGCGGTCGTCGTAGCCCTCGATGCGGTAGGTGGCGCGCGTCTCGGGCAGGAACCGGTCGGGCTCGGGCGCCAGGTCGCCGCTGTCGTCGACGCGGGCGGCCAGGCGATAGCCCGTGATGGGCACCGACCGCAGCCCGTCGAACGACCGCGCCTGCGCCTCCCGGAAGGCGGGCGGCGCCTGCGGGTCGACCGTGGCGAGGAAGGCGGCCCGGTCGCCGCCGGCCACTGCGGCCGTGCGGCGATCGAGCACCTCCTGCACGGCGGCGAGCGGCGACGACGCCTGCTGTGCCTGCGCGGCGGGCAGCACCAGCGTGAGCACGGCCAGGCAGGCGACGATCCGCACGGGTGCGATGATGCCGCAGTGGGCGACCGCTTCGAGCTGCGCGAGGTGCGGGTGGACGGCGACGACGGGCCGATCCTCGCCGACTTCTCGGCCGCCGTGCCCCGCCACGGGCTCACCGCCGTCGTGGGGCCGTCGGGCTCGGGGAAGACCACCCTCGTCCGTCTCCTCAACCGGCTGGACGATCCCGATGCCGGCGTCGTGCTCTTCGACGGCCGCGACGCGCGCGACTACGACGTCCTCGACCTGCGCCGCCGCGTGCAACTGGTGGGGCAGGTGCCGGTGACGTTCCCCGGCACGGTGGCCCGCAACGTGGGCGAGCCGTCGTTGCTGCTGCGGGTGGGCTTGGACCTCTCGCTGGCCGAGCGGGCGGCCGATCGGCTGTCGGTGGGCGAGGCCCAGCGGGTGTGCCTGGCCCGGGCCCTGGCCCTTCGGCCCGAGGTGCTCGTGCTCGACGAGCCCACGTCCGCGCTCGACCCCGTGTCGAAGGCGGCCATCGAGCGGCTCCTGCGCGACTCGGCCGACGACGGGCTGACGGTGGTGATGGTGACCCACGACCCCCGCCACGCCGCCGAGCTGGCCGACCACGTGATCGAGGTGCGACCGTGCACGACCTGAGCGACGCCGTCGGGTTCGCCGAGGTGGCGCTGTCGATCGTGCTCGTCGGCGTCGGGATGGCCGTGTCGAGGTTGCGGAAGGTCGGCCTCGAAGGCGACATCGGGGTGGCGCTGCTCCGGTCCTTCGTGCAACTGCTGGCCGTGGGCTACGTGCTGGAGTTCGTGTTCGAGGGCCACGGCGGCCTGACGCTGATCGTCCTGGCCGCGATGGTGGCGACCGCCGCCTTCACCAGCGGGCGGCGGGCGCGTCGGGTGCCGTCGGCCGCGCTGGTGGCAGGCGCCGCCGTCGCAGTGGCCACCGCGGGAACGCTGGGCATCCTCACCGCGCTCGGCA
Source organism: Acidimicrobiales bacterium (assembly GCA_036260075.1). Lineage (GTDB taxonomy): Bacteria > Actinomycetota > Acidimicrobiia > Acidimicrobiales > JAHWLA01 > DATAAM01. The sequence continues at coordinate 7,250 of DATAAM010000057.1, forward strand.
TCGTGCCCGTGCAGGCCCGCGCCATGGTGCCGCTGGGCTCGATGGTGATCTCCAACGCCATGGTCACCACGTCGCTGGTGATGACCTCGCTCTACGACGGCCTGGCCGACGACCGGCGCGAGGTGGAAGCCCGGCTGTCGCTGGGCGAGACGGGGCGGGAGGCCGCCAACCCGTGGGTGCGGCGGGCGCTGCGGACCGGGATGCTCCCGATCGTGGACAACACCAAGGTGGTGGGCTTGGTGGCGCTGCCGGGAGCGATGACCGGCATGATCCTGGCGGGCGCCTCGCCGCTCGCCGCCATCCGCCTGCAACTGGTGGTGATGTACCTGATCCTCGGAGGCAACGCCTTCGCCGCGCTGGTGGCGGGCGAGCTGGCCGTGCGCCGCCTGTTCACCCCCGCCCACCAGCTCCTCCGCTCCGTCCGCCGCACGGCCTGACGCGTTTTCTCCGCAAACGCACGCTTGCGACGGCCCGGATCTGCGAAGAAAACGCAGTGACACCCCCACCCCGTGCTGGGCACGGGGCTTACAGGGTGATGCCGAGGAGGGCGGCGGCGGCGGACACGCCCTCGCCCCGGGCGGCGGCGTCGACGGCGGCCAGCGCCGCGGGCGTGTCGAGGTCGTCGTCGAGCGCGACCCGCACCTCGTCGAGCGCGCCCGGGCCGTCGCCCGCCGCCCGCCAACGCTCGAGCCGCGCCGCCGCCTCGGGCATGAGGCCGTCGTGCCACTCCCACGACGACCGGTAGTGGTGCGCCGAGATGGCGAGTCGCACGGCGGCGGGCTCCCACTCCTTGAGCAGGTCGCTCACGAACACGAGGTTGCCCAGCGACTTCGACATCTTCTCCCCGTCGAGGCACACCATCCCGACGTGCATCCAGTGGCGCACGAACGGCTGCCCGGTGGCCGCCTCCGACTGCGCCGCCTCGCATTCGTGGTGCGGGTAGACGAGATCGGTTCCGCCCCCGTGCAGGTCGATGGTCGAGGCCCGCAGCTCGCGCATCGCCAACGCCGAGCACTCGATGTGCCAGCCCGGCCGGCCCGGTCCCCACCGCGACTCCCAGCTGGGCTCGTCGTGGGCCGACGGCTGCCACAGCACGAAGTCGAGCGGATCGCGCTTGCGGGGGTCGTCGGGGTTGCCGCCCCGCTCGGCCGCCAGCCGCAGCATCTCGTCGCGCTCGAGGTGGCTCACCTGCCCGAAGCGCTCGAACGACGCCACGTGGAAGTAGACCGCCCCGCCCGCCTCGTAAGCGTGGCCGGACTCGAGCACGCGCCCGATGAACCCGAGGATGTCGGAGATGGCCGAGGTGGCACGCGGCTCGCTGTACGCGGGCAACAGGCCGAGCGCCTGCATGTTGGCCCGGAAGCGGGCCATCTCCTCGGCAGCCAGGTCGAGGTAGTGCACACCGAGCTGCCGCGCCTTGCGCAGGATGTCGTCGTCGACGTCGGTGACGTTGCGCACGCATCGCGTCTCGTGGCCGAGGTCGCGCAGCCGGCGCTGGAGCACGTCGTAGGCGACATAGGTTGCGGCGTGGCCGATGTGCGCCGAGTCGTACGGCGTGATGCCGCAGGTGTACATGCTGACGACGGGCCCCGGCTCGAAGGGGACGACCTCCCGACGGGCGGTGTCGTACAGCCGCATGGGCTACAGGTCGATGCCGGTGAGGCGGAGCGCCGTGCGCGTCTTGTAGCGAACGTTGAGCTGGAGCAGCACGGCCGTGATCGCCTCGATGGGGGCGGCATTGGACAGCGACCCGGCGTCGAGGGGACGCAGGTTCGGGATGCGCTCGACGATCGCCGCCGTGGCGTCGTAGGCCTCGGGGAAGTCGGAGCAGATGAGCACGTCGCTCTCGACCGGGGCGTCGAGCTTGGCCAGCGCATGCGCGGGCAGGTGGTGGAACGCAGCCGCCACCATGGCGCGCGGCACGGAGCTCTGCACGTGCGTGGCGACCGACCCGCGCGGCGGGACGAGCGGCTGGAACTCGTTGCCCACCTTCACCAGCGCGTTCGCCATGGAGACGACAACCTTGCCCTCGAGCTGGTCGCACACCGACACCGCGGTGGCCGCGGCCGCGTCCCACGGGGTGGCCACCACCACCAGGTCGGCGTCGGCCGCCATCGTGTTGTCGCCCGCCCGCAGCGCCAACGCCCGGTCGGGCCACTTGTCGCAGATCGAGGAGCACACCTCCTGGGCGCGCTCCTTCGACCGAGACCCGATCGTCACTTCGAAGTCGACAGCCGCGAGCCGCGCCGCCAAGGCGCTCCCGGCCGGACCCGTCCCTCCCAGGATCCCGATGTGCACCGCACCACCCTAGGGGAGGCCGTTCTGGTGGGAGGAATCGACCGCCGGCCGTCCATTCCTCCCACCAGAACGCGCCGACCGGCCCTCAGCAGTACTTGACGAGCGTGGGATACGGGTTGACGGGGGCGCCGCCGCCGGGATGGATCTCGAAGTGCAGGTGCGTCGGTCCGCCCGAGGCGTTGCCGGTGTTGCCCACCGACCCGATCACCGTGCCCGCGGCGACGTGGCCGCTCGTGCCGGTGACGGTCTGAAGGTGGGTGCCGAAGTACACGTTGCCGTCGTCGCCGCTGAGGTAGTACGACAGCCCGCCCAGGCTGGAGCGGTGCGGTAACACCGTGCCGCTCACGCTGGCGACCACCGGCGTGCCGCGGGGGGCGAGGATGTCGTTGCCCTGGTGCAACCGTCCGCCCGATCGGGGCTGGTGCCAGTCGTTGCTGAACGAGTGGGGACCTTGCACCGGGCAGATCCACGACCACGTCGCGATGACGCGCCCCTCGCCCGCCGGGCTTGCGGCCGACGTCGTGCGGCTGCGCGCCGCGGCGGCTTGGCGCGACCGCGCCGCCGCCTCGCGGGCCTCGGCCGCCTTCTTCGCCTCGTAGGCGCGCTGGGCGGCCGCCAGCTCGTCGAGCTCGCGCATGGCCTTCCCCTGCTCGGCCTTCAGCCTGCTCACCACCGCCTTCTTGGCGTCGAGCTGCTTGCGCAACGCCGCCTGCCCGGCGGACAGGTCGTCGCGCGCCACCCGGTAGGCATCGAGGTCGTCGGTGTCGCCCAGCGTGACCGCCCGGAGCATGGCCTCTCCCCGGGCCAGCGAGCCGGGGTCGTCGGCCACCGCCGGCGAGGCGACCCCGCTCTTCACGTACCGGGCCACCGCCAGGTCGCGCAGGCGGCCCGCAAGCACGTCGACCCGAGCGCGGGCGTCGCTCGTGCGCCGTTCGAGCTCGGCCACCTCGGCCTCCGCCCGGGCGAGCGCGGTCTGTGCGCCGGCCAGGCGGGCGGCGGCGGCGTTCGCCCGCTTCTGGGCCGCGACCACGTCATTGGAGCGGTCGCCCTCGGCCGCCCGCGCCGACCAGGGCACGGACAGGAGGACGAGCGCGACGAGGGCGAGGGGAACCGGTCGCCGCATGGGGCGTGAGGCTACCTCGGCGGCTCGGCGTCAGGCCAGATCCACGACGGGCTCCAGCCGGTGGGCCACCCGCCGCATGCCTCGGAGGACCGCCCGGCCCGTGACGGCGACGAGCACGGCGTTGACGAAGGCGCCCGCCGCGTCCCATGCCAGCGAGGTGGCGACGTAGAAGGACCAGTACCGCTGCAAGGTGCCGTCGAAGCCGAGGCCCGGCGACCACGACAGCGGGCCCCCGTCGCGCACCAGCGGCCAGAACTGGAGGTTCATGATGCCGCCGTACACGAACCCCCACACCCAGCCGTAGACGGCGAGGACGGCCACCTCCACCCGGGGAGGACGGCCCGCCACCGCCCGCCCCACCAGCCCGGCACCTCCGCCCATCCACGCCAGGGTCAGCATCTGGAACGGCAGCCACGGGCCGATCCCGCCCGTCAGCACGGCGGAGGTGGCCATCCCGCACAGGCCGAGCAGCATCCCGAAGCGCGGACCGAAGGCGGCGCCCGCCAGGACGAGGAGGAAGAACATGGCGTTGCCGCCGCCCGGGAGGTCGAGCAGCCGGAGCAGTCCCACGCCCGCGGAGAGCATGCCGAGCAGGGCGACGGTGGCCCCCCGCATGGTGCCCCGCTGCAGCTCCAGGGTGACGGCGGCCACGACCAAGGCACCGACGATCGCCGCCAGCAAGGGGGCGTCGGTCGAGTGGGCCCGGGAGGGCGAGGTGGACCCCGGCAGCCAGAACGGATAGAGGAACGCCACCATGCCGACCAGCACGACCAGCAGGTAGACGACGACGGGCCGGGCCCGGGCCGTCAGCGGGAGTGCGACGGCCACGACGCCGCCACCTCCTCCACGGTGAGGTACGGCGGGAGCACGCGCAGCACCTGCGGGGCGAACAGCGAGCCGGACAGCACCATGCGGGCCGGGCCGTCGGCCACCACGTCGCCGTCGCCCAGCACCACGACGCGCGTCGCCGCCCGGGCGGCCAGCTCCACGTCGTGGGTGGCCAGCACCACGGCTCCCCCGCCGCGCGCGTGCTCGGTCACGGCTCGCTCCAGCGCCGTACGCGATGGCGCGTCCATGCCCCGCGTGGGCTCGTCGAGGAGGAGGACGTCGGGTTCGCCCACGGCCACCGCGGCCACGGCCACGCGTTGTCGCTGCCCGGCGGACAGGTCTCGGGGGTGACGGTCGGCCACCGGGGCCAGGTCGAGCCGGTCGAGCCACCGGTCGACGGCGTCGCCTCCTCGGTGGCCGAGCAGGCGGAGCGTCTCCTCCACGTCGCGCCGAACGGTGGGGCCGAGGAGCAGCGCGTTGGGGTCCTGCGGCACGTAGGCCACTCGCCCCCGCCGCTCGACGCGGCCCCGGCTGGGGGCGGACAGGCCCGCCAGCGCCCGCAACAGCGTGGTCTTCCCGGCACCGTTGCGCCCGAACAGGGCGACCACCTCGCCCTCTCGGACATCGACCGACACATCGGCGAGGACCGTCCGGCGGCCCAGCTCCACGTGCACCCCCACCGCCCGCAACAGCACCTCCCCCGGCTCGGCCTCGCGCTCCCTTCGCAAGCCCGGGCCTGGGACGTCCGCCGATGTGTGGAGGAAGCGCTGGGCGTCGCGTACGGTGAGCGGAGGGGGCTCCCATCCGAGCAGGCGACCGAGCCGGGTCACGCTGGGCGCGCCCGGGTAGTCGGCCAGCACGGCGGCGGGCGGCCCCGGCTCGCCGACGGCGCCCGCTTCCACCACCACGGCGCGATCGGCCATCGGCGCGGCGCGCTCGAGCCGATGCTCGGCCAGCAGCACGGTGGTGCCGAGGTCGGCGTTGAGGCGCCCGAGTGCGGCGAGCACGTCCTCGGCGCCTTGTGGGTCGAGCTGCGAGGTCGGCTCGTCGAGCACGAGCACGGCGGGCGAGGCCGCCAGCGCACCGGCGATGGCGCACCGCTGCTTCTCGCCCCCGGAGAGGGTGGCAGGCGACCGGTCGCGCAAGTGGGCGATGCCCAACGCGTCGAGCACCTCCTCCACGCGGCGGCGCATGGCCTCGGGCGCGGCGCCGAGGTTCTCCAGCACGAAGGCGATGTCGGCCTCCACCCGGTCGACCACGAACTGGGCCTCGGGGTCCTGGTGCACGAAGCCCACCACGTCGGCCAGCTGACGCGGCTGGTGGGAGCGGATCGAACGGCCGAGCGCCAACACGTCGCCGGTGAAGCGGCCGCCGCTGGCATGGGGAACGAGCCCGTTGGCACAACGGAGCAGCGTGCTCTTGCCCGAGCCCGACGGCCCGGTGACGAGCAGCACCTCGCCGACGGCCACCTCGAGGTCGAGCCCGCACAGCACCGGGGCCCGCTCGGGGTAGGCGAAGCCCACGTCGACGTAGGCCAAGGCGGTGACGCTCACCGGCTGCCCTGCAAGGCGGGCACGGCAAGCGCGGCGAGCGCCAACGCGGCCAACGGCTCGAAGCCGGGCACGCGCAGCGGCGTGGCCGACCAGGCCAACGTCGGCTCCCCGGCCAACGCCAGCGCGGCGAGGCCCACCGGCGCCAGCAGCGAGCAGGCCGCCACCAGTCGATCGACCGACGTGAGCGACCGGGCGCGGTAGCGAGGCCGGGGCGACGCCCGCGACGCCACCACGACGGCCAGCACGAGCGCGGCGACGGCGACGGCGGCGAGCACGAGGGCGGCCGTGCCCACCCGCCCGACGAGCGCCACGAACGCCCCGGCGAGGGCGATGAGGGCGACGACGACGGACCAACCCGCCAGCCGTTCCTGCGGACGCGCCGGGGCCGACGCGAACCCGCGGGCGTCCATCGACTCGGCCAAGGCCATGGCCTGCTCCATCCCGCTCTCGAGGACCGGCACGAGAAGGCGCAGCATGCGCCCGCGCCGGTGCACCGTGCCGCCGGTGCGGGCGCGGTCGGCTTCGCGGACCCGATGGATCGTGGCGATCGTCGACGGCACGAACGCGAGGGCGACGGTGACGACGAGGCCGGGTTCGTAGAAGGCGCGGGGCGACGCCTGCACGAGCTCGGCGTGGGAGACGACGGCGTTGAACGCGCCGAAGACGCCCATGATGCCCACGACGGCGAACGCCTCGGCCGCCACCTGGAGCAGCACCGGCAGCTCCACCGTGCCGCCCACGCCGAAGCCGCCGAGGAACGACGGCAACGTGAAGGAGGGCGTGGTGAAGAGCACGTCTGTCCCGCTGTGGGTGGTCAGCACCGCCAGCGCGATGCGCACGAGCCCGAACGTCACCCCGACGGCGACGAGCAGGGGGAAGGCCCGGGCCAGCGCCGAGTCGCCGCCGTGGGCCGCCACCACGACGCCGCACACGGCAAGCACCAAGGCCACGTAGACGGGGCTGGGCGCGAGCTGCACGCACGCGGCCGCGCAGGCCGCCCACACGGCCCACGTCAGCGCGTGGAAGGAGCGGCGGTCGTGCACGGCCGCCATTGTGTGCCCCCCGCTGTTGCCGGAACCAGCGCGGTGTACAGTGCCCGAAGCAGCGGACGGGGGAAGTCGGTGCAAGACCGACGCTGACCCGCAACTGTGACCGGCTCCGGCCGGAAGCCAGGATGCCCGCCGCTGCACGCCGGCTCTCCACCGGCGTCCCGTAGGCAGAAGAGGCCCTCGTGGAGCGGGGCCTGCGGAGGTCGCATGATGCGCCGTGTCCTTGTCCGTTCTCTCGCCGTCGCGCTCGCGTGCGTGCTCGGCGTCGCCTCCTCGCCCGCCGTGGCGGGCACCGACGCCACCCAGAAGGCCGTCGAGTGGCTGAAGGCCCAGCAGGAGGCCGACGGCGGCTTCGAGCTGGCCGACTTTCCCGGCTTCGAGACGCTCGACGCCACGCTCGCCATCGCCGCCAACGCCCAGACAGACGCCTCGTGGAGCACGGCGGAGGCCCGCAGCGCCGTCGCTGTCGTCACACGCGACGGCAAGTCGCCCTTGCACTACCTCGACGACTTCGCCGAGGGCGGCCTGTGCCCGGGCCAGGCGGCCAAGCTGATCGTCCTCGTGGCCGTCCCGCTCGGGCTCGACGCCCGCGCCTTCGACCCGGCGGCGGACGGCTCGCCCGTCGACCTCGTCGCCGTCATGGAGGGACCGGGTGGCGGCTTCTGCTTCGCCGCCTTCAGCGACGTGCTCTACAACGTGCTGGCCGACGCCCTGCTGGGCCGGGCCGTCTCCGACGACGACGTGGACGCCGTCCGCGCCGGACAACGGCCCGACGGAAGCTGGGACTTCACCGGCGACCCCGAGTCGGAGATCGAGCTCGACGTCGACACCACCGCGCTCGCCGTGCGGGCGCTGATCGCCGCCGGCGTTTCGCCTCACGACCGGGCGGTCGAGCACGCGCTCCGCACGATCGCGGGGGCGCAGGAGCCCACCGGCGGATGGCCGTCGCCGTTCGCCGTGAACGACCCCAACTCGACGGCCATGGCCATGGTGGGCCTGACGGCAGCAGGGCACGACCCCAACGGGCCCTGCTTCACGACGCCTTCGAACGACACGCCCGAGAGCGCTCTGCGGGAGCGGCAGCGCCGGACAGGGCTGGCCATGGCCGCCGTCGACGAAGAGGAAGGTCGGGTCACCAGCCCCAACGACGAGTTCGGCATCAACACCTTCGCCACCTCGCAGGCGGTGCAGGGCTGGCTGGCGTCGCTCCTCCCGTACCCCAAGGCCGCCGCCCAGCGCTGCGCGGACACCGGGCACCGGCTGGTGACCGCCGACGGCGGCGTGTTCGCCTTCGGCACGGCCTCGTTCCACGGGTCGCTGGGCGGCGTGCACCTCAACCAGCCGATCGTGGGCATCGCCTCGACGCCCAGCGGCAGGGGCTACTGGCTGGTCGCCGCCGACGGCGGCGTGTTCGCCTTCGGCGACGCTCGTTTCCACGGGTCGACCGGTGCCATTCGGCTCAACCAGCCCATCGTCGGCATGGCCCCTGCGGCCGACGGCCTCGGCTACTGGCTGGTCGCCGCCGACGGCGGCATCTTCGCCTTCGGCTCCGCCCGGTTCCGCGGCTCCACCGGCGGCATCCGCCTCAACCAGCCCATCGTGGGCATGGCCGCCCACCCCTCGGGCAACGGCTACTGGCTCGTCGCACGTGACGGGGGCGTGTTCGCCTTCGGCGCCGCGCCGTTCCGCGGCTCCACCGGCGGCATCCGCCTCAACCAGCCCATCGTGGGCATGGCCGCCCACCCCTCGGGCAACGGCTACTGGCTGGCCGCAGGCGACGGGGGCGTGTTCGCCTTCGGCGCGCCCTTCTCCGGCCCGCTCGACAGCACCACCCGGGTGCTCGGCATCGTGCCGGCCACCAACGGCCAGGGATATCGCGGCGTCTCGGTGACCGGGCAGGTGACGGGGAACGGCAACCAGGCGTTCAACACCGGCAGCGTGTGCGCGCCGTGCCGGACGGTTGTGGGGATGGCGCCGTAGCCGCGATGCGACGGCTCCTGCTCCCGGCGACGGCTGCCTGCGCGGTCGTCGCCGGGGCGACCCTCTCCTCCCCACCGGCCGCGCCGCCCGCCGCCGCTGCCGCTCCCGAGCACCGAGCGGTCGTCGTCGTCGACACCGGCCGAGAGGTGCGGCGCATCTGCGTGCGCTTCGCCGAGGACTTCATCACCGGCCAAGAGCTGCTGATCCGGGCGGGCACCGACCCCGTCCTCCGCCAGTACTCCGGCTTAGGCGCCGCGGTGTGCGCCCTGTGCGGGGTGGGATGCCCGCCCGACGAGTCGTGCCTCACGTGCGGCGGCGACACCTACTGGACGTACAGCCGGGCGCCCAAGGGCACGAGCGAGTTCAAGGTCTCGGGCGCCGGGGCGTCCAACACGAAGGTGTACGACGGCGACGTGGAGGGATGGCGTTGGAGCAAGGGCCTCTTACCCGCGTACGCGTCGGTCGACCAGGTGTGCGGCCCGGCACCGGGCGCCGGCACCACCACCAGCACGGCAGGCCCGCCCACCACCACGGCCACCGCCGTTGCCGCAGGACAGGCCCCGGCCGCCACCACCAGCACCACTGCCCGTCGGGCGACCGCGACCACGCTCGAGGCGGGGCGGGCGGGCGGCGCGGCCGTGGGCGCCCTGGGCACCACGACGACGGCGCCCCCCGAGACCACCACCACACCCCTCATCCCCGACCCGGCAGCCGTCGACGGAGACGACGACACGGCGGCGCCGACCGTGCCGACCGGCGACGACGGCAGCGGAGGGTCGGCCGCCTCCCTGCTCGCCTTCGCCGCCGTGCTCGCCGGGCTGCTCGCCTGGGCCCTGCGGCTGCGCCGGGCCCGGCGCCCCGGCCCGTCGTGAGCCGGCCGTGGGCTGCTAGTCCTCGATCACCAGCGACGCCCCGAGGACGGCGCCGCCGAAGAGCGTCAGGCTTGCGATGAGCACCGCCCAGCCCACGGCACCGAGCAGCACCCAAGCCACGAGGAACACGGCAGCGACGATGCCCAGGAGGTAGCGCACGGGCCGGTCCTACCCCGCTACAGCGCGGGCGGACGCACGTCGTCGCGTGGACGGGAGAACCGGCCCACGCCCCGCGAGGGCGCCGGAGGCAGCACGGCGGGCCGGGCCTCCCCGGCCAGGGCACCGATCAGTCGCGGCATGCGGGCCGGGTTGCCGCCCAGCCACCACAGCGCGATCGCCATGAAGAACAGGAGCGACACCGCCATGATCCGCTCCGCCCGCGTGTCGGGGATGCCCGGCAGCCGGGGCCGCGGCGGCCCGAACGCCACCAGCGACGTGGGCGTGCGGGCGGGCACCGAGGTGGTGACCACCGGCATGGCTGTGGCGCCGCCGCCGCCGGTCCCCGGGATGTCGGTGTACTGGACCGGGGTCGTCTCCTCGACCACCGACTGCGTCGTCGTGGTGGTCGAAGGCTCGGGCTCGGTCGTCGTGGTGGTGGTCGGGGGCGGCTCGGGCGGCTCGCCCGGCACGAGCGTGGCGTCGCTCGTCTGCTTGAAGTTCAGCACGAACGGCTGGTTGCCTCCGGGCACGATCACCACGTCGTAGGCGCCGTCCTCCTTCTGCATCCACGGCGAGAGCGTGAAGACGAACCCGCTCTGCGCCCGGTTGTTGACGCCGACCTCGCACTGGCCCCACGTCGGGGCGTTCACCCAGCGGCCGTTCATCTCGGCCGTCCACGTCTTGGTGGCGAGGCACATCAGCACCTGGGCGGAGGGCGGCAGCGGCGGCTGCTGCCCCGGCGCGGTGTCGAGGTAGAAGGTGGCGTCGGCCCCCGGGTCCACACGGAACTCGAGCGCGGCGACGGCCTGCACGTCTGCGGCGTCACGGGCGATTGTGAGGCCGCCCGGGTCGCTGCCGGGAGGCGGCGGCACCGTCAGCGGCAGGGTTGTCAAGGTCGCCGTCGGCTGCTGCCACTTCGACCACCACCCCTGGCGGAGCGGCGGCAGCCCGTCGGCGCTCGGCGCCGACCAGACCCCGACGCCGGCCAGCACGCACGCGGCGCTGAGCAGTCGCGCCACCGGCAGCCGGCGCCGCCTCACCGCGCCACCGCCCGCTTGCGACGCGGCGCCTTGGCAGGCGCGGCCGCACCCGACCGGTTGATCAAGGCCAGGTCGCCGCCGAGGTAGGCCGACACCACCCGCGGGTCCGAGAGGACGGCTTCGGGCTTGTCGCGCACGACCACGGCGCCCAGCTCCAAGGCGATGATCTCGTCGGAGATCGACGTGATGAGCGGCATGTCGTGCTCGATCACGAGCATGGCGCAGCCCGCTTCCTGCTGGATGCGCCGCAGGAGCGGCGCCAGCGCCTCGGTCTCGCGCTGGGCGATGCCCGACGACGGCTCGTCGAGGATGAGGACGGCGGGATCGTGGGCGATGGCCATGGCCAGGTCGACCACCCGCCGGGTGCCGGTGGACAGCTCCGAGACGAACTTGTCGCGGAAGGCGCCCAGGCGCATGAGCTCGACGAGGTCGTCGACCGTCCAGGCCACGTCCTCCTCTTCCTCCTGGACGGCGGGCAGGTTCAGCGCCGCCGCCAGGTGGTCGCGCGACTCCAGGTGCCGTTCGAGGCCCATGGCGATGTTCTCGGCCACCGTCATCGACGGGAAGATGCGGGCGTCCTGGAACGATCGGCCCAGCCCGAGGAGGGCCCGCTTGTCGGCGCCCCACGAGGTGATGTCGATGCCCTGGAACACGATGCGGCCCGCGTCGAGCGACAGGTGGCCGGAGATGAGGTCGAAGATCGTCGTCTTGCCCGCGCCGTTGGGCCCGATGAGCCCGAGGATCTCGCCCTCGCGCAGGGTGAACGTCACGTCGTCGACGGCGGTGATCCCGCCGAAGCGCTTGGTGAGCCCGACCACCTCCAGCACCGGCCTGTTCTCCTGCGCCGACGCCGCCCGACGCCGCGGCTTGGCGGGCAGCGTGGCCTTCCCATTGGCCGGCTTCCCCGACGCCGCACCCTCGAGGAACACGGAGCGGAGGATGTCGCCGCGATCGAGCAGCTCGACGGTCGGGCCCGAGAACCGCACCTCGCCCTTCTCCATGAAGTAGGCGCGATCGGCCACGGTGAGCGCCACGTTGACGGACTGCTCCACCAGCACCACCGGGCAGCCGGTGGCGTGGATCCTGCGGACGATGCCGAGCAGCTGCTCCACCACGGAGGGGGCCAGCCCCAGCGACAGCTCGTCGATGATCAGCAGCCGTGGCTTGGCCACGAACGCCATGCCCAGGGCCAGCTGCTGCTGCTCGCCGCCCGACATGTTCCCGGCCACCTGCGTCCACCGCTCGCGCAACCGCGGGAACAGCTCGAGCACCTCGTCGATGCGCTCCTGCACGTCGGCGGGATCGTCCTTGGCGAACATCCACATGCCTGCGGCGAAGTGCTCGGCCACGGTGAGGGTGGGGAACACGGCCTTGCCGCCCGGCACCTGGACGATGCCCAGTCGGGCGGCCTTGAGCGGGCTGATCCCCGTGATGTCCTGGCCGTCGAACAGGATCGTCCCGCCCATGGGCGGGACGAGTCCCGAGATGGCCTTGAGGAGCGTGGACTTGCCCGCCCCGTTGGTGCCCAGCAGGGCCACGATCTCGTCGCGCCGCACGTCGAGGTCGACGCCGAACAGGATCTGCACCGGCCCGTAGGCGACCTCCACGCCGCGGCACGACAGCAGCACGTCCGCGTCCTGCGGCTCCGCGGCCGCCCGCGACGACCGCAGGGTGTCGCGCAGTCGGTCGAGGGCGATCACGGCCCCACCTGCGCTCGCGGCCGGAGGTGCTCGTGGGCGGGCGCGTCGTCGAGGGGCAGCTCCTCGCCGCACACGGGGCAGACCACGGCGGCCTCGCCGAGGACGTCGAAGGTCTCGACCTCCTCCACGTGGTGCTCCGCCTCGGTGATGACGCTGTCCTGCTCCTTCTGCTCCTCCACGCGGCGGTCGGCCACCAACGACGGCACGTGGATGTCGCGGCGCAGGGCCACCCGCTTCAGGAAGGCGTCGCGGGCGCGGTAGAACGCCTCGGCGAAGCCGCCGGGGAGCACGAGCAGCACCATCAGGAGGCCGGGCCCGGTCACGAGCAGCGACCAGTCGCGACCGCCGAAGTAGCGGACCGTCTCCAGGACGGCGGCGCCCAACACCGCTCCGGGGAGCGAGGTGAGCCCGCCGATGACGGTGATGACGAAGATGCCGATGCTGCGATCGACGCCGTACGTCGAGGCGTCCACGGCCCGGCTCTGGTACACGAACAGGACGCCGGCCATGGCGGCCAGCCCGCCGGAGACGGCGAAGGCGCCGAGCTTCGTCCACGCCGCGTTGATGCTGTAGCTGGCCGCCGCCCGCGTGTTCTCGCGCACGGCGATGATGGCCCGCCCGGCCCGGTTGCGCCGGTAGGCGCGGGCCACCAGCAGCGACAGGGCCAGGAACACGAGGCACACGAAGTAGTACGACCGGTTGGGCAGCCCCAACGAGTCGGACAGGTCGATGCGGTCCCACAGCACGGGCATCTCGATGGCCTCGCTGGGCGCAGGCAGAATGAGCTCGGCCACCCGGAACGAGCGGTCCAGGAAGAACGATTCCATGGCGCCCGCGAACGCCAGCGTGGTGACGGCCAGGTAGAGGCCGCGGATGCGCAGGGCGGGCAGGCCGATGAGGATGGCGGCGGCCGCCCCCGCCACGATGCCGAGGAACAGGACGAGGAAGAAGTCCATGTTGTGGGCGGCGGCCAGCTTGCCGCCGACGACGGCGCCGACGCCCACGATGCCGAACTGGCCCAAGCTGATCTGGCCCGCCCAGCCGGTGAGGACGACCAGCGACACGGCCACGATGGCGCTGATGACGGTGAGGTTGAGCACGCCGATCTTGCTGGTCTCGACCACGAACGGGGCGCCGATCGCCACGGCCAGCACCACCGCGGCCACGACGACGCGGGCCACCGCCACCTCGCGCACCCGACGCAGCTCCGTCGGGATGGGGCGGAACTCGGGCACGGCCTGCCACGAGCTGGCCTGGAGGTCCTCCGCCCGCGAGAAGCGACCACGTTGGAGGAGGAGGACGGCGAGCAGCGCGACGAGCAGGTACACGGTGGCCGACTTGTCCTCGCCGGTCTGGCCCAGGATCGAGTCGGCCAGGATGCCGATCCCCACGCCCGCGATCAGGCAGCGCGGGATGCTCTCCATGCGGGCGATGACAGCCGCCGACAGGGCGAACAGCAGCACCTTCGGCCCCAGCGTGCCGTCGGTGGGCACGCCCACCAACGCCGAGCGAAGGAAGATGGTGACGGAGGCCAGCGTCCCCGCCAGCACCCAGCTCGCCGTCTGGACACGCTTGACCGGGATGCCGAGCAGGGCGGCCCGGTCGGCGTTCTCGGCCGACGCCCGCATGGCGATGCCGATGCGCGTGTAGCGGAGGAACGCGGCCAGTGCTCCGACCGCCACGGCGATGACCACCAGCGTGAACGGATAGTCGTAGGAGAACCGGTTGATGCCGATCTGGAAGTAGTCGTCGCTGAACGGGCTGCGCATCTGCGCCACACCGATGCCTGTGGTGCCGATGGCGGGGCCCAGCTTGAAGCCGACGAAGGCGAGGATCTGGCCCAGCCCGATGGTGGCCACCGTGAGGATGAGGCGCGGGGCCTTGGTGAAGCGGCGGACGACCACGATGTCGACCACGGCACCGAGCAGGGCGCCGCACACGATCGTGAGCGGGAAGGCGAGGATCCACGGGAAGTCACGGATCGCCACCAACAGGGCGAAGCCCACGCCCGCCACCGCCCCGAGGCCCGCCGCCGCGAAGTTGAGGATGCGGTGGGTGCGGTACACGAGGATGATGCCGACGCCCACGATGCCGTACACGGCGCCGATGCAGGCGCCGTTGAAGTAGGTGCCGCTGGGCGGGTCGAACATGACCCGGAGGAACAGCACGAACAGCACGCCCTGCAACACCCATCCGGCCACCTGCGCCACGGGGCGGGCGCGCAGGCTCTCGCTCTGCTCCCATCGACGAAGGAGCCCGTCGCGGGCGGCGGCCAGTCGGTGGATCACGGCCTACCCGTTAACGCCGGCGAGCCGTAGGTGACCTTCGCCGGGAGCGCGATGAGCGACGACGGGAGCTGCCCGCGCAGGTACCACTTGCTGTTGTTCAGGGGTCGCCAGGTGCCCGGCCTGCCCTCGTACTCGGATGTGCCCTGCGGGCTCCAGTAGATCTCCCGCATGGCGTCGTTCCACGTGAAGTCGCCCGGGCCGAAAGAGCGCTGCCCGTTGGCGTAGACGTCTGTCAGGTTGCCCGCTGTGAGGGGCGGCGCCGCCTGCGCGTTGCGCATGATCGTTGTGGCGGTGAGGGTGGGCCCGGCCGTCTGGAGGAGGAAGCCGAGCAGGCCGTAGTACTCCCAGTCGTTCTGCGATGTGGACCGTGCGTACGGCGGGGTGGTCCTGCCCGTGATCGCTGTCCACACCTTGGCCGAGTCGTCCTTGTCGCGTGCTCGCTGGCGGGCCCACTGGGCCAGGCCGAAGGCGTTCTGCATCTGCGGGTAGTCGTCGGCCTGGCGGTTCGGAGAGAGCTGGTGGTCGTAGGTCTGCACCGTGCTGTCGAGATCGGTGTAGCCCATGCCGACCATGATGTTCTCGGGCTCGTACAGCTCCTTCTCCTGCTGGTCGTACAGGAAGAACGGCGCCACCTGGTCGCAGAAGCACATCACGCTGGTGGCCGCGGGCTCCTTGAGCATGTGGTCGACCGCCGACTTGCGCTGCTGCTGGGCGGTGGTGGCGTCCTGTGCGTAGAAGTAGAGGTGCTCGCCGAAGCTGGCGTTCGCCCCGCACTTCGCCTTGATGAGCTTGTCGAGCTGGTCGATCATCGTCATGTTCTCGGGGTCGTCGGTGGAGAGCACCCCGAGCCGTCGGTTCTGCGTCCGCAGGTCCGCGCCCTTGAGTGTCCCGGCGTACTGGGCCTTGGCCTGGCCGTTGCCGTACATCCGGCTGCACCACCAATCGGACACCATCTGCACGAGTTGGATGCCGCCCATGTGCGTGTCCCAGTGGTACGGCGCGTGCTGTTGGTTGAATGTGTCGGTGAACCCGAAGCCGCCGAGGTTCACCACGCCCAGCTTCGTCAGCTCGTCGAAGGTGGCCGACGACACCGGCGTGTTCCAGATCACCGCGAACGGCTTCTTGTTCTGGACCATTGTCCGCATCTCTTCGCGGAGTCGCTGGTCCTCCGGCTTGCCCTGGCCGCCGGTGCCCGCCTGGATCTGGTACTGCTCCATCACGACCTTGCGGCCGTACAGCTCGTAGCGCGTGTTGATGAACTCGGCTGCCGCGTTCATGAAGTCGTTGAACTCCTGGAAGCCGGGCAGCGAGCCGGACCGGGTGAGGGCCTCGTTGACGACTGTGCCGTAGTTGCCCCGCATGACGACGACCTTGATGGTCTTCGAGTCGACGCCGATGGGCGCCGTCTTGCCGCCGTTGTTGCCCGTCCACTTCCCGAGGCACGGCGGAGCGAACGCGTAGACGGCCGGGTCGTACTGGCGGCCGCCCACGCAGTGGGCCGTGCTCCCGAACGTCCCGCTCTCCGAGACGGTGGTGGCCGGGCCCCGGTTGCTGTCGGGACCTGTCCCGCCCTGCGGCCCGCCGGTGCTTGTGCGGGTACCACCCCCCGAGGTGACTGTGGAGCCCGTCGTGCCCGCCTCGCCGAGGACCTGGCCGGTGGCGGGATCGACCACGAGGCCCGTCTCCGGGTCGACGACGGCGCCGGGGCTGCGCGGGTCGAAGGTCGACGACAGGTCGGTGGCCTCGGGCGCGCGCGAAGGCACGACGGCGATGATGAGCAGCTGCACGGCAGCCACCGCCAGCAGCGGGCCGTACCGTCGGGCGAGCGTCGCGCGGCTCATGTCATCCCCCTTTGCGACGGGCCGGCCTCCCCCCGGCGGACCGTCTCGTTTGGCTTCGACCCCGGCTTCCTGGAGGACTGTGACGTTTGTCTCGTACGGCTTGTTTCGTCACCCGCCCTTACTTTTCCTCCGAGGGGGCTAGAGCTGGAGGGCCTTCACCTCCAGGAACTCCTCCAAGCCGTACCGCCCAAGCTCCCGGCCGTGGCCGGACTGCTTGTAGCCGCCGAAGGGGGCAAGCGGGTTGAAGGACCCGCCGTTGACCTCCACCTGGCCGGTGCGCAGCTTCCGGGCTACCGCCTTGGCCCGCTCCGGGTCGCCCGACCACACGCCTCCGGCCAAGCCGTAGACGGTGTCGTTGGCGATCTCGATCGCCTCCTCCTCCGTGTCGTAGGGGATGATCGACAGGACGGGGCCGAAGATCTCCTCCTGGGCCACGGTCATGTCTGTGCGGACCTCGGACAGCACGGTGGGCCGCACGAAGTAGCCCTTCTCCAAGCCCTCGGGGGGCTCGACGCCGCCGGTCAGGAGCTTGGCCCCCTCCTCGACGCCCTTCCGGATGTAGCCCCGCACACGTTCGCGCTGTGTGGCCGAGACCAGCGGGCCCAGGCGGGCCTCGCCGCCCAGCGGGTCGCCCGGCGTGTAGCTCTCGGCGGCGCGCACGGCGACCTCCTCGGCGTCGGCCAGCCTGGAGCGGGGCACGAGCATGCGGGTGAGCGCCGAGCACGTCTGGCCGGAGTTGAGGAAGCACTTCCCCACGCCGTCGGCGACGGCCCGTTCGAGGTCGGCGTCCTCCAGGATCACGTTGGCCGACTTGCCGCCCAGCTCCAGCGCCACCCGCTTGACGGTCTGGGCCGCCACCTCGCTCACCCGCTTGCCCGCCCGGGTGGAGCCGGTGAACGACACCATGTCGACGTCGGGGTGGGCGGCGATCGCCTCGCCCACCACCGGGCCGGTGCCGGTGACGAGGTTGAACACGCCCGCAGGCAGTCCCACCTCGTCGACGATCTCGGCCAGCACGAAGGCGTTGAGGGGAGCCACCTCGGAGGGCTTGAGGACCACGGTGCACCCGGCGGCCAGGGCGGGCGCCACCTTGGCGGCGATCTGGTGCAGGGGGTAGTTCCACGGGGTGATGCAGCCCACGACCCCGACCGGCTCGCGCACGACGAGGGAGTTGCCGACCTGCTCCTCGAAGGGCACCTCGTGGAGCAGTTGCTGCATCGAGCCGAAGGTCATCGTGGGCAGGCCCGCCTGGATGATCATCGAGAGGTTGAGCGGCATGCCCACCTCGGCCGCGATCAGCTGGGCGATCTCCATCGACCGGGCCTGGAGGCCCTCGGTGATGCGCTGGAGGTACTTGCCCCGCTCCTCGCGGGAGGTCTCCGCCCAGGCGGGGAACGCCGCCTTGGCCGCCTGCACGGCCCGGTCGACGTCGTCGGCCGTGCCCTCCGGGATGCGGCCCATCACCTCCTCGGTGCCGGCGTTGACCACGTCGATGGTGCCGCTGCCGGTGGACGGGACCCACGCGCCGTCGATGTAGAGCTTGTCGCGGTCCTGCACGTCGCTCCCCCTTGCTCTCTCCCTCCCTGCCACCTTACGCCGGCCACCGCGCTCGGCGGCCCGGGCCCGGGGATCCGGAACGAAGCGGCTCAGTCGCGGGGGCGGGCCACCTCGAGCACGCGGAACAGGGCCTCGTGGTCGACCTTGCTGATCGGTGTGACGTCGAGCCTGCGAACCTCGGCGGCCATGCCCGCGCCGAGGTAGGC
This sequence comes from Acidimicrobiales bacterium, assembly GCA_036260075.1. Taxonomy (GTDB): domain Bacteria; phylum Actinomycetota; class Acidimicrobiia; order Acidimicrobiales; family JAHWLA01; genus DATAAM01. Next base: position 25,744 of record DATAAM010000057.1, read on the forward strand.
GGAGAACAGCACGATCGTGCCCGCGTAGCCGCGCTCGCGCAGGGTGGCGGCGACCTCGAGGCCGGTTGTCTCCGGCATCATGTGGTCGAGGACGACGACCGCGGGCTGCACGTCCTCGACCTGCTTCAGCGCCTCCCGGGCCGAGGACGCCTCGTGCACTGTCCAGTCGCGCGGCTCGAGGGCCACGCGCAGCCAGTGGCGCACGCTGTCGGTGTCGTCCACGACCAGGATCGGATACGGCATGCCGCCCGCTTTCCGGCGGGACCCGGCACTGGAGCGTCGGGTCCCGCCGGAAAATCAGGTTACGGGATGCAGCGGACAGCCTCCTGCTGCCCGCAGCCCAGCTCGGGGCCGAGCGTGACGCCGGTGAGCGGCACCAGCGGCAGCGTGAGCCGCGAGGGGTGGGCAGCGTCGTGCAGCACCGTGTTGACGGCGGGCGCCCGCTTCGGCACGTAGGCGTAGTAGCTGTCGACCGCGGGCGGTGCCGTCACCTTGAACACGATGCGGTGGCCGGGCCGGAACACGTGGCCAACCGGGAACACCTCGACCAGGTACTCGTAGGCCTGGCCGGGCACGATCGGGTCGGCGGAGGCGTGCGGCCGGTGCGGCCGGTGCAGCGTGCCGTTGAAGTAGTCGCTCTTGGCCGCGTCGATCGCTCGGTGGCTCGCCCGGAGCAGGCCACGCTGGAGGTACGTGCGGCTGCCGTCGGGCGCCTCGTCGACCAGTTGCACGAACAGCTCGGTGTCGGGCGCCGTGCTCGTCATGTGCACGGTGGCCGTGATGGGCCCGACGACCGCGGTGTTGTCGGCCATCGGCGCGCTGCGGTACTCCACCTCGTCGGGGCCGGGCTCGGTGGTGAACGGCGGGCCGAACGACGGTCCCGCCTGGTAGCTCCACGACTGGCGCTCGCTCCCCGCGAAGAACGAGTCACCCGGCTCCGCCAGGCCCGGCGGCGTGGTGGTCAGCGCGTTGCCTGCGCCCAGGTACCACGACTGGAACGACGTGGTCTCCAGCGGGAACGAAGCGCTGTCGATGCGACCGTTGGAGACCAGCGTGCCGCTGCCGTCGCGGTGGTACTCGAGCAGCGTCGTCACCGACGTGCGGTCCTGGTTGCGGCTGCCGAAGCTGCCGTTGGCCAGACCCATGAAGTGGTCGATCCACGCCTTGCGGTCGCCCCACACCTCCGGCCCGGTGTAGGCCGGGTTCTGCGCGTCGTGGTCGCCGTTGGTGATCACGAGCCGCTTGGGCACGCCGTGCACGTTCTCCCACAGGTGGGTCGGCCCTCGTGGCCCGGTCTGCTCGTCCTGGTAGGCGCCGGTGATGTGCAGCGGCACGTCGATGAGGTGGGCGAATGTTGTCAGCGACTTCGACTGGAACCACGGGCTGTCTGTGTCGTTGAGCCCGTTCACGATCGGGTCGTTCACGACGGTGCGCGTCTGTGTGGCGGCGTTGGCGGCGCAACGCTCCTGCCGGTTGGGGTCGTCGTCGGCCTGCTCCTCGCGCACGACGCCGGGGGCGGTGCCACCGAGCTCGTCGTAGGCCATGCGGATGCCGCCGGCCCACAGCAGCGGGAAGCCATAGTTGCTCACGCCGCCCGGGTAGGTGATGCCGCGGTACAGGTCGTCGATGAGGCCGGAGACGCTCGCCACTCGAAGGTGCCGCGGCTGGGTGGCCGCCACCATGAAGCCCGTGATGCCGCCGTAGGAGTGGCCGATGATCGCCACCTTGCCGTCGGACCAGGGCTGCTGCGGGATCCAGTTGTCGATGATGTGCTTGCCGTCGAGCGCGGCCTGCCACGAGAACAGGTCGAACTCGCCACCGGAGCAGCCGGTGCCCCGCACGGAGGCGTGGACCGTCACGTACTCGCCGTTGAAGCGGCGGGTGATCTGGCGGCTGTCCTCCTGGAGCGGGAAGAACGTTGTGCCGGTGGCCTCGGCGAAGTCCTTCGACAGGGTGCCGTCCTCGGCCGAGCCGCCGTCGTAGCCGCTCATCTCGAACAGCGTCGGGTAGGTCTGCCCGGGCACGTAGCCGTCGGGCAGTCGGACGTTGACGGCGATCTGGACGCCGTCGGGCATGGTGACGAACTGGTTGGGTGCCGCCAAGGCGACCTGCCTGCCGGGGACGAGTCCGAGTGCTCCGAGGATCAGGCTCATGGCCAGCCCCAGGACGGCTCCCCCCCGACACGCGCGTGAAGAAAGCAGTGTGCGTGTCATGCGCATCGGTTCGACGTGTTCCCCTTCACTCCTGCCCCGTAACGGCGATTTGCGTGGTTTGCGGGCGTCGCCGGGCGTCCGCCGACGGAGGCGTCGTCGCTACACTGCCGACGTCTCCCGGAAGGACTGCCTGCTGTGCCCTCGCGCGCCGACATCCGAAACGTCGCCATCGTGGCCCACGTCGACCACGGCAAGACCACGCTGGTCGACGCCATGCTCCGGCAGTCGGGCGCCTTCCAGGCCCACGTCGAAGTGGCCGACCGGGTGCTCGACTCCATGGACCTGGAGCGGGAGAAGGGCATCACGATCCTGGCCAAGAACACGGCGGTCCGGCACGGGGGCGTGAAGATCAACATCGTCGACACCCCCGGCCACGCCGACTTCGGCGGCGAGGTGGAGCGGGGGATCACGATGGTCGACGGCGTGCTGCTGCTGGTCGATGCCTCCGAAGGACCTCTCCCCCAGACCCGCTTCGTGCTGCGCAAGGCGCTGGAGTCGCGCCTGCCCGTGGTGCTGGTGGTGAACAAGGTCGACCGCCCCGACGCCCGCATCAAGGAGGTGCTCGACGAGGTCTACGAGCTGTTCCTCGACCTCGGCGCCGACGAGCACCAGATCGAGTTCCCCATCGTGTACTGCAACGCCCGAGCCGGGCGGGCGTCGCTCGACCCCGTCGACACGGGAACCGACCTCGAGCCGCTCTTCGACACGCTGTTCCGCACGGTGCCCGCGCCGACCTACGCGGAGGACCATCCGCTTCAGGCGCTGGTCACCAACCTCGACGCGTCGCCCTACGTGGGGCGGCTGGCCGTCTGCCGGGTCCATCACGGCACGATCCGCAAGGGACAGCAGGTGGCGTGGTGCCGGGTGGACGGCACCATCGAGCGCGTGAAGGTGACGGAGCTGTACGTTACCGAGGCGCTGGAGCGGGTCGACGCCGCCGAAGCGGGGCCGGGCGAGATCATCGCGGTGGCAGGGCTGCCCGACGTCACCATCGGCGAGACGCTGGCCGACGTCGACGACCCCCGCCCGCTCCCCGTCATCCGGGTGGACGAGCCAAGCCTCGGCATGACGGTCGGCGTGAACACGTCGCCGCTGTCGGGCCAGGACGGCACCAAGCTCACCGCCCGCCTGCTCAAGGCCCGGCTCGACGCCGAGCTGGTGGGCAACGTCTCGCTGCGGGTGCTGCCCACGGAGCGG
>DATAAM010000058.1:0-2877 GCA_036260075.1 Acidimicrobiales bacterium
TCGGTCCAGGCCATGGCCCGTCAGCCCGAGGCCGCGGGCATGGTCCGCACGACGATGTTCCTGGGCATCGCCTTCACCGAGGCGCTCGCGCTCATCGGCTTCGTCGTGTTCATCCTCCTCAAGTTCGCCTAGGAGGCACGACATGCGATTCCGCAAGCTCGCCGCCGGTGCGCTGCTCGCCGGCGCCCTGGCGATGGGGACGGGCCTGGCGCCCGCCTTCGCGCAGGAAGAGGACGAGGAGCACCAGGAGACCGAGATCGGCCACGCCGAGGAGGAGTGCATCCACCTCCTCGAAGAGGGCGAGCCGGTCAGCGCCTGCCAGGAGGCACCCAACCCGATCCTGCCCGCTACCAACGAGCTGGTCTTCGGGGCGCTGTCGTTCGCCCTGCTGTTCGGCCTCATGTACAAGTTCGCCTACCCGGCTGTGGCCAAGGCGATGGAGGCCCGCACGGCCCGCATCCGCGAGAACCTCGACGACGCCGAGCGGGTGCGCACGGAGGCGCAGACGATCCTCGAGGAGTACCAGCGCCAACTGGCCGACGCCCGCAACGAGGCCAACCGCATCATCGAGGAGGCCCGTCAGACGGCCGACCAGCTGCGGCGCGACCTCATGCAGCGGGCCGAGGCCGAGGTCAACGAGCTCAAGCAGCGGACGCAGGACGACATCAACGCCGCCCGTGACCGCACCATGGGCGAGCTGCGCGAGCAGGTGGCAGGGCTGGCCATCGAGCTGGCCGAGAAGGTCGTCGAGTCCAACCTCGACCGCCAGACCAACCTCGCGCTCATCGAGCGCTACATCGAGCAGGTGGGGTCGCAGCGCTGATGGCCGACGACCGCATCGACGCCTACGCGGCGGCGCTCTTCGAGGTGGCCAAGGCCGAAGGGTCGCTGGCCACCGTGGAGGAGGAGCTCTTCCGGATCGCCCGCACCGTCGAGGGCTCCGACGAGCTGCGCAGCACGCTGACCGACCAGGCCGTCCCCGTCGAGCGGCGGCAGGGGGTCGTGGAGGACCTCTTCGGCGGCAAGGCGTCGCCGGTCACCACCGCGCTGGTGTCGTTCGTCGTCGGCTCGGGCCGGAGCAAGGACCTCCCCGCCATCATCGACCGGCTGGTCGAGCGGGCCGCCCAGGAGCGCAACGAGGCGGTGGCCGAGGTGCGGTCCGCCGTCCCGCTCGACGAGGGACAGCAGCAACGCCTCGCCGCCGCGCTCGGGAAGGCGACCGGCAAGAACATCTCGGTGAAGGTGATCGTCGATCCGAGCATCCTCGGCGGGATCGTGGCCCAGGTGGGCGACACGGTGATCGACGGCAGCGTCCGCACCCGACTCAACCAACTTCGCGAAGCACTGTAAGAGGAGCGACATCGCATGTCCGACATCCGGATCAGCGCCGACGACATCGCCTCCGCCCTGCGCACGCGGCTGGCGGGCTACACCCCGACGCTCGAGTCCAACCAGGTGGGCCGGGTGGTCGAGGTGGGCGACGGCATCGCCCGCGTGTCCGGCCTGCCCAACGCGGCGGTGAACGAGCTCCTCGAGTTCGAGGGCGGCGTGCAGGGGATCGCGCTGAACCTCGACGAGGAGTCGATCGGCGCCGTGATCCTGGGTGAGGCCGTCCACATCGAAGAGGGCCAAGCGGTCAAGTCGACCGGCAACATCCTGTCGATCCCGGTGGGCGACGGCCTGCTCGGCCGCGTGGTCGACCCGCTGGGCAACCCGATCGACGGCAAGGGCCCGTTGAGCAACGTGCAGACCCGGCGCATCGAGATCCAGGCGCCGGGCGTCGTCGACCGCCAGCCGGTGAAGGAGCCGCTCCAGACCGGCATCAAGGTGATCGACGCCATGACCCCGATCGGCCGGGGCCAGCGCGAGCTGATCATCGGCGACCGCAAGACCGGCAAGACCTCGGTGGCGATCGACACGATCATCAACCAGCGAGGCCTGGGCGTGAAGTGCATCTACGTGGCGGTGGGCCAGAAGGCGTCCACCGTGGCGGAGATCGTGGCCACCCTCGAAGCCGCGGGCTCGATGGAGTACACGGTCGTGGTCAACTCGCCCGCCTCCGACCCCTCGCCGTTCAAGTACCTCGCCCCCTACTCGGGCTGCGCCATGGGCCAGCACTGGATGGAGACCGGCGAGGCCGCCCTGATCGTCTACGACGACCTGTCGAAGCAGGCCGAGGCCTACCGCCAGATGTCGCTGCTGCTGCGCCGGCCCCCGGGCCGCGAGGCCTACCCCGGCGACGTGTTCTATCTCCACTCCCGGCTGTTGGAGCGGGCGGCCAAGCTGTCCGATGCGCTGGGCGGCGGTTCGCTCACCGCCCTGCCGGTGATCGAGACCAAGGCGGGCGACATCTCCGCCTACATCCCGACCAACGTGATCTCGATCACCGACGGCCAGATCTTCCTCGACCTCGACCTGTTCAACGCAGGCGTGCGGCCCGCCATGAACGTGGGCACGTCGGTGTCGCGGGTGGGCGGCTCGGCGCAGATCAAGGGCATGAAGGCGGTGTCGGGCGGCCTCAAGCTCGACCTGGCCAACTTCCGCGAGCTGGAGGCGTTCGCCGCCTTCGGGTCCGAGCTCGACAAGGCGTCGCAGAACCTCATCGACCGCGGCCGTCGGCTGGTCGAGCTGCTGAAGCAGTCCAACGGCAAGCCCATGGCGGTGGAGGAGCAGGTGGTGTCGATCTTCGCGGGCACCAACGGCTTTCTCGACGACCTGCCCATCGAGGACGTGCGCCGCTTCGAGGCCGAGCTGCTGGAGGACGTGCGCACCCGCAACGCCGCCCTGCTGGCCGGCATCCGGGGCGGCGGTGCGCTGCCCGAGGACGAGCTGAGGCAGGCGGTCGCCGACTTCAAGTCGCGCTTCGTGCCGACCGCG
>DATAAM010000059.1:0-30991 GCA_036260075.1 Acidimicrobiales bacterium
TCCCGCGCTCCAGCGCGGGAATCCTCCCCCAGAACGAGAACGGACGAGATGGTTCACGACGGAAGCCTGTCGCGGACGGCGGCCCACACGCGCTCGGCCACCTCCTCCACCGTGCCCACGCCGTCGACCACCGCCCAACCCTCGGCCGCCGCCATCTCGCGGAAGCCGACCACCACCCGCTCGTGGAACCCTCCGCCCTCCGCCTCGAAGCGGTCGAGCGAGCCCAGCCGCTGCCGGGCCACGTCGTCGGGCACGTCGAGCAGCACCACGACATCGGGCCACAGGCCCCCCGAGGCCCACGCCGACAGCGAGCGCACCTCGTCGACCGGCAGTCCCCGCCCGTAGCCCTGGTAGGCGATCGACGAGTGGGCGAAGCGGTCGGTCACGACGTCGCGGCCTGTCGCCAGGTTTGGCTCGACCACCTCGGCCACGTGCTGCGCGCGCGCAGCAGCCATCAGCAAGGCCTCGGCCCGGGCGTCGAGGTCGACCACGCCCCGGTCGAGCAGCAGCTCGCGCACCCGCTCGCCGATCGCCGTGCCCCCCGGCTCCCGGGTGAGCACCGCGGGCAGGCGATCGGCCAGCAGGGCCGCCTGCGTCGACTTGCCGCACCCCTCGCCCCCCTCGAAGGCGACCAGCCGACCCCTCATCGCATCGCCCGCGTGCGCAGCGAGAAGCGGGCGATCACCGCGGCCACGAGGATGATGCCGCCGCCCACCCACAAGGTGAGGCGGGCCCCGTTCCAGTCGGTCCAACGATCGAGGAGCGAGGCCAGGAACGGCGCGGTGGTGAACGCCGCCAGCAGGCAGAAGCGGATCAGCGTGTACAGCGAGGCGAAGATGCGGCCGCGGAACTCGTCCTCCACGTTCGTCTGCAGGATCGTGAAGCCGAGGATGTACACGGCTCCCGCGCACAGACCGAGCATCCCCACGAACCCCAGCGCGGGCGTGATCGACGACATCGACGCCCCGCCGATGATGCAGAGCCCGGCCGCCACCATGGCCAGCAGGAACAGCTTCTCGTGGGGCACGAACCGTTGGAGGATGGACAGCCCCACGATCCCGACGGCCACGCCCGCGCCCAGCGCGGTGAGGAGAAGCCCGAAGCCTGCGCTGCCTGCACCGAACACGTCGCGGGACATCACCGGCCCCAGCGGCACCACCATGCCGCCACCGACGAGGCCGGTGGCGATGCCCAGGATCACGGAGCGCACCACGGGGTTCTGCCCGATGAACTTCCAGCCGTCGGCCAGGTCGCGGAACGTGCGTCGGAAGTCGATGCCGCCTTCCGCCTTGTGCCGCTCGTTGCGAGGCAGCGGCAGCGTGGCGATGATCAGGGCCGACACGAAGAACGTGCCCACGTCCACCCAGATGGCCACCGTCTCCTGGCTCACCCGCAGCGCGTCGGAGGGCTCGTACTCGCGCAGCCACTCCGCCACCTTGGCCAGGAAGGCGAACAGCCCCGACGCGATCGGGAAGGTGCCGTAGGCCGCCACCAGCGAGAGCGAGTTGGCGTTGGCCAACGCCTCGGGCCGCACGAGGTTGGGCACCGACGCCTCCTTGGCCGGCGCCCACAGCAGCGTGAGCACCTCCAGCAGGAGGGAGGCGAAGAACAGGCCCGCGATGGTGTCGACGAACGGCAGCGTGGCCAGCACCAGCCCGCGGCCCACGTCGCAGAGCACCATGACCCGCTTGCGGTCCCAGCGGTCGACGAGCACGCCCGCCGCCGGGGCCAGGAAGAAGCCGGGGATGAGGCGGGCGGACAGCACCAGGCCCACCGCCGCCTCCGGCGAGGAGCCGCCGATGCGGGCGGCGACGGCGACCACGGCCACGAACCCCAACCAGTCGCCGAGGGCCGAGACCACCTGCGCCAGCCACAGCCGGAAGAAGGCGTGCGACCCGAACACGCGGATGTTCGGGAGGTGGGGTGTACTCGGCTCGCCGCCCACCGGCCGGGCGCGGTCGAGGGGATCGACGGGAGGGCCGGGGTCCACGGCGCTCAGGGTAGGAGAAGGCCGCTTCAGGCGCGAGGACGCGCCTTCTTGGCCGCCTTCTTGGTGCCCTTGGCCGCTTTGGCGGCCTTCTTCTTCGGCGGCCCGGCCGCCCGCCGGTCGGCCAGCAGCTCGGCGGCCCGCTCCGACGTGATGTTCTCCACCGTGTCGCCCTTGCGCAGCGAGGCGTTCGTCTCCCCGTCGGTGACGTAGGGGCCGAACCGGCCTTCCTTCAGGACGACGGGCTTGCCGCTCACCGGATCGTCGCCCAGCTCCTTCAACGGCGGGGAGGCCGCGCCCGTGCGCCGGCCTCGCAGCTTGGGCTGGGCGAAGACCGCCTGGGCTTCTTCCAGGGTGATCGTGAAGAGCTGCTCCTCGGACTCCAGGCTGCGGCTGTCGTTGCCCTTCTTGATGTACGGCCCGTACCGGCCGTTCTGGGCGGTGATCTCCTGTCCGTCGGCGGGATCGATCCCGACCGTGCGGGGCAAGGTGAGCAGTCGCAGGGCGTCCTCCAACGTGACCGTCTCCAGCGACATCGTCTTGAGCAGCGAGGCGGTGGGCGGCTTGGCCTTGGAGCCCGGTTCGGCCTCCCCGAGTTGCACGTAGGGCCCGTAGCGCCCGGCCTTGGCGACCACCGGCAGGCCGGTGGCCGGGTCCTCGCCCAGCACCCGGTCGCCGCTCGGCGCGGCCAGCAGCTCCTCGGCCTTCTCGACGGTGAGCTCGTCGGGGGCCAGGTCGTCGGGCACCGGCGCCCGCTCCTCGCCCCGCTGGATGTACGGCCCGTAGCGGCCGACCCGCACGACGATGTCGTTGCCGATCGGGATGCTGTTGACCTCGCGTGCGTCGATCTCGCCCAGGTGCTCGGAGACGAGCTGCTTCAACCCGGGCGACCCGTTCCCGAAGTAGAAGCTCGTCAGCCAGGGGACGGCGTCCTCCAGGCCCGCGGCGATCTCGTCGAGCTCCTCTTCCATGTGGGCGGTGAACGCGTAGTCGACCAGCCGGGGGAAGTGGCGCTCCAGCAGCCCCACCACCGCGAACGCAGTGAACGAGGGCACCAGCGCGGTGCCCTTCTTCCACACGTAGCCGCGGTCCTGGATGGTGCCGATGATCGAGGCGTAGGTGGACGGCCGGCCCACGCCGAGGTCCTCCAGCGCCTTCACCAGCGAGGCCTCGGTGTAGCGGGGCGGCGGCTGGGTGGCGTGGCCCTTGGGTTCGAGTCCCGCCAGGCCCAGCGGATCGCCCACGGCCAGCGCGGGCAGCCGCACCTCGCGGTCCTCCAGCTCGGCCTCGGGGTCGTCGGAACCCTCCACGTAGGCCCGCATGTAGCCGGGGAAGGTGATGACCTGGCCACTGGCGGCGAACTCGGCGTCCTCCCCGCCGGAGGAGCGCCCGCCCAGGCGCACCTGCACGCGCTGCCCCACCGCGTCCTTCATCTGCGACGCCACCGTGCGCTTCCAGATCAGCTCGTACAGCCGCGCTTCGTCGGGGCCGACCTCGCGGGCCACCTGCTCCGGCGTGCGGAACGTCTCGCCCGCGGGGCGGATGGCCTCGTGCGCCTCCTGGGCGTTCTTGACCTTCTTCTCGTAGCGGCGGGGGGCGTCGGGCACGTAGTCGGCGCCGTAGAGCTGGGCGGCCTGGGTGCGAGCGGCGGTCAGCGCCGTCTCCGACAGCGTGGTGCTGTCGGTGCGCATGTAGGTGATGTAGCCGTTCTCGTACAGGCGCTGTGCGACCTGCATGGTGCGCTGCGACGAGAAGCGCAGCTTGCGGCCCGCCTCCTGTTGCAGCGTGGACGTCATGAAGGGCGCCTTGGGCGAGGAGCGGAACGGCTTCTCCTCCACGCTGCGCACGGCCACGTCCGCGCCGTGCAGCCGGTCGGCCAGGGAACGGGCCGCCCCTTCGTCGAGGACGACCACGTCGCCCTTGACCGCGCCCTGCTCGTCGAAGTCCTTGCCGGTGCCGAGCCGCTTGCCGTCGAGGGCGACCAAGCCCGCGGTGAAGGCGTCGTCGCCCTTGGTGAAGGTGCCCTCGAGGTCCCAGTACGACGCGGCGCGGAAGCGCATGCGGGCCCGCTCCCGCTCCACCAGGATGCGGGTGGCCACGCTCTGCACCCGGCCCGCCGACAGCTTCGGCATGACCTTCTTCCAGAGGACGGGCGACACCTCGTAGCCGTACAGGCGGTCGAGGATGCGGCGGGCCTCCTGGGCGTCGACCAAGCGGCGGTCGAGCTCGCGCCACTCGTCGACGGCCCGCTCGATGGCGGCCCGGGTGATCTCGTGGAACACCATGCGCTTCACCGGGACGGTGGGCGGTGGGTTGAGCACCTCGAGCAGGTGCCAGGCGATCGACTCGCCCTCGCGGTCCTCGTCGGTGGCGAGGTAGAGCTCGCTGGCTTCCTTGAGGAGCTGCTTGAGCTTCTTGACCTGATCCTTCTTCTCCCGGGCCACCACGTAGAGCGGCTTGAAGCCGTTCTCCACGTCGACGCCCAAGCGCGCCCAGGGCTCACCCTTCAGCGCAGGCGGCACGTCGGCGGCGTTGCGCGGCAGGTCGCGGATGTGGCCGATCGAGGACTCGACCACGTAGTCGTTGCCGAGGAATCCGGCGATCGTCTTCGCCTTCGCAGGCGACTCCACGATCACGAGGGGCTTGGGCATGGTTTTTTCGAGGTCAGCAGACACGGCCCGGACTGTCAAACGTCCGGTGTCGTACCCTTGTCCCATGCCTCGCTTCATGATCGAGCGGTCGTTCGGTGCCATCTCCGACGAGGAGATGCTGGAGGCGGCCGTGCGCTCCGACCGCATCATGCAGGAGCGGTACCCCGGGATCACGTGGGAGCACAGCCACATCTGCGTCGATCCCGACGGCGGGATCGTCACCTACTGCGTGTACACCGGCCCGAGCGAAGAGGTGGTGCGGGAGCACGCCTTGGCGCTCGGCGGGCACTCCATCACCAAGGTGGTGGAGATCGCCGAGGACGTCACGCCCCAGGAGGTGCGCCGCCGCGCCGGCGTGTAGCTCCCCCTGTCGTTCTGGCACCGGGTCACCGGTCGAAGATGGCGTGGCTGAGGCGTTGGTAGGCCACGGCCCGCCGCACGGTGAGCAGGGGCCGGGTGGCCTCGTCGGCGAACGGCAGCGCCTTGGTCAGCACCACCACCGCCCGGTCGTAGGCGTGGTGGTCGACGGCCCACTCCCCCGCCCGACGGGCATCGTCCACCGCGGCGGCAGCACTGTCGGCGGGCACCGCCGCGCACCGGTGCTCGGCGATGTCGCACAGGTGCCGGCCCTCGTCGCCGTGCACGGCCCGGATCGCCTCGGCCGCCCGGCGGTGAAGCTCGGCCCGGCGGCTCTTGGACATCCCCTCGTACACGGCGTCGCGCACGAGCGCGTGGCGGAAGACGTGGACGCCCGCCGCCTCCTCGTCCATCAGCGTGGCCGACGCGGCCTCGTCGAGCGCGGCCAGCACGTCGAGCTCCGGCGCCACCATGTGGCGCAGCACGTGCAGCTCCGCCCGTAGGCCGAGCACGGCCGCCGCCAGCAGGGTCTCGACCGTGGCCGGAGCCAGCCGGTGCAGGCGGGCCGCCACCAGCGTGCGCACCGTGTCGGGCACCGACGAGCCACTCGGCACGTCGAGCAGGTAGCGGCCCAGCTCTCGCACGAACAGCGGGTTGCCACCGGTCTCGAGGTGGATGCGTTCGGCCCGGGGGGCCAGCACGCCGTCCGGGTCGAGCCGGCCCAGCAGCATCCCCGTCGACACCGCCGACAGCGGGCCGAGGTCGATGCGCTCGAGCTGCCTGCCGCGGCCGAGGTCGTCCTCCAGCGCGGCGAAGCGGGCCTTGGCCGACTCCTCGGGGCGGAACGAGACGAGCACCGCCAGCCGGGCGGCGGCCTGCGACCGGGCCAACCTCCGCAGCACGGCGAACGAGACGCTGTCGGCCCACTGGAAGTCGTCGAGCACGAGGAGGACGGGGCCGTGGGCGGCAGCCGCCTCCAAGCGGTGGCGCACCGTCTCGACCAGCTCGGCGGGCGTGAGCGAGTGGTGCTCGCCCAGCGCCTCCAGGAACGGCTCGGCCGGGAGGAGCTCGTCTTCGGCCGCCTCCCCGAAGAGCACGGTACCGCCGTCGGCGTGCACCTCGGCGGCGAAGCGGGCCGCCAGGCAGCTCTTGCCGATGCCCGGCTCCCCGCAAACGAGCGCCACCCGCGGCCCGTGGCCGTCGCGCACAGCCCGCCACGCATCGCGCAAGCGCTCGTGCTCCTCGTCGCGGCCGACGAAGAGCTCGGAGTCGGCCCGGGCCAGTCGGGCGGGCAGCGGGGGCCGCTGTGGCTCCGAGGGCGCCGCCAGCTGCCGCACGTAGTCGCGCGTGGCCGGGGAAGGCCGCAGCCGCAGCTCGTCCCACAGCCGCCGCCGAAAGGCCTCGTGCTCGCGGAGGGCGGCCGCCTGCTCGCCTGTGGCGACGAGCCGTCCGAGCAGCAGTCGGTGGTGCTCCTCGGAGAACGGGTCGAGGGCAGCCAGTCGCCGGGCCGCGTCCACGTCGTCCGCCTGGCTCAGCCGCGCCACCAAGGCCCGTCGGTGGTCGGCCCGCACCTCGTCGGCCCACTCGGCCTCGATGCCGGGCAGCAGGTCGCCGGCTCCGTCGACGTCCGGGTCGCGCACGTCGACCCAGAGGCCCTCGCCCTCCAGCCCGACGGAGCTGCGGTCGAGGGCGAGGACCGACTCCCCCGCGGGCCCGAGCGCCTTGCGCAGGGACCACAGGGCGGTGCGCAGCGAGGCCCGGGCGGTGGCGTCGGTGACGTCGGGCCAGAAGACGGGGGCGACCCGGCTGCGGGGGTGCATGCCGGGGTGGGCGGCCAGCCAGGCCAGCACCTCGGTGGCGCGGCCCGGCGGGAGCGCCACCGGCTCCCCGTCGACCTCCACGGCCACCCGCCCCACCACGTGCACCCGGACCACGTCCGTTGACGGTACCGCCGCGGCAGGTTTGACGCTCGGGAGGACGGTCGCTTGACGGTCCGTCCGGATCATGGGCCGTGAGCTTCGGTCAACGAGAAGGGAGAAAGCTCATGGAGACGTTCGTGATCCTCCGCAGGCACGGTTGGGGCTCCCCCGAGGAGCTGGGGACAGCAGCCGAGCGGTCGTCCGCCGAGGGCGCCAAGATGAACGGCGACGTCAAGTGGATCCGCACCTACGTGTTCACCGAGGACGACGGCACGCTCGGCACGGTGTGCATCTACCAGGCCAAGGACGCCGAGACGGTGCGCCGGCACGCGGGCGCCGCCGCCCTGCCCGCCACCGAGGTGCTCTCGGTGGCGGACACGGTGATCGTCAACGCCGACCCGGTGCCGGCGTCGGCCTAGCGACGGGCCGGCACGTGGTGCCTACGGCCCCCCGGGCTGCGGGGTGGCCGTGGGCACCAGCCGGAACTTCACGGTGTTGGCGTAGGGGTCACCCACGTTGGTGGGCGCCGCCGTGGGCACGGCGAACTGCCACTGCTGGGCGTCGAGCTCGGTCACCGGCTTCGGTGTGAACGCGTTGTCGGTGTCGCCGGTGAAGAAGAAGTGGACGCCGTGGCTCCCCCAGGCCCCCTGCTTCTGGTCGCAGGTGAGCTGGGCGTAGGGCGTGCCGCCGTTGGCCGCCTCGTACCCGGCGATCACCCGCGGGTCGGTGCTCGCCTCGCCCGGCCACGGCCGGGCCACGGGGTCGTCGCCGGTGCCGTCGTCGAGGCACTTGTCGTCGCGGTAGTAGGGAACCACGGCCGGGTTCTCGAGCGACGTGGGGTTCTTCAGCTCGATCAGGTAGACGAGCGAGCCGTTGTCGCCCGAGCCCGACACCTGCTCCCAGTTGAGGATGGCCGACGGCACGTTGAACGTGGGGTCGTTCATGTCGAAGAAGGCCGGGCGGCCGCCGACTGTGTCGACGTTGCCCACGTCGTCGTTCGTGCCGTCGATGTCGACACCGTTGGGCTTGAGCGTGTTGTAGTACCTCACGGCCGTGCCGTGGTTGTAGTCCCACGACGTGTAGAGGCCGTCGGGCGGGATGGGGTGCACCCGCAGGTGGTAGCGGTAGGTGACCGCGTCGCGGTAGAAGGTCTCCGTCTTGGTGACGTTGGTGCCCGAGTCGGCGCCCCACACCTCGCGGATCGCACGCACGGGGCCCACCCGTTCGCCGAGCAGCGAGGAGTTGGCCTCCCAGTTCACCTGCTCGTCCTCGAAGCCCACCACGGAGATCGAGGAGTCGGGGCTCTGCTGGAAGGCCCGGCCCTTCCACCGGTCGATGAGGTCGGCGCCGTAGCCCGCGGCGTTGGCGACCTGCATGCTGCGCACCATCCAGCGGCCGGTCGCCCGCCACGTGTACTTCTCGGTGGCAACGGTGACGCCGTCGCGCGGGAACCGGTCGGTCGACGTGCGCACGGTGCCGTCGGGGTCGCACACGTCACCCGACAGGTTGGGGCCGTACGGCGTGTTGCTGGTGCCCAGCTTCTCCGGGTCGCTCTCGGCGAAGCTGTTACGGTCGATCCACTGGTCGGCGTTTGCGTCACGGGTGTAGGTGACGTAGCCGGGCGCGCTCGGACCGCTCGACTTGCGGTAGAGGTAGACGTAGCGCTTCTTGGTCGGGTCGAGCGGGTCGGCCAGCGCGATCTCCTGCCGGTCGCCTGTGGTGTGCTTCGGTCGCGTGGCGTCCGCAGGCGCCTTGACGCCCGCATCGTCGGCCATGAACACGATCTCGTCGTCGTCGTCGAGCGTGGGCACGGGGTCGGCCATGGTGCCGACGCCGGGCGGGTGGGCCGTAGTGCAGCTGCCCGCCGTCATGTTCCAGCGCTCTGTGTCCCAGGCGTAGGTGAGCTCCTCGTCGACGGCCGAGTACATGGCGAAGTCGGAGTTGGCGTTGGCGAGGAAGTAGGGGAACCGCTCGTCGACCTGGACGGGGACCTCCGCCCACTTCCCGGAGCTGGGGTTCCACTTGTACGCCACGATCTGGTCGGGGTCGACGCCCGTGCGTACGTCGGGCGGCACTGTCAGCGTGCCGTGGTGGGCGTCGCGCACGCCGTCGAGCGCGCCCGACGGCCACGGCAGCGCGGTGCCCTCGGCGGGCAGGCGCGACCAGTCGGGCAGCTGCGAGCCGGTCAACACCACCGGTTCGGCGCTGCGGGCCACCGGCACGACCGGCGTGGCCTTCGCGGGCGCCAGGATCGCCGCCAGCGCGGCCGCGCACGCGGCAAGCGTCAAGGTTCTGCGTCTCATGAGACCCCCCAGCCTCGGCGGCACTCCCCCGGCCGCTTCGTGTCCCAGGGTATCCGCCCTCTAGCCTCCGTCGCCATGGACGTGGAGAAGCTCATCGAAACGGTCGGCACGCTGGGCCTGTTCGCCATCGTGTTCGCGGAGTCCGGCCTGCTCATCGGCTTCTTCTTGCCCGGCGACTCGCTTTTGTTCACCGCCGGGCTGCTGGCCTCGCAGGGGAAGCTCAACCTGCCGGTGATCCTGGTGGGCTGCTTCGTGGCCGCCGTGGCGGGCGACCAGGCGGGCTACCTGTTCGGGCGGCGGGTGGGGCCGGCCCTGTTCAAGCGCCCGGAGTCGCGCTTCTTCAAGCACGAGAACGTGGAGAAGGCGCAGGCGTACTTCGACAAGTACGGCGCCAAGACGATCGTGGTGGCGCGCTTCGTGCCCGTCGTGCGCACGTTCGCCCCCATCGTCGCCGGCGTGGGGCGCATGCACTACCCCACGTTCGTGCGCTTCAACGTGGTGGGGGGGCTGCTCTGGGGCGTGGGCGTCACGCTGCTCGGCTACGTGCTGGGCGACACCATCCCCGACATCGACAAGTACCTGCTGCCGGTGATCGCCCTGATCGTGTTCCTCTCGGTGCTGCCGATCCTCTTCGAGCTGCGCAAGGCCCGCCGCCAGCGAGCCTGACGCGTTTTCTCCGCAAATCCGGGCCTACAGGCCCGGATTTGCGGAGAAAACCAATCCGCTAGGAGGGGACGTCGGCTTGGAGGGCCGACTTGGCCTCGCGGAGCTGCTTGCGGAGGTCGGCGTCCTCGTCGCCCAGATCGACGATCCAGCGGTCGATGGCGTCGATGGCCAGCTTCATGGGCGGGTCGCCGTCGGACACGGCGTGGACGGCGGCGGTCGCACCCGCCCCGGCGTCGTCCAGGCCGGTCGTCTTCCGCTTGGAGAAGGCGATGGCCGCCAGCAGCACGACGAGCGACACGCCTGCGATGGTGAACCGGGCGCCGTCGTTGTCCTGCAGGTTGATGACCGCAGGCAGGATCAGCAGCGACACCAGGTTCATCACCTTGATGAGCGGGTTGAGCGCGGGGCCCGCGGTGTCCTTGAACGGGTCGCCCACGGTGTCGCCGATGACGGCGGCCTTGTGGGCCTCGGAGCCCTTGCCGCCCTCGTGGCCGTCCTCGATGTACTTCTTGGCGTTGTCCCAGGCGCCGCCCGAGTTGGACAGGAAGTTGGCCATGAGCTGGCCGGTGAGGATGACGGCGGCCAGGAACGCGCCCAGCGCGTAGTAGTTGATGCCGAACCCGATGATCACCGGGGTCAGCACCGCCAACAGGGCCGGGGTGGCCAGCTCCCGCAGCGACGCCGCCGTGCAGATGTCGATGACCGGTCCGTAGTCGGGCCGCTTGGTCCCGGCCATGATCCCGCCGTCGGCGAACTGCCGACGCACCTCCTGCACCACCACGCCCGCCGTCCGACCCACGGCCCGGATCGCCAGCGCCGAGAACAGGAACGCCACCGAGCCGCCCACCAGCAGGCCGATGAACGTCTTGGGATCGGCCACGTTGATCTGCGTGAGCGGATGGCGGAACAGGGCGGTGCCGACCTCCTCGATCTGGAGCTCGGCCCCGATCGTCTCGATGAACGAGGCGAACAGCGCCACGGCGGCGATCACCGCCGACCCGATGGCGAAGCCCTTGGTGACGGCCTTGGTGGTGTTGCCCACGGCGTCGAGCGACACCATGATCCGCTCGGGCTCGCCGTGGAACTCGCCCGACATCTCGGCGATGCCGGCGGCGTTGTCGGCCACGGGGCCGAAGGTGTCCTCCGACACCACCACGCCGGTGGTGGCGAGCATGCCCATGCCGGTGAGCGCGACCAGGTAGAGCGAGAACTGCAGGTTGCCGCCGCCCAAGGCGATGGCCGCGCCCAGCGCGCCGGCGATGGCGACGATGGCCCACACCGAGGACTCCAGCCCCGACGAGATGCCGGACAGCACGGTGGTCGCCGGACCGGTGCGAGCGGACTCGGCGATCTCACGCACGGGCGCCGACTCGGTGGACGTGAAGTACTCCGTCAGGCGGGACGCCACCTGCGCCAGCACCAAGCCGATGACCACGGCGCCGAAGACCTTCCACCCCTCGTTGCCGTGGTCGTTGCCGATGTACGTCAGCGCCACCGCACCGGTGCCGAGCACGGTCAGCACCCCCGCCGTGAGGAAGCCACGGTTGATCGGCGCCATGGCCGACTTGTCCTGGTCGGTGGCCCGCACCATGAACACGCCCACGATCGAGGCCAGCACGCCGATGGCGCGGGCGATGACCGGGAAGACGAGGCCCAGTGCGGGGTTGGCGCCGATGGAGTCGAAGGCGGCGACGCCGAGGATGATCGACGCCACCAGGGTCACCTCGTACGACTCGAACAGGTCGGCCGCCATGCCCGCGCAGTCGCCCACGTTGTCGCCCACGTTGTCGGCGATGGTGGCCGGGTTGCGGGGGTCGTCCTCGGGGATGCCCGCCTCGACCTTGCCCACCAGGTCGGCGCCGACGTCGGCCGCCTTGGTGAAGATGCCGCCGCCGACCCGCAGGAAGAGGGCGAGCAGCGAGCCGCCGAACCCGAAGCCGACGAGGATGGCCGAAGAGGTGTTCTGGAACACCATGATGATCACCGTCGCGCCCAGCAGGCCGAGGCCCACGGTGAACATGCCGGCCACGCCGCCGGTGCGGAACGCCACCTTCAGCGCCGCGGGCAGCGACCCGCTCCGAGCGGCGGCCGCGGTCCGCACGTTGCCCCGCACGGCCAGCCCCATGCCGATGAATCCGGTGAGGCCGGACATGAGGCAGCCCGCCAGGAAGGCGACGGTGCGGAAGACGCCGGACTCGAAGAAGCTCAGCGCATGGGAGCCGTCGGGCCGGTCGACGGCCGTCGACGTGAGGAACACGATGACGACCAGCGGCACGAGGATCAACGAGATCGTCTTGAACTGGCGCCGGAGGTAGGCCATCGCCCCCTCCTGGATGGCGGTGGCGATCTCCACCATCTTCGGGGTGCCCTGGTCGGCCGCCAGCACGCCCCGCATGAGGGCGAAGCCCACCGCGATGGCCAGCAGGGCCGTCGCGCCCGAGAAGATCAGCCAGAACCACTCGGTGCCGCCCAGCTCGAAGGCCTGGTACCCCCCTTCGCCGGCGAGGAGGAGGTCGCTCATGCCGACCCCTCCGCTCCGTTCTGGGCCGCACATTGCGCGCTATAGCGCGTGATCTGCGGTCCAGAACCGATGACGGACCCGAAGGCGCTCATGCGGATTCCTTTCTTTCGAGGTCGTCTTCCCTGCGCACGTAGATCTGGCGGGCGACCTTCTCGCCCACGGTGCGGTCGTGGCCCTCGACTCGCAGGACGAGCGGGCCGTCGAAGGGGTGCTTCTCCCGCACCTCCACCCGCACCCCCGGTCGCAGGCCGAGGGTGTCGAGGAACGCCACCACGTCGGCGTCGGTGGAGCCGGGCACGGCCACCACGGCCACGTCACCCGGCTCGAGGTCGTACAGCTGCGGCAGGGCGGGCACCTCCACCGCCTCCGGCGCCGGGATCGGGAACCCGTGCGGGCAGGTGGCGGGCCGGTGCAGGGCCACGTAGAGGCGATCCTCCACCTCTTGGGGCAGGTCGTGCTCGAAGCTGCCCGCCAGTCGGTCGGCCTCGTTCCAGGCGTAGCCCAGCATGTCGGCCAGGAAGCGCTCCACGATGCGGTGGCGGCGGATGGCGGCCACCGCCGCCTGCCGTCCCAGCGGCGTGAGCTCGACGCCCTTGTACGGCTTGTGGTCCGCCAGGCGCCGGTCGGCCAGCCGCTTGATGGTGGCCGTCACCGTGCCCGGGCTCACCCCGAGGTGCTCGGCGAGGTCGCCGGTGTGGGCGTCGTCGCCGGCCTCCTGCCGGGTGGTCAGGCGGTAGATGGCCTTGAGCGTCTCGCGCTCGGACTTCGAGAGGATGAGATCCATGATTCGCCAGAGGTGAATCTAATTTTTGGCTCTCCAAAAAGTCAAGACCGCGGCGCCCAGCGAGGCAGCCGCCACCGACGCCCCGAGGATCGCCACCTTCGCCGCCTCGGCAGGCTCCGGCGAGTCGAAGGCCACCCCGGCGACGAACAGCGAGACGGTGAAGCCGATCCCCGCCAGCGCCCCGCCGCCGACGACGTGGGGCCAGCGCACGCCCCGGGGCAGCTCGGCCTGCCCCAGGCGCACGGCCAGCCACGACGCCCCCACGATGCCGAGCGGCTTGCCCACCACCAGGCCCACCAGCACCCCCCACGTGACCTTCGAGGTGGCCAGGTCGAGCTCCACGCCGGCGTTGGCCAAGGCGAAGACCGGCACGACGACGAAGCTCGTCCACGGGTGCAGCCGCTCCTCGACCTCTTGGCCTGCGGGCACGACGAAGGCGGCCGCCACGCCCGCCAGCGTGGCGTGGACCCCCGAGTCGAGGAGGGCAGCCCACACGCCGACCGCGAGCACCACGCTGGGCCACGGCCGTCCGGTCGCGGCCGCCGCCGCGAGGAAGGCCGCCGCCGCCAGCAGCGGCACCGGCTCCACCCCCTCGGAGTACACGAGCGCGATCACGATCACGGCACCGATGTCGTCGACCACCGCCAGGGTGAGGAGGAACAGCTTGAGGCCTGCGGGGACCCGTCGGCCCAGCAGGGCCAGCACGCCGACGGCGAAGGCGATGTCGGTGGCCATCGGGATGCCCCAGCCGCGGCCGCCCGCGATCAAGAGGTAGAGGACGGCGGGCACCACCATGCCGCCCAGCGCCGCCACCATCGGAAGCACGGCGGTCCGCAGCGTCCTCAGCTCGCGCCGCACCTCGAGGCCGACGACGAAGAAGAACACGGCCATGAGGCCCTCGTTCACCCAGTGGCGCAGGTCGAGGCGGCCGTGCCACACGTCCTCGTAGGAGCCGTGCGACACGTTGGCCCACACGAGGGCGACGACAGTGGCAGCCACCAAGGCGACGCCGCCTGCGGCCTCGTCGTGGAGGAAGCGGCGGAGGAAGGAGGAGTCGTGGGCAGCCATGGTCGACCTCGCCGACCAGGCTTCCCGGCACACCGGGGACGAGCCTAGACGGAGGTCGGCGCCCGCCCGACCTGATAGGGCACCGAGGTCACGACGGTGTTGTCCCGGAAGAGCAGCGCGAGCTTGAGGGCCAGCGCGCTCTGGTTGTGGAGGATGTTCTCGTACCACTTGCGCTGCACGAACTCCGGGATCAGCACGGTGATCGTGTCGTTGTGCCAGCGGGAGTCGAGGTCGTCGAGATAGCGCAGCACCGGCTCCACCAGGTCGCGGTAGGGCGAGTGCACGATCTCCAACGGCACGTCGATCCGGAACTCGGCCCACTGGCGCTCCATGGCCTCGCGGTCGTGGTCCTCGAAGGAGATGTAGACGGCCGCCAGGTGGTCGGGCCGCAGCGACTTGGCGTAGGCGAGCGCCTTGATCACGCCCTTGTGCACGCGGCCCACGAGCACCACGACGGTGTGCCGGAACACCTCCGGCTTCACCTGCTCGGGGGTGATCGACAGCGCGCTTGACACCTTGTCGTAGTGGCCGCGGATGCCGAGGAGGATGGCCACGATCACCGGGATCACCACGATCGGCAGCCACGCGCCCACGGCGAACTTGGTGACGCCCACGATCATGAGCACGGTGAAGGTGGCCGACGCACCGACCGCGTTGAGCGCCATGTTGCGTCGCCACCCGGGCTCGCGGAGGCGTCGGTGGCGCACCACCATGCCCGCCTGGCTCAGGGTGAACGAGGTGAACACGCCGACCGCGTACAGCGGGATGAGGGCGGTGGTGATGCCTCCGAAGGCCACGAGCAGAAGGCCCGCGAACACCGCAAGGAACACGACGCCGTTGGAGAACACGAGGCGGTCGCCCCGGGTGGCGAACTGCCTGGGGAGGTAGCCGTCGCGAGCGATGATCGACGAGAGTCGGGGGAAGTCGGCGTACGCGGTGTTGGCGGCCAGGATGAGGATGCCGGCGGTGGCGAACTGCAACACCACGTGGATGGCGCCCTCGCCGAAGACGGCCCGGCCCATCTGCGAGATGACCGTCTCCTCGTGGGTGGGGTACGGGTGCAGCCGGCTGGCCAGCAGCGACACGCCGAAGAACAGCGTGCCGAGGATGCAGGCCATCACCGTGAGGGTGGTGGCGGCGTTCTTGGCCTCGGGCTTGCGGAAGGCGGGCACGCCGTCGGCCAACGCCTCGATGCCGGAGAGGGCGACGGCACCCGACGAGAACCCCCGCAGGATGATGAACAGGCTGAGGGTGCCGCCCGCCTCGGCGATCTCCTCCGCTCGGTGGGCGTCGAACGGCACGGGGTCGATCTCGCCGAAGTACGAGCGGTACAAGCCGTAGGCGACGAGCAGGCCCAGCGAGACGATGTAGACGTAGGTGGGCACGGCGAAGATGCGACCCGACTCCTTGAGGCCGCGCAGGTTGCCGAGCGTGAGCAGCGCCACGAACCCGAGGCACAGCAGCACTCGGTTGTCGGCCAGGTCCTCGAAGGCGGGCAGCGAGATGATGGCGGCCACCCCGGCCGACACCGACACGGCGACGGTCAGGATGTAGTCGACGAGCAGGGAGGCGCCCGCCACCAGCGACGGGTAGCGGCCCAGGTTCTCCCGGCTCACGACGTAGGAGCCGCCCCCCTGCGGGTAGGCGTGGATCGTCTGGCGATACGACGTGACGACGATGACGAGGAGGGCCGCCACCGCCATCGACATGGGCACGAGCTTCGACAGCCCGAGGGCCAAGCTCGACGCGCCCGCGGCGGTCACGAAGAGGATCTCCTCGGTGGCGTAGGCCGTCGAGGAGATGGGGTCGGACGAGAAGGTGGCGAGCGCGATCGACTTCGGCAGTCGCTGGTGCTCCTGCTCCGCCGTCGAGAGGGGGCGCCCGACGAGGAGCCGCTTCAGCAGGTTGAACACGGCCGCCGACGATAGGGCCGAGGCCGCGAGAACGGCACGTCGGACCCGGCTACTTCGGAGCCACCACTCGGCGGGCCACCGTCAGTGCCTTGCGCGCCGATTCCACCGCCTTGGATGCGACGCCCTTCGGCACGTCGTCGGGTTCGTACTCCGCCCGGGTCTTCAGCGGAAGGAGCCGGGCAAGATGTTTGGCGAGCTCGACACCATCTCTGCCGGCTTCTCGCAACAAGTCGAGCGTCTCGTCGTGAGCTTGGCCGGCCGACCGCTGCCCCATCCTGATGCCACAGACGGCATCGGCCGCATTGATGGCGGCGTGGACAGCGTTGCCGGTCGCGGCGATGTGATACCCCGCCACAACGCACTCCTCGGCCACCGTGAGGAATTCCTCGGCCTTGGCGAGGTACTGCCGGGCTTCGACCGCCGTCACTCGCTTCGTCCGACCGGATCGCGCCATGGCTACAGCTCGTACAGTGGCGGCCCGTGGACGACCAAGGCCTCTACGACGACGTTGCGCCAGAGCGGACGCTTCCCGCGGATCAGGCGGCGGCATTCGAGTTGGCCGACTTCGAGGATCTCGACTCGGTTTCCGGACAGCACGTGACCCCGCGTTCGGATCGTGTCGACGACACGTTGCCACCCCTCATCGTCGACATCGACCGTCTCAGGGCGCACCACAAGGAGATCGATGTCGCTGTCGGCATGCGCTTGTCCGCGTGGAAACGATCCGTACACCGCCACGCACGCGGGGGCCGGGCGAAACGAGGCGATCTCGTTCCCGAGACGCTCGAGAAAGACGAATCCGAGGCCGGCCAACAGGTGCAGCGGGTCGGCCGCGACGTGGTCGTGGGCGAACTCGTAGAGGAAAGCGGGAGGGGCGAAGCGTCGCTTAACCAGCCCCAACTCGGTCAACCTCGGCAGCACTCGGGCAGCCTGGGCGGGACTCACTTCGGCGAGCTGCGCGATCGCTCGACCACTGAGCGGCATGCTCGTGTGTACAAGGACGTTGAGCACCCGTCCGGTGGTCCCGGGAATCAAGGCCTGCAAAGGCTCAGCGAAATCCACCTCTGCATTGTTTCATAAACGAGACACTTGGTTCATAAATGAGGCGCTGGCTTCGCCTGCTGGCGTTGCGCCCACATCTGCAGAGCGTCTTTGATGGGATGCCATGCACGTGATCGTCGTGGGCTGCGGGCGGGTCGGTTCGGAGCTGGCCGTCAACCTCGACCACGCGGGCCACTCCGTCGCAGTCATCGACAAGAACCGCAACGCCTTCCGACGGCTGCCCGAGCGCTGGAGCGGCCGGGCCGTGCTGGGCTTCGGGTTCGACCGCGACCACCTGGAGCAGGCGGGCATCGCGGAGGCCGAGGCCTTGGCCGCGGTGACGAGCGGCGACAACACCAACATCCTCACCGCCCGCATCGCGCGGGAGACGTACCAGATCCCCAACGTGGTGGCTCGCATCTACGACCCGCGGCGAGCGGTGATCTACCAGCGCCTCGGCATCCCCACGGTGGCCACGGTGACCTGGACCACCGACCAGGTGATGCGCCGACTGATGCCCGAGCAGACGACCACCGATTGGACCGACGCCAGCGGCACCGTGAGCATGGTCGAGCGGGCGCTGCCTGCGGGCTGGGCCGGGCACCGCCTCTCGGCCCTGGGCGAGCCGGGACGCTTCCGGCTGGTGGCCATCACGCGGGCGGGACAGGCTCGTTTGGCCGGCCCCGACCTCGTGGGCCAGGAGGGAGACATCCTCCACGTGACCGTCGTGAAGGACGCCACCGACGCGCTCGAGGCGCGGCTGGCGGGCAACCCGGAGGACTGAGCATGCGAGTCGCCATCGCCGGCGCGGGCAACGTCGGCACCTACATCGCCGCCGACCTCCGCCAGGCCGGGCACGACGTGCTGCTGATCGAGAAGGACGCCGACCTCGTGGCCCGCGTGCGCGCCGGCATCGACGTCACGTGGTTCGTGGGCGACGCCTGCGAGGTCAACACGCTCCACGAGGCCGGGCTGGCCGACGCCGACGTGGTGGTGGCGGCCACCGGCGACGACGAGGACAACCTCGTCGTGTCGCTACTGGCCAAGCAGGAGTTCGCCGTGCCGCGCGTGGTGGCGCGCGTGAACCACCCGAAGAACCACTGGTTGTTCAACGAGACGTGGGGCGTCGACGTGTCGGTGTCCACGCCGCACCTGCTGACCGCGCTGGTCGAGGAGGCGGTGTCGGTGGGCTCCCTCGTGCGGCTGCTCCAGTTCGAGGACGCCCAGCTGGTGGAGGTGACGCTGGCCGACGACTCGCCCGCGGTCGACAAGCCGATCATGGACCTCGGCGTGCCCCGTGACGCCACCATCGTGGCCGTGGTGCGCAGCGGGCACGTCGTGGTGCCCCGCGGCGACACCGTGCTTCAGGCAGGCGACGAGGTGCTGGCGCTCGTGACCGCCGACTCCGAGGCCTCGGTGACGCAGATCCTGGTGGGCACCTGAGCGTTTTCTTCGCGGATCCGGCACCTTCCAGGCGTGGTTTTGCGGAGAAAACGGTCAGGGCAGCAGCTCGTAGCGCGGGTTGTAGATGAGCAGGCGGCCGCCCGGGCCGGTGTGGGCGCCGCGCCCTGTGACGACGATGCGCTGGCCGCCGCGGATGCCGGCGATCGAACGCCGCCCCGTCCACATCACGACGAGCGAGCCGGTGCCGTCGCTGATCGTGGCCTCCAGCCACGGCGAGCCGTCGGGCCGGGGCACGATGCGAAGGAACGTGATCTCGCCCGCCACCGTGACCTCGTGCCGGGCCTGCGCGTCGGCCACCAACGTGGCGCCCGGCACTCGTGCGCACCACTGGCGCAGCTCCTCCTTGTCGAGCTCGCTCACCGGGGTGGTGAGCTTCTGGAGCATCCGGCGCAGGGCCACTACAGCGGCTCGCCGGCCTCCCACACGCCGGCGTCGAGTGCCTCGAGCGGGGCGGGCACGCAGTACATCACCATGCGGACGGCCGTCCCCTTGTCGGACGGGTCGAACTCCACCTCGTCGACCAGCGTGCGGATCAGCGGGATCCCGAGGCCGCGTTCGAAGTTGAGGCGCTCGGGGTCGGTCACGGGCGGGTGCGTGGGCAGGGTCTCGGGGTCGAACCCCGGCCCGCGGTCCTCCACGCTCACCTCGAAGCGGTCGTCGCCCTCCCGCCACCGGACGACGACGCGCTCGTCGGCCTCCACCTCGGCGTGGGCCTCGATGGCGTTGGTGCACGCTTCCGAGACGGCCAGCTTCAGGTCGTCGATGCGGTCGTCGGGCAGGTCGCGCCGCGACGACGCCAGCGACGAGACGACGAGGCGCGCCAGCCCCACGAACTCCGGGCGCGCCGGGATCTCCAGCTCGATGGTCCCCTCGTACAGGTCGAGGACCTCCATGCGTGCTAGCCGCCGGCCGTGGCGGCGTCGACCGAGTCGTGGATGGCGAAGACCTTGGTGAGACCGGTGATCTCGAAGACCTTGAGGATGCGGTGCTGCGTGCAGACGAGCATGAGGTCGCCGTCGTGGCTGCGCAGTCGCTTCAGGCCGCCGACCAGCACCCCCAAGCCGGTCGAATCGAGGAAGTCGACGCCTTCGAGGTCGACGACGATCCGGTACTTGCCCTCGCTCACCAGCTCGACCAGCTTCTCGCGAAGCCGCGGGGCGGTGTACACGTCGACCTCGCCGCGCACGGACAGGACCGTGAAGTCGTTGCGGTCCTCTACCTCGAGTCCGAGATCCATCCTGTGGCTTCCTCTCTCGTTGGGGGAGGGTCGGCGGTGCAGAAACTACCGTGCCCACCCTAGGGTCGGCACATGCACGACCTGGCGGAGCTCGTGCGCGCCGCGGCAGGCGACGATCGCCTCGCCCACCTTGCCACCATCCCCGCGCGCCCGGCCCGGCATGCCGCACCCACCACGCCCTTGCCCGAGGCGCTGGCGTCGCGGCTGCCTCGTGACGGGCTGTGGGTGCACCAGGCGGCAGCCGTCGACGCGGCGCGCGCGGGGCGCTCGATCGCCGTGGCCACCGGCACGGCGTCGGGCAAGTCGCTGTGCTACCAGCTGCCGATCGCAGAGGCTGTGCTCGGCGGCGCGGCCACCGCCCTGCTGCTCTATCCCACCAAGGCGCTCACCCAGGACCAGCTGCGCTCGCTCGCCGCGCTGGACGTGCCCGCCCTGGTGCCTGCCGTCTACGACGGCGACACGCCGCCCGAGCAGCGCACGTGGGCCCGGCGACATGCCAACGTGGTGCTGACCAACCCCGACATGCTCCACGTGGGCATCCTCCCGGCCCATGCGCGCTGGGCCACGTTCCTCATGCGACTCCGCTACGTCGTGCTCGACGAGCTGCACACCTACCGCGGCATCTTCGGCACCCACGTGGCCCAGGTGGTGCGGCGACTGCGGCGGCTGTGCGCGCACTACGGGTCGCAGCCGACGTTCCTCTTCGGCTCCGCCACGGTCGGTGCCCCGGGTGCGCTGGCGTCGGCCGTCTGCGGGCTCGACGTGGAGGAGATCACCGACGACGGCTCGCCGCGCGGCGAGCGGCTGTTCGCGGTGTGGGAGCCGCCGTTGCTCGACGAGGAGTCCGGGGCGCGCGAGTCGTCCAACCGGGAGGCCGCCCGCGTGCTGGCCGCCCTCGTGCAGGAGGATTACCGGGTGATCGCGTTCACCCGCAGTCGCAAGGGAGCCGAGCTGGTGGCGGCGGCGGCCAAGTCGCGACTGCCCGACGACCGCGCCGAGAAGGTGCGTCCCTATCGCGGCGGGTACCTGGCGGCCGAACGGCGCGAGATCGAGCAGCAACTGTTCTCCGGCGAGCTGCTCGGCGTGGCCGCCACCAACGCGCTCGAGCTGGGCATCGACGTGGGCACGCTCGACGCCTGCATCCTCAACGGCTTCCCCGGAACCATCGCGTCGATGTGGCAGCAGGCGGGCCGGGCGGGCCGGGCCCGCCGGCGGTCGCTGGCCGTCCTGGTGGCGGGAGAGGACGCGCTCGACCAGTGGTACGTCGCCCACCCCGAGGAGCTGCTCTCGCGTCCGCCCGAGCCCGCCGTGGTGAACCCGTCGAACCCCTTTGTGCTCGACCCCCACCTGGCCTGCGCCGCGTACGAGCGGCCGCTCACCCACGACGACGAGGCGTACTGGGGCGACGACCTCGAGGAGGCGATCGCCCGACTGGTGCGCGCCGACGTGCTGCGCCTGCGCAACGGACGGGCGGTGTACGCCCAACCGGTGCGGCCCGCGGGCACAGTCGGCCTGCGGACCGGCTCCCGCGAGGAGTTCGGCATCGTGCGGGCGGACGGCACCCTCATCGGCACCGTGGACAAGGCGCGGGCGTTCACCTCCGTGCACCCGGGCGCCGTCTACCTCCACCAAGGCCAGCACTACCGCGTGGAGTCGCTCGACCTGCACGACCGCACAGCCTGGGTGGAGCCCACCGACCCGTCGGAGCTCACGCAGGCCCGTACCGATGTCGACGTGCGCATCCTCGCCGAGGAAGAGGCGGTGGCCGTCGGCCGGGCCCGCCTGTCGCTGGGGCCGGTGGAGGTGACCGAGCACGTGACCGGCTACCGCCGTCGCGACCTGCGGACCGGCGAGGTGCTGGGCGACGAGGACCTCGACCTGCCGCCCTCCACGCTCGAGACGAGGGCGTTCTGGTACACCGTCGACGAGCGCGTGCTGCACGCCGCCCGGCTGCTGCCGGCGCAGGTGCCGGGCACGCTGCACGCGGCCGAGCACGCGGCCATCGGCATGCTGCCGCTGTTCACGATCTGCGACCGGTGGGACGTGGGCGGCGTGTCCACCGCGCTCCTCGCCGACACCGGACGTCCCACGATCGTCATCTACGACGGCTACCCGGGCGGTGCAGGCATCGCCGAGCTGGGGTTCGCCGCAGGCCGCACCCACCTGGAGGCGACGCTGGGGGCCGTGACCGCGTGCCCGTGCGCAGCAGGCTGCCCGTCGTGCGTGCAGTCACCCAAGTGCGGGAACCTCAACGAGCCGCTCGACAAGGCGGGCGCGGTCGCCTTCCTCCGCACGGTGCTGGCTAGGTGACCGCAGGCTCGTGGCCGCGGCGGGCGACCGCCCGCCACAGCGCCCAGCCCAGCAGCACGAGCAGCGCCAGCGGGAGCACGTAGCCCAGCACCAGCAGCGTGCCGCCCATCACGGCCAGGGACGCCCTCACCGCGTCGCGGGCGCCCTCTGCCACGGGGTTGGGATCGCCCGGCGCCTCGGCCTGCGCCGCGCCCGGCTCGAAGAGGTTGGCCCGGATGGTGCCCAAGGCGGCGGCGTCCTGCAGGCGGGCCCGTTGGCCGGCGGCCTGCTCGATCTCCTGGCGCACCCGCGTGAGCTGCTGCTGGACCTCGATCGTCTCGCCCACCGTCTTGGCCCGCGTCATCAACGTGCGCAGCGTCTCCTCCTCCACCTGGAGGCTGCGGATGCGGGCGTCGAGGTCGATCAGCTGCCCACCCACGTCCTCGCCGTCGATGACCTCGCTCCTCACCTCGCCCAGGCCCGCCAGCTCCGCCCGCACCGCGTCGAACGCGCGAGCAGGGACGCGCAGCACGAGTGTGCCGGAGGCCGACCGCTCGTCCTCGCCGTGGTCGGTCTGGCTGGTGGAACCCGCCACGAACCCGCCGTGGGCGGACGCCACCGACGAGGCCCGCTCGAACGCGGCCCGGAAGCCGTCGTCCTTCACCTCGATGCGGACGTCGGCCCGCTTCACGATGCGCGGCCCGTTGGGGTCACCGGGCGACGCCTGGGGCAGGACGGCGTCGGGGCTGGGCGCCACCGTCGTGGCCGGTCCACGGCTGCTGCCGCCTCCGGCGGCGGATGCCATTGCGCTCATGTTGCCCGCCACTGCGGCGTCCCCGCCGTCGTCGGCCTCCGCCGCCGCGCCGCTGTCCAGCCCGTCGAGCGACGCCCGCACGTCGGCCCGGGACTCACCCGCGGGCCGCCGGGCGCCGTCCTGCGTGACCGCCGCCACGATGCCGCCCGCCGCCAAGAGCACGGCCGCCGACGCGACGACCAGCCGCAGCTTCCACCCAAGTCGCACTCGCCGCATCAGGGCCTCCTCGTTCGCTCGGACGCCGCTTGGACGGCACGCGAGCGGCGATCGGTTCCCGTCAGTCGCTTTCGCCGCGGGCCAGGTAGCGCACACGGTTGGCCACGTTGACCGCGTGGTCGCCCAGGCGTTCGTAGTAGCGGCCGACCAGTGACATCTCCAGCGCCACCGGCACGGTGAGCGTGCCGGACACCAGCTCGGCAGTGAGGCTCAGGTGCAGGTCGTCGAGCTCGTCGTCGGCCTCGTGGAGCTGGTCGTAGGCATCGGCGTCACGGTCGACGTAGGCGTCGGTGGCCCGCCGCCACATCTCCACCCCCACCCGCCCCATCTGCTCGATGAGGCCGCGGATGCGGGGCGTGAGCTCGTCGGTGAGCCCCCGGGCCGCCTTCTGGGCGATGTGCTCGGCCAGGTCGCCACTGCGCTCCAGCTCGGGCACGATGCGCAGCACCGACAGCAGGAAGCGCAGGTCGCGGGCCATCGGCGTCTGCAGGGCGAACTGGTGTTGCACGAGTCGCTCGACGTCGTGGTACAGCGAGTCGATGAGGGCGTCCTGCTCCAACAGCTGCTTGGCCGACTCGCGGTCGCCCGCCAGGAACGCTTCGGTGGCAGCGGCCAAGCCTTCGCCGACGAGGGCGAACAGTTGGACAACCTTGCCGTCGATCTCCTGCAGGTCGCGCTGGAAGCCGGCGCGCAACTGGTGGTCGGGCATGGCCCGACTCTATGCCTCAGGCGACGGCGACCGGTTCGCGCTCCTCTGCGCTCTCCTCGGTCTCCACCGCGGGAGCGAAGCGGCGGCGTCGGGGCGGCCGGGCGGGCGGCGGTGTGGGTGCCACCGCTTCGAGCACGTCGGCCCGCCGCACCTCGCTGCGCACCCACAGCAGGTGCATGACGAGGACGGTGGTGAGCAGCCCGCCCGCCAGGAAGGCGAGCGACTGGAGGCGGCCACCGTCGTCGTCGGAGAGGTCTTCGACGATGGCCACGTCGCCCCCGCCCCCGGCGTCCCCGTCGGCGGAGTCGCGGCGCGGCCGGCCGGCGAAAGGCAACGCCTCCTCGAAGCTGCCCTCCTCGCCTTCCCCTGCCAGGGCGGGCGACCGGCCGGACTGGCGCGCCTGCTCGAGCAAGGAGGCGAAGCCGCTGAGGTCGACCTTCCCCGAGGTGGGCAGGGTGGTCGGCGTGGGACCGGACGTGGTACCGCCCCCGCTGCCGGTCGAGCCCCCGCCCGGACGGCCGCCCGTCGAGCCGCTGCCCGTGGAGGTCCCCGACCGGTTGCCGCCACCGGAGGTCTCCTCCTCGGCCGGAGCCGACGAGGCGGCGGTGGTCGTGGTGGTGACGGGCGGCGCGGGCACCTTGGCGGTGCTGGGGTTGGAGGGCAGCGAGGGGTTGAGCTGCCCCGCATCGGCCGACGAACGGAGGGCGACCACGCGGTAGCGGTAGGTGCCACCCGCCTCGGTCGTTGCGGAGTCGACCACGCTGGTTGTGCTCCTGCCCGTGACGGTGACCTGTTCCCACGGAGCCGAGCCGAGCTGGCGCTGCACCTCGTAGCCGAACATGTCGGGCTCGTTGTTGGCGGGCCACGAGACGGCGACCTTGCGCTCGCCGTTCACCGCTGTGGTGGGGGCGGGCGGGGGTGCAGGCGCGGCGTCGATCACGAAGTCGGCGGAGCCTCTCCCCGTCTCGTCTGTCTGGTCGAGCATGCCGTCGCGCCCTGTGGCAGCCACCTCCACGCGGTAGCGACCGTTCCAGGGGAATGTGCGCTGCGGGACCTGGACGCGGAACGACGTGCTGTTGTTGCCAGTGGGGTGCGAGGTCGCCGCGGGCACCGGCCGGTTCTCCGCCGAGAACCAGGTGACGGTGGCATCGCCGCGGATTGTGCCGCCGTTGGGCATGCGGACGGTGGCGTCGAGGGCGACGTTGGCCGACGTGAAGCGCTGCTCGTCGGTGGGCGTGGCGAACTCGACCACGGGCTCGGCAGCGCGCGCGGGCGGGGCCGTGCCGAGCAGCACGACCACGACGGCGGCGGCGCACGCCAGGGCTCGCCTCATGCGGCTTCCTCGACGCCCTTCGACAACGTGGCCCGCACGATGATGCGCTGCTTGGCCGAGCCCTTGGGATGGCAGCTCGTGAGCGTGAGTGTGCTCTTGCTGTCGTCGTTGGCCACCACCGAGGTGTCCTTGGGTGTGGTGATGAACGGCGGGCGCTCGACCTCGTAGGTGCACCGGCCGATGGGCGTCTCGAGGATGATCGAATCACCCGGCGCCAGCCGGTCGACGTGGGCGAACGGCTTGCCGTACGTGGTGCGATGGCCTGCGATGGCGACGGTGCCCGTCTCGCACGGCAGCCGGGTGTGCACGTAGTGCCCGGCGCCCGCCCGCAGGGCGCTCGCCGTGGTTCCCTCCACCACGAGGACATCGACGTCGAGCTTCGGGATCTTGATGCGGGTGAGCGCATCACCCACCTCGACCTTGCCCTCCCGGTACGCCTGCTCGAGCTTGGGGCTGGCGAACTGGCGGCTCAGCCGGCTCTGCTGTCGCGATTGGTACAGGTTCGTGTAGAAGGGGTAGCCCAGCATCCCGACCGCGGCCACCACGAGCCCGACCGTCAGCAGCGACAGCGCGCGACGGGCCCAGCGATGGGTGCGGAGGTAGCGGACAAGGGCGTCCAACGAAGCCGTTCTCCTCGTAACGATGGTGACTGTCTCTTCAAGGTAAACGAGGGCCCCGGGGCAATCGTGCCCCGGGGCCCCAGTCGGCTCTTCCGCTAGAGGGTGGTGGCTAGCGGGTGGCCTTCGCTGCGGCCCGGCGGCCGATGACGGCGAGGGCAAGCGCCGTGGCACCGATCATCGGGACCCACGGGGTGCCACCGGTGCGGGGCAGCTCCGCAGGCGGCAGCGTGCGGCTCTGCTCCGGGGTGAAGGTGGGAGTCGTCGGCGGCGGGGTGACCTGCGCCGGACGACCGCCGACACCGGCCTCCACACCCGCCAGGGCGAGGCGGACGCCGGGGCCCTTGAGGCCCAGGTTGGTGGCGCCGTTGACCGTGTTGAGCAGCTCGTCGAAGCGCACGCCGGTGGCCAGCTCCATGCGCACGGCGTCGGCGGTGGCCACGACGGAGCCGTCGGGGTTCGTCTTCACGTTCGAGCTCGCCAGCCAGATCTTCGACTCCAGCGGGGTGCCCCGCAGGATGCAGATCGCCTTGCCGCCCTCGCAGGGCTCGATCAGCGTGGGGACGCCGCTGCCGATCACCTTCTGCACGTCAAGCAGCGTGCTCGGCTTGATGACGATGTCGGTGAGGGTTACGCCGTCGGGCAGGAGGGCGTCGAGCTGCTGGCCCAGCTGCCGCTGGAGCGAGTCGGTGAGGACGGTGTTGAAGGAGATCCGGACGATGGCGGGGTCGGCCGTGCCGGTGGCCCCGCCCTTGGCCCGGTCGTAGGTGGCAGAGGCGTTGGCCTCACCGACCGTGATGGTGACCACGGGCTCGGTGGACGGCAGTCCGTTGACCTGGGGCAGCGGGAGCAGCTTGACGACGGCACCGGAGGCCGAGGCCTTCGAGGTGACCGTGGCGGCAGTGGTGTCGACCGACGACGTGGTGCTGCCCACGCCGACCTCGAGGGTCTTCGTCTTGAGGACGCTGTGCAACAGGTCCTTCACGGTGGTCTGGGCGTCGCACACGGTGCTGTTCGTGCTGCGCGTCGCCGCGCACACCGGGTCGAGCAGGCCCGCCACGGTGTTGCCGATGGTGAGGAGCTGCTGCTCCACGTCGACCGGCACCTGCTGGCGGGTGGTGCTCTCCACCGTCTCGATCAGGGTCTCGATGACCGTGGAGGCGTCGACCCCGGCCTCGACGACCGAGCCCTCGCCTGTGGCTGCAGGCGCCGGGCCCGACTTGGCCGCCGCCGCCGAGCACGCCAGGCCCAGCGAGACGGCGTCGAGGACGGCGATGCCCGTGCCGCACGACTTCGGCTTCACGTCGGAGCTGCCGTTGGCGGCGGTCGCCACCTTCTGCGTGCTCTTGAGGTTGAGGGCGTTGTCGACTGCCGGGACGGTCGACGAGAGGATGCCGGTGCCCTTGGCCTCGACGTTGCCCGCCGAATCGGCCTTGGCGGCACTAGCGCCGAGGGTCACTTGCTTGCCGAGAATTGCGAGGTCGA
The DNA here is from genome assembly GCA_036260075.1 of Acidimicrobiales bacterium. Lineage (GTDB taxonomy): Bacteria > Actinomycetota > Acidimicrobiia > Acidimicrobiales > JAHWLA01 > DATAAM01. Next base: position 27,375 of record DATAAM010000059.1, read on the forward strand.
GTGCCGTGCCGGCGGCGCTGCCCTGGAAGACCTCGGGCGAGTCCGCCCGCGCCGGTCCGCCCACGAGCGAGCCTGCGAGTGCCGCCACACCCACAACCGCAGCGAGCCGTCGGATCCTTGCCATCGAGTGCCTACCCTTTCGTGTGCTGTCCGATCGGACCCGTGCCACCCTGGCGGGGCCCGCCCCACTAGTCACCTAGTCAGACGCACGTGTCCGCGTGCGATGACGCTCCGATCCTCGGTTCTCCGCCCCCGAACCTTGAGCGACTATCGACAAAAGACTAGTCCTCGACATGCCCTGTGACCTGCACGGACATCGGGATTTCTGCGATTTTTCGGTGCGTGAATGGGACATTCAGCGCGTGCCGGTACGAAACGATCGCGCTCACCAGCTCGCGGCCGTCGCGTCGCAGCCGGACCTCCAACCGGTCGCGGACCAGCCCGCTCGCGTCACGCGCCGCCTGCTCCGCGGACGCCGGGCGAGGGTCGACCACGGCGGCGCGGGCCGCCTCCCGGGCGGCGTGGGCCACGAGCACGTAGTCCTTCACGACCAGGCCCGCCTGGGCCAGAAGCACCAGGAGGCCGACGAGGAGGGGCAGGACGAGCGCCACCTCGACGCTCGCCTGCCCGCCCTCGCCGGGGGACGACGGGCGGCCGCCCGCCGCCGGCCCCGGCACCGTCACGTGACCCGGTCGAGCAGCTGCTCGAACACGGCGTCGAGCAGGCGGCCGACGAGGTCGGTCTTGGTCGCCCAGCGGCCCAGGAGCAGGGCGACGGCGGCCACGCCCAACAGCACGAGCGCGTACTCGGCCACCGCCTGCCCCCGCTCGCTCGGATGAGTACGGGCGAGCAGCAGGCGCGTCTGGACGGCCACGGCAAGAGCCAGCACGGGAGTCTCCTTTTCCTTGCGAATGGGGTCACAGGCGCAACGCGCGCAGCGCGTCGGCGAGGAGAGGCGCCACGGTGAGCAGCGCGAACGCAGGGAGGATGCACAGCACCAAGGGGAAGAGGAGCAGCACCGGGAGCCGTCGGGCCCGCTGCTCGAGGTGACGGCGCTCGGCGTCGCGGGCCTCGGCGGCGAGGGCGACGAGCGTCGGCACCAGCGGGGTGCCGTACCGCACGCACCCGGCCAACGCGGCCGCCAACGGGCGCGTCGGTTCGCCCGCCCGCACGGGCAGGTCGTCGAGCGCATCGGCCAGGGGCCGGCCCGCTTGGGCGTCGGCCACCACGTCGGCCAGCTCCGCCGCCAACGGGCCGACGGCACGGCGAGCCACGGCCGCCACGGCATCGCGCACGGTGAGGCCTGCGCCGACCGCCACCACCAGCAGGTCGACGACCTCCGGCAGGTCGGCGGCGAGGGCCTCCTCCCGCCGTCGACGGGCGCGCCACCGCTGCACCCGCGGAACCGCCACCACGCCCGCCACGACGAGCACGACCGCGGGCAGGCCGCCCAGCGAGACGGCGACGGCCGCGCCCGCGGAGACCGGCACCACGGCGCGGCGCGGCGTCGGCGGCGAGCGCCCGGCAGGGCGCGGAGGGCGGGCCTCCCCTCCCGCGGCGGGACCGTGGTCGGCGAGCGCCGCCACCCGCGGCAGCGGGGGGCCGAGGAGGACGGCGCACCGGGCGACGAAGGCGCCCGCGAGCGCGGCCGACAGCAACGGCACGAGCAGGCGCACGGCGGTCATCGCCGCGCTCCGGCCGGGACGACGGCCCGGGTGAGCCGCGCCATCCACCACGCACCGACGGCCTCCAGCGCCAGCCCGCCCAGCAGGCACGCCAGGCCCACCGGGGTGCCGAGCAGGAAGCGAACCGAGGTGCCGCCGGCGAGGAGCGCCACCAGGCAGGCGACAAGCGGGACGGCGGCCAGGACGTAGGCGGAGGTGCGGGCCTGGGTGGCCAGGGCCACCGCTTCCGCTCGGGCTGCCTGGCGGCGGCGAAGGGTGGCGGCCACGCCGTCGACCGCTTGGGCGGACGCCCCACCGGTCTCGTGCGCCAGCGAGAGGGCGGCCACGAGCAGCAGCACGTTGGGGCGCGGGCACCGATGGGCCCACCCGTCGAGGGCGTCGGCCAGCGGCATGCCCGCGTCGGCCGCCGCGAGCACTTCGCGGAGCGGGGCGGCGACCGGCTCCGGCGAGGCCGCCGCCGCGTCGGCCAGCGCTCCCCGGAGGGAGGCGCCCGACCGCAGCCCCCGGGCCACGGCAGCGACGGCATCGGGCAGGCACTCGTCGAAGCGGCGCCAGGTCCGGGCCCGGCCCAGGCGGGCGAGTAGGGGGACGGCGGGGGCGGCCCGCCGGGGCGCCGGGCCTGGGGGCGTGGGGAGGCGTCGCCGGGCTCGGGCGAGAGCGGCGCGGCCCGCGGCCCATGCGCCCACCACCACGAAGGCGAGCAGCGGCGCGCCCGTCGTCACGTCGACGCGCTCCGGGGCCGGCGACGCGGCCGGGCCACGACCTCGTGCGGGCCGGCGAGGCGCCGCAGCACCGGCCGACCGCCGTCGCCGAGCAGCTCCTCGGGTTCGGCCACCTCCACGACACGACGACGGCCGCCCTCGCCCCGGGCCACGTGCACCACCACGTCGACCGCCGCGCACAGCTGGTCGCGCACGGCGCTCGCGGGCAGCCCGGTGCCGGCCAGCAGAGCGAGCGCCTCGAGGCGGCGCAGGCCGTCGGCGGGGCTGTTGGCGTGGCACGTGGCGAGCGAGCCGTCGTGGCCGGTGTTCATGGCCTGGAGGAGGTCGAAGGCCTCGGCGTTACGTCACCGGCCTCACAGACGTTGGCGTGCCGTTCCGACTGGACGTCTCTGTCGCGTAGCTGGCTCGTGCGAAGTCACCTTGGACCGGGCGTCCTACGCGTTCCGCGCGACGACCACACCCCGGCCCACGGCGTCCCGCGAGACGACACCCGCCCTCCCACATCGAGTCGACGGCTACTCAGCGCTACACCGAGCAGCTCGCCCGGCGTCGTCGCCCCACGACCCACCCTCATCCGTCGCTTGACAGCTGACCCGAGGAACGACATGGACATCCACCGTCGCGCGCATCCCGCACCTCTGGGCGTCCCAGCCCGGGACGCCCAGAGGTGCGCGTCCTCGGTTACTGCACCGGCTGCCAGCGGACGCCTGTCCTTGCGCGGGGGCCGTCGGCCGCGTCACGCCCCCCGCCTGTTGCGCGGCCTGCGAGGAGGCTCGGCCCGTCCGACCGACCTGGTCACCTAGGTGCTCGCTCCGTGGTGCCCGGGGCCGTCACGCCTCCTCCTGACGTGGACCGCCGAGCGGCGGAACTCAGGGCGGCTGCTGCGTCCGCCTTCTTCGTCAAGGGCCATCTCTTGCCTGGCGATCTGTGTCAGCGCGAGCGCAATCTCAACGTGAATCCGGTCCGGGCCCGAGCGAAGATCGCGCCCGAGGAGTGCCTGGACACGATCTAGTCGGTACCTGAGCGAGTTCTCGTGTATCGCGAGCAGGTTCGCTGCCGTGGAGCGCCGACCACCGCAACGGAAGTAGGCCTCGAGCGTCCCGAGCAAGTTGGTCGACTTGTGAACGGCTGGCAGTCGGAGGATCGGCCCGAGTACGTGTTCGACGTACTCGATACGCTCGCCAAGAGGTAGCGAGTACAGGAGCCGATA
>DATAAM010000060.1:0-9302 GCA_036260075.1 Acidimicrobiales bacterium
ACGGCGGCGGAGGCCATCGCGGCCCGCATCGACGACACCACCCGCCAGGACCTCAACCAGGCGTCGCGCTGCACCCTGCCCCCGGCGGGCGACTCGCTGGGCGGCGCCGGGTGGGCCTACAAGCCCGCGGCGTGCGCCTCCAACGAGGGCATGGACGTGCCCGAGGTGAAGGCCCAGGGCGACAACGGGGGGAGGCCCGCGCTGGGGACGGCGTCGGTGGTGTGCCCGCGGCCCCCGGGCGGACGGCTCACGGCCGAGGCGGACTCCCGCCTCACAGGGGTGGTGGCCGTCGACCGCTCCTGGACCAAGACGGCCGTGGAGCGCACGGCGGCAGGCGTGACCTCCACGGTCACGGCGGTGGCCGAGGGCATCAACATCGCGGACACGATCTTCATCGCCGAGGTGCGCTCCACGGCCACGTCGGCCTCCAACGGACGGCCCAGGCGCAACCAGATGTCGATCCACGACGTCTCGGTGCGGGGCGTGCGGGTGGGGACCCAGGACCTCTGCACCGCCGAGTGCAACCTGCAGAACCTCGAGCGCGACCTCAACGCCCTGGCGGGCGGGCGCATCGTCTTCCGCACAGGCAAGGGGGTCAACTCCGGCCTCGACCAGGCGCTCCTGGAGGGCAGCCCCAAGGGCGCCCAGACGGCGGTGCAGAAGTCGGTGGCCCGCCAGGCCTCGGACCGGGCGCTGGTGGGCGACTTCACCACCGAGATCCCCGCTTTCGAGATGACGGTGTTCAACGACAACACATACTGGGGCCGGGCCCGGCAGATCTACCAGTTCGCGGGCGTGTCGTCCTCGGCCACCTACAACGTCGTGGTGCGACCCAGCTTCGTCGACCCCGGCCTGCCCCCCGAGGCGGGCGGGGGCGGGGACCTCGGCACCCCCGAACTGGGCGGCACCCCCTTCGACGGCGCCGTGGAGGGCCTCTCGGGCGGCGGCGGTGTGGACTTCGAGACCCGGCCCGCGGGGCGAACCCTCCTCCGGGGCGACGGTGACAACGACAATCCCTTCGTTCAGGCGCTGCAGGCTGTGGCCAGGGGCCTCAGGCTGTTCCTCACCAGCCCCCGTCACGCCCTGCTCCTGCTGACGGCGTGGGCGCTGCTCGGCTCGCCCGCCGTGCTGGGCAGGCGCCGGCGGCTGCTCAGAGGCGTAGAAGCGGACTGACACCATGCGACTGCATGAGCCTGACGCCACGTGCACCCGAGTGGGTTCGAATCGGTTGACTGACAGCTCCCGGTAGGTCACGAGGTCACCATTGAGCGAAACCGGTCACGGGCGTTTCGATCCCGCACGCGGTGGCTCTGGCAACAGCTCTGCGGACACGGCCTGTGCCGCCCGGATGAACAGGCCGCGCAATTGCGTATCAGGCGTGAAAAAGTGAGCGGAGCGGGGACCCACGATGGCCGCGAGCCAAACGGGCTGGCGGGAACGGGAGGAGCGGGGCTCCAGGGGCCCCGCTCCTCTTTCACGTTTGATGGTCCTGTCGAGTGCCTAGACGTGGATGCACAGCTTGTGCCATACGTGGTAATTGCCGCCTGCCACTGTCACGTGGACAGATGTATCACCAAGTGTCGTTGTAATTGTTCTTAACTCGTGATGCACGGGGTCGGAGACGACCAACGGTAACAAGTCTAACTTGCTCTTGAAGACGGTGCAAGCGTGTATCGTGGCTACCGCACCCTGCACCAGGAAGCTTAAGGCACCGGTGGCGCAGCTGTGACCTCCGACAGTGTCCGGAATTGCATTGACGACTCCTACGAGCATGCCTGTTACGATGAGCATGCTCCCGGCGCTCACCCAGTTGAACCGTTGCCCGAGGTTCGTGGCGCCGTTGCCCCAAGAGTGCCCGCACCAACCAGACACCATTCCACTTGCGGTACTGAAGTCGGCGTTCGGTGCGCAGACAAACAACCCCGGTGTTGCGAAACCGAAGGGGAGTAACTTGGGCAGTGTGTGCAGCGTCAAGCTTCCCCCGCCCGCACCCGCTGTTGTTGTCGTTGTGCCGACGCCGGGATAGAAGAGCCCAGGCGACGAGATAGTAGCCGTTCCCTGGCCGGCGCAGACGTTCTCCGAGTGGGCTCTGGCGGGTTGGGCCGGGGCCAGGGCCGCCAGGACCGATCCCACGAGCACTGCCGTCAGCAGCGCTCCCAATCGACGTCTCATTGTGTTGTCCTTTCGCTTGATTGACGAAGCGAAGGCCGAGTCCGTCCGTTCCCCCCGTGGCGCCGGCCGGGTGCCCCCCTTGCCCCCGGTCTGAAATCCTCAGCTGCGAAGCCTTCGTCCTCTCTCTACGAGCGAAAGGGCGGGCAGTGTCAAAAGAAACGATCGGTTTCCGAAGATTCACGGCAATGTGAACGAACCGTTAGAGATTTAGAGCGCCCACTGATCACGCAGGCGCCACAGCGAATGGCCCTCTGTTGGTCAGAAAAAGGACATGCAATGTCCCCCAAATGGGTCTCATCGTCGGATCGGGACTTCTGTTACGGTCACGGCCAGGAAGCGACCGCGGTCCTCTGCCCCCCATCGGACCCGGCTGCCCCGTGAGGTGTGCGGCTCCAGTGGAAGGGGGGACACGAGTTGAGCGCAGAGACGCATCCAATACCACGGAGACGTCCGATGGGGGCCTCTGCTCGCCCCCTCCTCCATTCGCCGGCTCTTCGGCCGGCATCCGAGTCGACGCACGCAACGCGGCACGCCCGTCGTCCGCCGTCGGAGGCTTTCGTCCGACGGTCGTTTCCACGCCCAATCACATCAAGGCCGGATCGACGGAAGAAAGGAGCCGACCATGCGTCGCTGGGTTGCTGCGGGTGGCTGATCGCCCGGAGGTGTCTTGACGCGGCGGGGGCCGTCTTCGCCGGCGGCCCCGCCGCAGTCCGTTCGCCCGGTCCGGATGTCCCGAAGAAGCGAGGCAGTGTTCGATGATCCCGTTCGAGTCGTTTTCCTATCCCCTGTTCGACCTCGCCTATCGAGCCGACCACGAAGCGGTCCTCGAAGCGTTCCTCGCCTCGCCTGCTGAGGACGTGTTCGGCGGTGGACTGAAGGGCCTCTACGTCCACATCCCGTTCTGCGACACGATCTGCGACTTCTGTCCGTTCGTGAAGAGCGTCGGCTCCGAGGAGCGCATCCGGGCCTACATGGGCGCGCTGCACCGTGAGCTCGAGACGCTGGGCAGCAAGCCCCGCATGGCGGAGTGGACGCTCGACGCCGTCTACATCGGCGGCGGCACGCCGTCGGTGCTCTCGGAGGAGCAGCTGACGGCGCTCGTCACCACGATCCGCAAGTCGTTCCGGCTCTCGCCCGACGTGGAGATCACGTTCGAGGTCGAGCCCAAGAGCGCCACCGACTCGAAGCTCGCCACCATGGCCGGGCTGGGCGCCACCCGTGTCAGCTTCGGCGTGCAGACGCTCGACCCCACCGTCCGGACGCTGGTGAACCTCACCGCCACGCTCGACGACGTGTACCGCACCATCGAGCTGTCGACCAAGCACTTCGCCCGCACCAACGTCGACATGATGGTCGGCTTCCCGTCGCAGACCCGCGACTCCGTCCTCGCCGAGATGGACGAGATCGGCCGGTCGGGGATCGGGAGCGTGTCCGTCTACCCCGTCGACTACGTGATGACGATGCCGGGCTGGCTCGACCGCATCCGTCGCGGCCAGATCGACCGGCCTGCTTCGCTCGCCGAGCGCTCCGACCAGTTCCACGAGGCCCGGGCCGCGCTGATGAAGCACTTCGACGAGCAGAACATGTACTGCTTCGGCACCGAGTCGATCGCCGCCGTTCGCTACATGTTCGAGATCCTGTACGGCACCTACCGCGACGAGTGCGTCGGCGTGGGCTCGGGTGCGTACTCCTTCATGCGGGGCATCGCCTCGTACAACACGGCCGTCGAGTCGACCTACGTGGAGCAAGCGGGGAGCGGCCGTCTCCCGGTGGCCTGCACCTCGCCCGGCCACGCCTATGAGAAGGGCCTCGTGTTCTTCCCCAAGCGCCTCAGCTACGACCTGGACGACATGGTCGAGCTGGGCATCGACGAGACATACGGCGAGAAGATCGCACGGCTGGAGGACCTCGGCCTCGTGGACGTCGACGGCCGCGTGCTCCGGCTCACGGAAGAGGGCAAGCGCACGTACTCCGAGCTGATGGTCGGCTTCTTCAGCGACCAGCAGCAGCGGCTCTACCGCCGGGTGTGCAACCGCCTCCAGAGCGAGGTCGGGGTCGTGACGGACGACGAGTGGCGCTCGGGCTCCGCTCGCATCCGCTCGCTCGGAGCGTTCAACGCCATGACGAAGGGAGCCGCCCGTCGACGGAGTGCCTGACGACGTGCAAGACCTGCGCCCGTAGCTCAACGGCCAGAGCATCGGTCTTATACACCGAGCGATGCGGGTTCGAATCCCGCCGGGCGTTCGACAACAAAGGCCTCGCGACCGCGGCAGGCGTGCATGCCTGACGTGTGGGGTTCTCTGGGGGCGAGCGATGGACGCGTTCGAACGACTGGTGACAGCCGCGCTCGGCGGCGGCGCGCCGTCGTCGCACGCGGCCACGCCGGTGCACGTGGAGTCGGTCCCGCAGTCCCGACGAGGCGACGTTCGAGCAACTGTCGACGGTCGGTCCCGGCCGGCCGACCTGGCCGCGGCGGCGGCAGGCGCGGGCATCGCCGAGCGGTGGGAGGTCGACGGCTCGTGGTTGTACCTGCGGCTGCCGGTGGCCTCGATGGTCGACGCCGCCGCCGCCGCCGTGCTCGAGGACGGCGATCGGTACGGGGCCGGCGCCTGCTCGGTCCCGGCCGCCGTCGAGCTCCGGTTCTCGGACCCGAACCTCAACAAGCCGCTCCATCTGGGGCACCTCCGCAACAACTTCCTCGGCATGGCGCTGTCGGGCCTCTACGCGGACGCGGGCGCCGCCGTGCGCCGCGTCACGGTCCACAGCGACTGGGGCCGGCACGTCGCCCAGACCGTGGTCGCCTACCGCCGCTTCGGCCGGGGCACTCCCGACGACGCCGGCATCAAGGGCGACCACTTCGTCGGGCGGCTCTACACCCGGTTCCACGCCCACTGCGACCCGGCGCTCCACTCCGAGGCCGACGACGTGCTGCGGCGGATGCACGAAGGAGACCCCGAAACGTGCCGCGAGGCCGCCCGGCTCACCCGGTGGTGCGAAGCGGGGATCGCCCAGACGTACGAGAGGATCGGATCGACCTTCGACGAGGCCTACCGGGAGAGCGACTTCGTGGGGGCCGGCATCGACATCGTCCGGGCCGCCCACGACGCCGGCCTCTTCCGGGCCCGGGCCGACGGTGCGGTCGTAGCCACCGTCGAACGCGACGGCGACGACGCCGAGGTCGTGCTGCTCCGCCCCGACGGCACGCCCGTCTTCTTCGTGGCCACGCTCGGGATCGACCACGCCCGCTATGTGAAAGGCGCGTCCGTCGTCCAGGTGGGCGGCGCAGAGTGGCGTCGTGGCCTTTCCGACTACGTGCAGCTCCTCGAACGGTTGCAGGCCCCGTGGTTGGCGAGCTGGCGGGGCGTGTACTACGGCATGGTCGAGCTGCCCGAGGGGCGGATGCAGTCGCGGGCCGGCCGGTTCGTCGACGCCGACGCGCTGCTTGCCGACCTTGCCGCCCACCTACGCCGGGAGGGTCGCCTGGCCGGGGCGCCGGAGGACCACGCCGTCGCCGCCCTGAAGCTGTACGTGCTGCGCGTGCCGCGGCGCCTGCCCCTCGCGTACGACCGCGACGAGCTGCTCCGGTTCTCCGCCACCGGGTACCGGCGCGTCGCCGCCGTCGCCGACTGGGCAGCCGGCCGAGGCCCCGACCGAGCCGACGGCGCCGCCACCTCGTCGCCCACCACCGCTCGCCGGGTCGCCGTCCTGTTGAACTCGTTCCCCGCCGTCCTGCAGAAGGCGACCGAGCGCGACGAGCCCGCGACCGTCGCGCAGTACGTGCTCGAGCTGGCCCGGTGGGCGGACGCCCTCCGGGTGAACGGCGCCGCCCCCGATCGCCTCCGCCGGGCGATCGGCACCGTGCTCGGGCGCTGCGAAGCCGTGCTGAACCTGCGCGTCCCCGTCGAGCACGCGGTCGCGGTCGCATCGTGACGCTCGCTGGCTACGGCCCTCGCGTCCTCCTGGTGCTGCTCGTGACCGTCCTCGCGGCGCGAGCGGCGGGTTCGCTGGCCGCTCGTCTCCACCAGCCGCGCGTCCAGGGCGAGATCGTGGCGGGCATCCTCCTCGGCCCGAGCGCGCTCGGCCTGCTCTTCCCCGAGGGGTTCGCGCTGCTGTTCCCCTCGGAGGTCCTCGGTTCGGTGAAGGCCATCGCCCGCCTCGGGCTCGTCCTCTTCATGTTCCGCGTCGGCCTCGAGATGGACTTCACGAAGCTGCAGCGGCACTACCGCCGCGTGGTGGCGATCAGCCACGCGTCGATCGCCGTGCCGATGGTGTCCGGGGTGGCGCTCGGCATGTGGATGCACCCACGGCTGGGTGAAGGCGTCGACCGCCTCGGCTTCTCCCTCTTCCTCGGCGTGGCCATGGCGATCACGGCCTTCCCCGTGCTCGCCCGCATCCTCGAGGAGACCGGGCTGGCGGGGACCAGGCTGGGTGTGCTCGTCATCGCCTGCGCCGCCGTCGACGACGTCACCGCCTGGTGTGTGCTGGCCGTCGTCGTCTCGATCGTGGAGTCGACCGACCTGCTCGACGTGCTGGCCACGGTGCTCCTCTCGGCCGCCTTCGTGGCCGTGATGGTCGGCGTGGTGAAGCCGCTGCTGGCCCGGAGTGCGAGGGCACCCGGGGCGTGGACGGCGCTCGCCTTCGTGCTCCTGAGCTCCTCGATCACCGAGGCCATCGGCATCCACGCAATCTTCGGCGCCTTCCTCGCCGGCGCGGTGATGCCTCGCCCGTCGGGGGGCGGCGGTTACGCCTTCGACCGGGTCGTCAGCCTCGTGCTGCTCCCGGTCTTCTTCGTGTCGGTCGGGCTCACCACGCGGATCGGCAGCCTGGGGTCGACGTACCTGTGGCTGGTCACCGCGCTCGTGGTGGCCACGGCCATCTTCGGCAAGCTCGCAGGGTCGGTGGTGGCGGGCCGCCTGACCGGCGAGTCGTGGGGCGACGCCTGGGTCATTGGGCTGCTCATGAACACCCGTGGGCTCACGGAGCTCGTGATCCTCACGGTCGGCCTCGAGCTGGGCGTCATCGGGGAGACGGTGTTCGCCATGATGGTGGTCATGGCCCTCGTGACGACGATGATGGCGGTGCCGGCGGTCTCGCTCGTCACGCGGCTGCGCACTCGCCGAGGCGCGTCGCCCGCCGTGGTCGATCTGCGCAGTCGGCCGCCGGAGGCCGAGCACGTGCCGGAGATGCGTGGATGACGGCCGTCGGCCGCGTGTCCACCGTGATGGTCAACTGCAACGACCTCGATGCGGTCGTTCCCTTCTGGGCGGCCGTGCTCGGCGTGGACGTGGCCGAGCGGGCGGGCCCGTACGTGTGGTTGGGCGTCCAGGACGGGCAGGGTGTGGCGGTCGCCTTCCAGCAGGTGGAGGACGTGAAGACGGCACGGAACCGGGTCCACCTCGACGTGGCCGTCCCCGACCTCGAAGCGGCCCGGGGCCGGGTGGAGGAGCTCGGCGGCCACGTGGTGGAGCGCCGCACCGGGGGGACCACGACGTGGTACATCGCCGCCGACCCCGAGGGCAACGAGTTCTGCCTCTACGAGCCGCACCCGTAGCGGCTGTCGGGAGCGGCCGCCCGGCTACCGTGGACGGCAGCAGTCGGGGGTCGTCCAATTGGCAGGACACTGGACTTTGGATCCAGGAATCAGCGTTCGACCCGCTGCCCCCGAGCCGGCCTGCAGAACAGGTAGAAAGGATGCGATGACGAGCCGTCCGCTCTCCGCCGTGGTCCTGGCAGCCGGGGAGGGCACCCGGATGCGCTCGTCGCGCCCCAAGCCGCTCCACCTCCTGTGCGGGCGGCCCATGGTGCTCCACGTGCTCGACGCCCTGGCCGAGCTGGAGGTCGACCGCGTGGTCGTGGTCGTGGGCCACATGGCCGAGCGCGTCACCAAGACCCTGTTGGAGAGCGCTCCGCCCGGGTTGGCCATCGAGTTCGTGGAGCAGCGCGTGCAGCGGGGCACGGGCGACGCCGTGTCGGTGGCGCTCACCGCCTTCCCCGACGACGACCTCGACGACGGAGACATCGTGGTCCTCCCCGGCGACACCCCGCTCGTGCGGCCGCCCACGCTGGCCGCGCTGGTGCGCCACCACCGCCGGGCCGATGCGGCCGCCGCCATCCTCACCGCCCGCGTGCCCGACCCCACCGGCTACGGGCGCATCGTGCGCGACAAGAACGACCGGGTGGCCAGCATCGTGGAGGAGGGCGACGCCGGCGACGACGAGCGACTGATCGACGAGGTCAACACCTCGATCTACTGCTTCCGCCGCAGCCTCCTGGCGCCTGCCCTGCGCCGGCTCAGCCCGGAGAACTCCCAAGGCGAGTACTACCTGACCGACGCGGTGGGCGTGCTGCACGACGCGGGCTACACCATCGTGAGCCTGGTGGTCGACGACCCCATGGAGGCGGCGGGCGTCAACGACCGGGCGCAGCTGGCCACCGCCGAAGCCGAGCTGCGCGACCGCACCAACGAGCGGTGGATGCGGCGTGGCGTCACCATGCTCGACCCCGAGCGCACCTACATCGACGCCTCGGTGCAGCTGGCGTCCGACGTCACGCTGTTCCCCGGGACGATGCTGCAGGGCTCCACCGTCGTGGGAGCGGGAGCGGAGATCGGCCCCGACGCCCGGCTGGTCGACTGCGTGGTCGGTGAGCGGGCAGTGGTGGAGCAGACCGTGGCCCGACAGGCCGAGATCGGCGACGGGGCCCGAGTCGGCCCGTTCGCCTCCCTCGCCCCCGGCGCCCGGGTGGCGCCCGCGTCGGTCACCGGCCCCTTCTTCGCCGCGGGCGACGAAGACGACGAGGGGGGCTGAGGTGGAGCTGACACCGACGAGACGGCTGGTCCTCTACAGCGGGCGCTCGCACCCGGCGCTGGCCGAGGAGATCGCCACCCATCTCGGCGTCTTACTCGGGAACCCGAACCTGCGGGCGTTCGCCAACGGGGAGGTGCACTGCCGGTTCGACGAGTCGGTGCGGGGCGCCGACGTCTTCATCGTGCAGACGCACGCCACGCCGGTCAACGCCGCCATCATGGAGCAGCTCATCATGGTCGACGCCGCCAAGCGGGCCTCGGCCAAGCGCATCACCGCCGTGTGCCCGTTCTACGGGTACTCCCGCCAGGACCGCAAGGCCGAGGG
>DATAAM010000061.1:0-10486 GCA_036260075.1 Acidimicrobiales bacterium
CACCGCCATGAGGAACAGCAGCACCAGCGCGATCGGGGTCGTCATGCGGTCGAAGTAGGGCCGCCCCACCGAGATGCGCTCGCCGTCGATCGCCTCGGCCAGCAATGGGAAGACGGTGCCCAGGAGCACGACGAAGGCGAACGCGGCGAACAGCACGTTGTTGGCCAGGAACGCGCTCTCCCGCGACACCGGCGCCTCGATGGCGCCCGTCGAGCGCAGGCGGTCGCCCCGCCACCCGATCAGCCCCACCCCCACGGCGACCACCAGCGCGAAGAACCCGAGGATGGCCGGGCCGATGCTCGACTCGGTGAAGGCGTGCACGGAGTCGAGCACCCCGGAGCGGGTGAGGAAGGTGCCCAGGATCGTGAGGCTGAACGTGGCCACCAGCAGCGACAGGTTCCACACGCGCAGCACGCCCCGCCGCTCCTGCACCATCACCGAGTGCACGAAGGCGGTGGCGGTGAGCCACGGCAGGAACGACGCGTTCTCCACCGGGTCCCACGCCCAGAAGCCGCCCCAGCCCAGCACCTCGTACGACCACCACGATCCGAGCACGATGCCCGCGGTGAGGAAGCCCCAGGCGAACAGCGTCCAGCGCCGGGTCTCGACCAGCCAACCCTCGCCGACCCGGCCGGTGACGAGCGCGGCGACGGCGAAGGCGAACGGCACCGTGAAGCCGACGTAGCCCAGGTACAGCAGCGGCGGGTGGAACGCCACCAGCACGTGCTGCTGGAGGAGGGGGTTGGGGCCGGGGCCGTCGCTCGGCACGGCGCCCGCCACCTCACGGAACGGGTTGGCGGGCCCCAGCATCAACCCGAAGAAGAAGATCACGACAACGAAGACCGTGGCGGTCGCCCATCCGACCAACCGGTCGCCGGCGCGGTCGCGGAAGTGACGCACCATGGCCGCCAGGTAGCCCGCCAGCACGAGTGCCCACAGCAGGATCGAGCCCTCGAGGGCCGACCACATGCCCGTGATCGAGAACAGCACCGGGGTGGAGCGGGAGTTGTTCTCCGCCACGTACTGCAAGGAGAAGTCGTGCGTGAGCAACGCCCGCTGCATGGCGACGACCGCCACCACCGCTCCCGCCAGCACCAGCCAGGCGTAGACCCTGCCGGTGCGCAGCAGCACGGGGCGGCCCTTCACCAGCCCGGCCACCACCGTGACCAGGCCGCCGACCGCGGCGAGGAAGCCCAGCAGCACGGCACCCAGGCCGACGACGGCGTTCATCCGGCAGCCGGGTAGTCCTGCACGCGGTCGGGGTTCTTCTCCCGGTACTCCGACGTGTGCTTCACCATGATGCGGTCGCTGGCGAAGCGGTCGCCGTCCCAGCGACCCTCCAGCACCACGGGGATGCCCGGCTGCATGAGCTGGGGCACGTCGCCCGTGTGCACGATCGCCACGGTCTCCCGCTCGCCCCGGATCTCGAACCGGCCGTCGCGCGGCTCCTCGACCACCGTACCCTCGATGCGGAAGCGCCGGCTGCCGAGCTCCTCGCGCTCGGCCACCGCTTCGTCGGCCGTCTTGAAGTAGACGGTGGCGTTGCCCAGGCCCTGCACCACCAGGAACCCGAGCGCGGCGACGACCAAGCCGACGACGATCCAGGCCCGCCTGCCGCTCATCGGCGCACCCGCCGGACGAGGACGACGGCGTACAGCGCGAGCGTGGCCAACGTGATGCCGTAGCCGGCGAGGACGTAGCTCATCGAGCCACCGCCTCGGCCCGGCGCTCGGCGATGGCCTGCTCGAGCGTCGCGGCGTCGACGTGCTCTTCCCGCTGCTCGATCCGGTAGCGCACGGCGACGAGCCAGGCGTACACCAGCGTCATGGCCAGGAAGCCGAGCAGCATCACGGCCACGTAGTCGCCGTCGAGGCTGTCGCGCGGCGTCATCTGCGCCAGCGAGCGACCTTGGTGCAGCGTGCGCCACCACTCCACCGCGAAGTGGTTGACGGGCACCACGGCGACGGCGAGCAACGCGGTGACGGCCGACCGTCGGGCGCGCACGTCGGCGTCGGCAGGCACCCGTCGGAGGGCGAGGTAGCCGAGGTACAGGAACAGCATCAGGGCCGTGAGCGTGAGGCGGGCGTCCCACGTCCACCACACGCCCCACGTGGGCCTGCCCCACACGGAGCCGGTGGCCAGGGTCAGAGCCGTGAGCACCACGCCGACCTCGGCCGAGGCCACGGCCAGGTGGTCCCACCGAGGCGCTCGGGTTCGCGGCCACAGCCACAGGGCGCTCGCCAGCGCGGTGACGCCGAACGAGAGGTAGGCCGCCCACGCCAGCGGCGGATGGACGGCGATGAGGCGGGCGACCTCGCCCTGCTCACGGGTAGGGGGCAGCGACAGCCCCAGGGCGAGCGTGGACAGGAGGGTCACGAACGCGAAGCCCCCCAGGAGCATCGTCATGCGTCCTCCAGGAGCGAGCCGAAGGCGAGCACGCCGAAGCCGGTGTACACGACAGCGAACACGACCAGCAGCTGGAGCCACGGGCCGCCGTCGTCGAGGCCGAGGCCCATGGCCGCCTCCCAGGTCTTCGTGGCGGCCAGCAGCACGGGCGCCAGGACGGGCAGCAACAGGAGGGGCAGCAGCGTCTCGCGCACGCGCAGGCCTGCCGCCAGCGCCCCGTAGACCGTTCCCGCCGCCGCCAGGCCGGCGGTCGCCGCCAACGCGCCTGCCGCCAGCAGCAGCGGGCCGTCGAGGTCGGCGTCGTACAGGAACGTCACGCCGACGAGGAGGAGCCCTTCGAGCGCGAGCAGCTGCACGGCCACGGCCAGCGCCTTGCCGAGGAAGATGCCTGAGGGGTCGAGGCCGGACAGGCGCAGGGCATCGCGGGCGCCGTCCGCTGCCTCCACCGCGAAGCTGCGCTGCACGGCGAGGAGGGCGGTGAAGAGCACCGCCACCCAGAACAAGCCCGCCGCCGCCCGCTGGAGCACGCCGCGGTCGGGGTCGAGCGCGAAGCCGAACAGCACGAGGACGAGCACGGCGAACGGCGCCACCTGCTGCGTCGTCACGCGCGAACGCGCCTCGATGCGCAGGTCCTTGCCGGCCACCACCAGCGCGTCACGCCACACCGACGCGCTCCTCGGCCCGGACGTGGCCGCCCACCACGCGCACGACGCGGTCGGCCACCGACACGGGCTCGTGCGAGGCCAGCACCACCGTGGCGCCGCGCGCGGCGGCGTCGAGCAGCACGGCGTCGACGGTGGCACGGGCCTCGGCGTCGAGCCCGGCGTGGGGCTCGTCGAGCAGCCACAGGTCGGGGTCGCGGGCCACCACCGCGGCCAGCGCCGTGCGGCGGCGCTGGCCGGCCGACAGCCGGCCCACCCCCACGTCGCGCAGGCGCCCGTCGAGGCCGAGCCGCGCCAGCGTGCCCTCCACCCGTCCCTCGTCGCCCCGGCCCGCCCGCACTGCGAAGCGCACGTTGTCGACCACGGTGAGGTCGTCGTAGAGGAAGCCTGCGTGCCCGAGCAGGCCGATCCGTCGGCGCACGGCCCGCCGGTCACAGCGCAGGTCGTGCCCGAGCACCACGGCCTCGCCGGCGACGACCGGGAGCAGGCCCGCGCAGGCGCGCAGCAGGCTGGTCTTGCCCGCGCCGTTCGGTCCCTGGACGTGGACCACCTCGCCGGGCGCGACGTCGAGGTCGACGCCTGCGAGGGCGGGGAAGCGGCCGAGGAGCGCGACAGCGGAACGGAGGCGGATGGCGGAGGCCATGACTGCGGACCTCCATGGTACGGGGGGTGGCCGTTTTCGTTCCATGCGGGGCCGTACCCTCTCGTGCGTGGACTGGCGACGGGCGATGGCGGGCACGGGGCGAGTGCTCATCGCCTCGGGCGTGCTCATCCTCCTGTTCGTCGCGTACCAGCTGTGGGGCACGGGGCTGGCCGAGGCCCGCAGCCAGCGGTCGCTGAAGAACGAGTTCGCCGCGCTGCTCCGGCGCACGGCGCCTCCCACCGCGCCGGGCACGCCCCCCGCGGAGCCGCCGCCCGCCCCGCCGCCCGCGCCCACCGGCTCGGCGGTGGCCATGATCCGGATCCCTGAGATCGGCGTGGAGAAGGCCGTGGTCGAAGGCGTGTCGCTGGCCGACCTGAAGAAGGGGCCGGGCCACTACCCCGAGACCCCCATGCCGGGACAGCCGGGCAACGCCGCCGTCGCCGGGCACCGCACCACGTACGGCGC
The DNA here is from genome assembly GCA_036260075.1 of Acidimicrobiales bacterium. Classification (GTDB taxonomy): domain Bacteria; phylum Actinomycetota; class Acidimicrobiia; order Acidimicrobiales; family JAHWLA01; genus DATAAM01. The sequence goes on from DATAAM010000061.1 coordinate 4,177, forward strand.
TCCCTTCTACGACCTCGACGAGCTGGAGGCGGGCGACCCCATCCTCGTCACCACCGGCCAGGGCAGCTTCCGCTACGAGGTGACGGAGAAGAAGGTGGTCAAGCCGAGCGAGGTCTCGGTGCTGGACCAGACGCCCGACAACCGGCTCACGCTCACCACCTGCCATCCGCGCTTCAGCGCCCGGGAACGGCTGGTCGTGGTCGCCGCCCTGAAGGGCGAAGCGGCCCCGGCGCCGCCGCCCGGCACGCCCGCGCCGCCCGCCGACGGCAGCACGCCCACCACGCTGCCCACCGAGGAGCTCGACCAGCCCGGCCTGTCGGGGGAGTCCGCCTCCAACTGGCCCACCGTGCTCTGGGGGTTGTTGGCCGCCGCCGTCTGGTTCGGCGCCTGGCTGCTGGCCAGGCGGTGGCGCCCGTGGCCCGCCTACGCGCTGGGCGCGCCGGTCTTCCTCGTCGTGCTGTTCGTGTTCTTCGAGAACGTCAGCCGCGTGCTGCCCGCCAACTTCTAGGCCCGCCCTCTGTCCGGAACCCGAGGTCAGATGCGGGTGAGGAAGTCGAGGCCGAGGTCGTCCATCACCTCCACGAGCCGGCCCGACACCTCCCCCACCCGATTGGTGACGAGCAGCACGCCGAAGGCCACGAGCACGGCCCCGCTCACCGCGTTGATCACGCCGAAGTGCCGCTTCACCCAGGCGAACGTGCCGGTGAGGCGGCCGAGCGCCAGGCCGCCGGCCACGAAGCCCACGCCCAGGCCGAGCGAGTAGAAGACGAGGAGCACGACGCCCTGCACCACGGTGTCCTGGGTGGTGGCGAAGGCGAGGATGGGGCCGAGGACGGCGCCGATGCACGGCGTCCAGCCGAAGGCGAACGCCATGCCCATGACCGGCGGGGCGAACACCCCGAGCTTCGACGGCAGCACGTGGAACCGGCGTTCCCGCTGCAACAGCCGGGGCGAGAACAGCCCAGCGAGGAAGAGGCCCATCACGATCACCACGGCGCCCGCCACGCGGTTGAGCGTCGTCTGGTTCTCCACCAGGACGCGCCCCAGCGCGGTGGCCGTGGCGCCCAGCGCGGTGAACACCACCGTGAAGCCGGCGACGAACAGGAGCGTGGCCCGCAGGACGCGCCGGGGGTCGGCCTCCTCGCCCGTCACCGACACGCCCGACATCAGCGAGAGGTAGCCGGGCACCATCGGCAGCACGCACGGCGACAGGAACGACAGCATCCCGGCGGCGAACGCGACGACCCACCCGACCGGCCCGGTGGAGAGGGCCAGCAGCACGCTGCTACCGCCCCTCGAACCTCGGGGCTCGCCGTTCGCGGAACGCGGCCATCCCCTCCTGCACGTCGGCGCTCCCCCACGCCCGGGCGCGGGCGGCGGCCACGTCGGCGTCGTCGAGGGCGGGCTCGAGCCGGTTGAGGGCCAGCTTGTGGCCCGCCAGCGTGAGCGGCGCCAGGGTGGCCAGCCGGCCCGCCCACGACAGCGCTTCCTCCACGTCGCCCAGCCGCTGCACGAGGCCGAGGCGGTGGGCCGACTCGCCGTCGACCTCCTCGGCGGCCAGCAGCATGGCGCGCGCCGGCCCCTGCCCGGCGAGGAGGGCGAGGCGTTGCACCGTCCAGTGGTCGACCATCAGGCCCAGTTTGGCGGCCGGGATGCCGAAGCGGGCAATCGGCGTGGCGACGCGAAGGTCGCACGCCACCGCGAGCTGGGTGCCCGCGCCGAGGGCGGCCCCGTCGACGGCGGCGATCACCGGGATCGGCAGCTCGGTGAGGCTGAGGAGGAGTCGGCGCAGCGTGGCGACGAACGCCTCGTCCTCGACCGTGGACAGGTCGGCACCCGCGCAGAAGTGGCCTTCGGCCCCGGTGAGGACGAGCACCCGGGCGTCGCTCTCGCCGACCCGGGCGACGGCGTCGAGCAGCTCGCCGCAGTGAGCCGTGTCGAGCGCGTTGCGGCGGTCGGGCCGGTCGATGGTGACGAGGGCGACGGCCTCCCGCTGCTCGGCGTGGATCACTCGATCACGGCGATGACGTCGCCCTCCTGCACTTGGTCGTCGGGCTGCACGCGCATCTCGCGGACGGTGCCGGCCACCGGCGACTCGACGGGGATCTCCATCTTCATCGACTCCAGGATCACCAGCGTGTCGCCCTCGGCCACGGCCTGGCCGGGCTGGGCATGGACCTGCCACACGTTGGCGGTGATCTCGGCTCGTACCTCGGTCACGTCGGCTCCCCCAGGTGGTTCGGGCGGTCGGCGGACGGGCACAGTAGCCGCCATGTTGTTCATCCTCGGCCTCGTGCTGACCGGCCTCGTGGTGGGTGCTCTCGGCCGCTTCGCCATCCCCGGCCCCAACCCGATGAGCATCGGCGTCACCATCCTCGTCGGCATCGGAGGCGCGCTGCTCGGCGGCATCGTCGGCCGGCTGCTGTTCGGCGAGGACGGCGGCGGCCTCCTCCTCGCCGTCGCGGGCGCCGCTCTCATCGTGTGGCTGATGGAGCGCGGCCGCCGGCGCACGGCGTCCTAGCGGGCGGCTCGCTTCAACAGCTCGAGGTCGTTCTCGACCATCATGCGGACGAGCTCGGGGAAGCTCACATCGGGCTTCCAGCCGAGCGTGTCCCGTGCCTTGCTCGGGTCGCCGATGAGGAGGTCGACCTCGGCGGGACGCATGTAGCGCTCGTCGACCTTCACGTGCTGCTCGTAGTCGCGGCCCACGTGCGCGAACGCGAGCTCGCAGAACTCCCGCACGGAGTGCGTCTCGCCCATGGCGACGACGTAGTCGCCCGGCTCCGGCTGCTGGAGCATGAGCCACATGGCCCGCACGTAGTCGCCTGCGAAGCCCCAGTCGCGCTGGGCGTCGAGGTTGCCCAGGCGCAGCTCGGAGTCGAGGCCCAGCTCGATGCGGGCCACCCCGTGGCTGATCTTCCGGGTGACGAACTCCAGGCCCCGTCGGGGCGAGTTGTGCACGACCACCAGGCCCACGCCCGCCGCGAAGCGCTCCGAGTCGGTCGCGACGTCGCACATCCAGCCTGTGTACGGCCGGCGCCTCACCGCTCGAACCTCGTCCTGAGGCTTGCCGAGGTGCGCGCCCTCGCGACCGGGCGCCAGGCCCGATCCCAGGTCCACGAGGTAGCTCTCGCCGCCGTCCGGCGCCCCACCTTGCAGGGACACGCTGACCCGACGACCGAGGACGGTGCGGGCGAGCCAGACGAGCCCGCACGCCAACGTCGGCGACGTCGTGCGGAACGACTTGAACGGGTCGACGCCCTGGCCGGCTCCCAGGCCGTCGCCCAGGTTGTACGCCGCCAGGAAGGCGTACTGCTGCAGGCTGGAAGCGTTGAGCACACGCTTGGGGATGCGCTTCGCCCCCTCGCGCGTGCAGAGCTCGTGGCGGACCATGCGGAGGTATGCAGGGTTGCCGGTGAGGACGAGGCTGGTGGTGCGATCGCCGAACGCCGACGTCGGCCCCTCGGCCTTGTGGCTCGTGCCTGCCGCGACCCGGCTCCAGCACGCGGCTGCCTCCGCCAGCACCGACTCGTCCTCGCACGTGATGACGGCCTTGCCGTCGACCGTCACACGGCCCGCGGCGGCGAGGATGCCGAGCAGCCACGACTCCTCCTCGGTGAGCGTCGTCGCAACCGTGGGCGCAGGCTGATCGGCCAGTCGCAGGCGATCGCCCGACTCGACCCGCTGCGCCTCGCGCTCGTCGTCGGCCAAGAAGACCACGTGGTCGGGCGTCGAGGTCACGATGCCGCCGCGTCCGTGGACCGTGACAGCCTCGCCGTCGTGCCAGTACGCGGTCCGGGCCACACACGTCGCCCACCGCTCGCCGTCCCACACGTCGTAGCCTCCGCCGTCCGACGAATGCCGCCGTCCGGACCTCGGGTCGGAGGGGTGCGGGATGACGTCGCCGATCGGCACCACGTCGACGCAGCCGTGGCGACGGACGACCACGGGCGTGTCGGCGGGCACCGACTCGTGGTTGAAGAGGATCCCGCTCGACGCGTGGAGGCCGTAGGACTCCCGGTAGTTCACCGTGATCCAATGGCCGTAGACCTTGGCCACGCCGTACGGGCTGCGGGGGTAGAACGGGGTCGTCTCCCGCTGCGGCACCTCGACCACCTTGCCGAACATCTCGCTGGAGCTCGCCTGGTAGAAGCGGATGTCGGGGTCGACGATGCGGATGGCGTCGAGCATCCGGGTGACGCTGAGGGCCGTCGTCTCGCCCGTGAGCACCGGCTGGCCGAACGAGGTCTGCACGAACGACTGGGCGGCCAGGTTGTAGACCTCGCTGGGCCGGTGGTCGCGCAGCACGTTGATCATCGACACCTCGTCGAGGAGGTCACCGGGCGCCAGCGTGAGGCGGTCCTGGATGTGGGCGATGCGCTCGAAGTTCACCGTGCTGCTGCGCCGCACCATGCCGATGACCTCGTAGCCGTTCTCGAGCAGGAGCTCGGCCAGGTAGGAGCCGTCCTGGCCGGTGATGCCGGTGATGAGCGCGCGGGGGGCCATGGCCTCCGTTGTATCGCCTCGGCAGGCCGCCGTCTGCTAAGTCAGTTGGCACGATGACGGAGCAGGAGCACCTCGGCCGCCGCGTCGCCCGCCTGCGGGCGGAACTGCGCTGGACCCAGCAGGACCTGGCCGACCGCCTGGCCATCTCGCGCGTGGCCGTCTCGCACCTCGAATCGGGCCTGTCGGTGCCGAGCGAGCGCACGGTCACGCTCCTGGCCGGGCTGTTCAAGCTCGACCCGCACGACCTGGTGGCCGACACGTCGTACCCGACGGCCAAGGCCGAGCGCCTGCCCGCGGTGGCGTGCCGCTACACGGAGGTCGAGCTGCAGCTGCGGATGCTGGAGCGCGACTTCGAGAGCGGGGTCGACCTGCGGGAGTGGCCCGCCCGGCTGGCGGCGCTGGAGGCGACGACCTACGACCGCCGCGAGCGGGGGCTCGTGCGGACGGCGGCGACGCGCCTAGCCGCTGCCCTCGACCAGGCGCAGGTGCGGCACCGCTGACGGGTGCCTCACCACGCTGGTGGGGTCCGGCACGTCGTCCTCGCCCCGCAGCCAGTCGAACCACGCCGAGACCGCAGGCCCGACCTGCTCCCAGTCGACCCAGCCGCTCGACGCCAGGTCCTGCATCTCGGCGGGCGTGGCGTCGAACAGCACCTTGCCCCACCGTCCGGCGGCGTAGCCGGTCACCCAGACGGCATGGCTCGCCCACTCCTCGGCCACGTCGGCCGGAAGGCCGCGGTTGCGCAGCCACGCCTCGAAGCTCGCCCCTCGTCGCACCACTCCGCAGGGTACGACACCGACCGGGTTGACACCCATGGTCCATCCGGGCCATTTCGGCGCCGACACGTCCGCTTCGGCGATTGATTTCCCCCATGTCGCACCCCAGTGCGCAATCGGGGAAGCGAATGCGAGGGGAGGGGTCAGACGGGCAGGACGCCGTGCTTGCGCCAGGGGCGGGCGACTGTCTTCGTCCTGGAGACCTGCAGCCCCCGCCAGATGGCATGGCGGGTCTCGGCCGGGTCGACGATGTCGTCGATCTGCGCGTAGCCGGCGGGCAGGTAGGGGTCGAGCCGGTGGCGCAGGTCTTCCGCCATCCTGATCCGCGCCTCGTCGCGCTCCTTGCCCTCGGGAATGGCCTCCAACTGCTTGCGCATGGCGATGTTCACCATGCCGTCGGGGCCCATCACCGCGATCTCGGCCGTGGGCCAGGCCACGATGTAGTCGGCCTCGTAGGCGGTGCCGTTCATCACGAAGTAGCCGGCGCCGTACGCCTTGCGCAGGATCACCGTCACCTTCGGCACGGTGGCCTCGGACACGGCGAACAGCATCTTGGCGCCGTGGCGGATGATGCCCTGCTTCTCCACCGCTGTGCCCACCATGAACCCGGGAACGTCCTGCAGGAACACGAGGGGGATGCCGAAGGCGTCGCACAGCCACACGAAGCGGGCTGCCTTGTCGGCCGAGTTCACGTCGAGCGTGCCGCCCAGCACTTTGGGCTGCGAGGCCACGATGCCCACCGGCTGCCCGCCCACCCGGGCGAAGCCGGTGATCACGTTCTTGGCCCACTCCGGCTTCATCGGGAAGAACTCGCCGTCGTCGACGACGGCTTCGATCACCCGGTGCATGTCGTAGGCGCGGCGGGGCGCGGTGGGCACGATCTCGTACAGCTCCTCCACCCGCCGGTCGACCGGGTCGGAGCACTCGCGCACCGGCGGCGCCTCGGTGTTGTTCGACGGGAAGAACGACAGGTACTGCTTGACCACCCGCAGGCACTCGGCGTCGTCGGCCACCTCCAGGTCGGCCAC
>DATAAM010000062.1:0-5113 GCA_036260075.1 Acidimicrobiales bacterium
CAGGTGAAGGAGGCCACGCGGGCGGGCACCGGGTGCGGCGGTTGCGTCCCCCTCGTCACCGAGCTGCTGAAGGACGCGCTGCGAACCGCCGGCGTCGAGGTGGCCGACCACTTGTGCGAGCACTTCGCCTACTCGCGGCAGGAGCTGTTCGACATCGTGCGGGTGCACCGCATCACATCGTTCTCCGAGCTGTTGGCGGCGCACGGCACGGGGCGGGGCTGCGAGGTCTGCAAGCCCGCGGTGGCCTCGATGCTCGCCTCGCTGGGCAACGGCTACATCCTCGACGGGGAGCAGGCCGCCCTCCAGGACACCAACGACCACTTCCTCGCCAACCTCCAACGTGACGGCACGTACTCGGTCGTGCCCCGGGTGCCGGGCGGCGAGATCACGCCCGACCAGCTGATCGTCATCGGGGAGGTGGCCAAGGAGTTCGGCCTCTACACGAAGATCACGGGCGGCCAGCGCATCGACCTCTTCGGCGCCCGGGTGGACCAGCTCCCGGCCATCTGGCGGCGGCTGGTCGACGCGGGGATGGAATCGGGGCACGCCTACGGCAAGGCCCTCCGCACGGTGAAGTCGTGCGTGGGCCAGGCGTGGTGTCGCTACGGCGTACAGGACTCGACGAGCCTGGCCGTCGAGCTGGAGCTGCGCTACCGAGGGCTGCGGGCGCCGCACAAGATCAAGTCGGCGGTGTCGGGCTGCGCCCGCGAGTGCGCCGAGGCCCAGGGCAAGGACTTCGGCGTCATCGCCACCGAGCGAGGGTGGAACCTCTACGTGTGCGGCAACGGCGGCATGAAGCCGAAGCACGCCGTGCTGCTGGCCGAGGACCTCGACACGGAGACGCTGGTCCGCTACATCGACCGCTTCCTGATGTTCTACATCCGGACCGCCGACCGGCTGGAGCGCACGGCCACGTGGTTCGACAAGCTCGACGGCGGCATCGACTACCTGCGCCGGGTCGTCGTGGACGACGCCCTCGGCATCTGCGCCGAGCTGGAGGCGGACATGGCCCACCACGTGGCGACCTACGAGTGCGAGTGGAAGGCCACGCTCGAGGACCCCGTGCGGCTCGGGCGCTTCCGGAGGTTCGTGAACGCATGAGGTGGGTCGACGTGTGCGGCTTCGACGAGCTGCTCCCCGACCGGGGCGTGTGCGCGCTGGTCGACGGCGAGGAGGTCGCGGTCTTCCGCGTCTCGCCCGACGACGAGCTGTACGCCCTGTCGGACCGCGACCCGTTCAGCCAGGTCAGTGTGCTGTCGCGAGGGATCGTCGGCTCGAAGGCGGACGTCCCGAAGGTGGCGTCGCCCATGTACAAGCAGTCGTTCGACCTGCGCACGGGCCGGTGCCTCGACGACCCCACGGTGGTGGTTCCCACCTTCCCCGTCCGCGCCGTCGGAGGACGCGTGCAGGTCGCGCTGCCGTGCTAGCCGAGCGCCACCTCATCCCGCTCACCGCGCCGCTGCCGGGCGAGCAGTACGCGTTCGAGATCGACCTCGACGCGTGCACGGGGTGCAAGGCGTGCGTGACCGCGTGCCACAGCCTCAACGGCCTCGACGACGACGAGTCGTGGCGGTCGGTCGGGCTGCTGGTGGGCGGCTCGTTCTCGGCCCCCAAGCTGCAGACGGTCACGACCGCCTGCCATCACTGCGTGGAGCCCGCCTGCCTGGCCGGTTGCCCGGTGGACGCCTACGAGAAGGACCCGGTCACCGGCATCGTCAGCCATCTCGACGACCAGTGCATCGGCTGCGGGTACTGCACCCTCACCTGTCCCTACGAAGTGCCCCGCTTCAACCCGACCCGTGGAATCGTCCGCAAGTGCGACATGTGCCGCGGCCGGCTGGCCGAAGGAGAGGCGCCCGCCTGCGCGCAGGCCTGTCCCAACGAGGCGATCCGCATCACGCTGGTCGAGACCGCCGTGGCCGTCGAGCGTGCCGCGGGCACGACGCTGGTGCCCGGCGCCCCGCCGTCGAGCGTCACCGTGCCCACGACGGTGTACCGCAGCGAACGCGGCCTCGACCCCGACATGCGGGCGGCCGATCACTTCTCCCTGCGGCCGGCCCAAGCCCACCCCCCGCTCGCCGTGATGCTCGTGCTCACGCAACTGGCGGTGGGCGCCGTCCTCGTGGCCGACGGCCGGTGGCTGGCGCCCGCGTCGGCCGTCGTCGCCATGGCTGCCAGCGTGCTGCACCTCGGCCGCCCGCGGTACTGCTTCCGGGCCGTGCTCGGCGTGCGCCACTCGTGGCTGAGCCGGGAGATCCTGGCCTTCGGCGCCTTCGCCGCCTTGGCGGCGGTCCCGGTGGCGCCGGGACTGACGGCGGTGGCGGGCGTCGCCGGCGTGGCGTGCTCCGTCATGGTGTACGCCGTCACGCAGCGGACGTGGTGGCGGCTGCGCGCGACCGCCTACCGCTTCGGCGCCACCACGCTCCTGTGCGGGTTGGCGGTGGCGCTGGCCGTCTCGCCGTCGGTGTCGCTCGCCCTCATGCTGGCCGGCGTCGTCGTCACCAAGTTGGGCTGGGAAGCGACGGTGTTCGTGCACCACGACGGCGACCTGCACCGCACAGCGGTCCTCCTGCGTCGCGACCTGGCCACGCCCACCGCCTGGCGCTTCGTCCTCGGCGGCCTGGGCGCGGCGCTCGCGTTCGTACTGCCCGCCGTTGCCCTCGTCGCCTTGGTGGCAGGGGAGCTGCTCGAGCGCACGCTGTTCTTCCGGGCCGTCACCGCCCCCCGCATGCCCGGCAACCTCTCGTGATCGACCCGCCTCCCTCCGTTCTGGGCACGGTTTCCCGTGCTATCCGCGGAAAAGGGTGCCCAGAATGAGCCTGCTGCGGCGGCGCGACGGCGTGCTGACGCAGGAGCTGGCTCGGCGGCCCGGCGAGTTCGGCCTCGGGCAGGTGCCCGCCCGCCTGGCGCCCGACACCGTGGCCTCGTCCGTCTGCGGCTTCTGCTCGACGGGCTGCTCGCTCGACGTGCACCTGCGGGACGGCAAGGCGGTCAACCTCACGCCCACGGTCGACTACCCGGTCAACCTGGGCATGGCGTGCCCCAAGGGGTGGGAGGCCCTCACTCCCCTCGGTGCTCCCGACCGGGCCACCACACCGTTGCGGCGCGACGGCCGCGGCCGCATGGAAGCAGTCGACTGGCCCACGGCGGCGGCCACGTTCGTGGAGCGGGTGCGGGCCGTGCAGGCGCGGCACGGCGCCGACGCCATGGCCTTCCTCGGCACCGGCCAGATCCCCACCGAGGAGCTGGCGCTGTTCGGCGCCTTGGCGAAGTTCGGCATGGGGATGGTGCACGGCGACGGCAACACCCGGCAGTGCATGGCGACGAGCGTGGTGGCGTACAAGGAGTCGTTCGGGTTCGACGCGCCGCCGTACACCTACGCCGACTTCGAGGCGTCCGACGTGCTCGTGCTGTGGGGCTCGAACCTGTGCGTGGCCCACCCGGTCATGTGGCAGCGCGTGTGCCGCAACCCGAACCGTCCGGAGATCGTCGTCGTCGACCCGCGTCGCACCGAAACCGCCATGGCCGCGACGCAGCACCACGCCCTGCAGCCGAAGTCCGACCTCGTGCTCCTCTACGGCCTGGCCCACATCCTCGTCGCCCGAGGATGGGTCGACCAGGAGTACGTCGCCGCCCACACCACCGGCTTCGAGGCCTTCGCCGAGCACGTGCGGCCGTTCACCCCCGAGCGGGTGGCCCACGCCACCGGGCTCGCCGTCGCGGAGGTCGAGCGGTTCGCCGAGACCGTCCACGGCGGGGAGCGGGTGTCGTTCTGGTGGACGATGGGCGTCAACCAGAGCCACGAAGGAGTGCGGACGGCGCAGGCCATCGTGAACCTGGCTCTGATGACCGGGAACATCGGCCGTCCCGGAACCGGCGCCAACTCGATCACGGGCCAGTGCAACGCCATGGGGTCGCGGCTGTTCGCCAACACCACCAACCTGTTCGGCGGGCGGGCCTTCACCGACCCCGCCCATCGGGCCGAATTGGCCGACATCCTCGGCATCGACGTGGCCCGCGTCCCCGACCGCAACAGCCTGGCCTACGACCAGATCGTCGAAGGTGTCCTCAAGGGGACGATCAAGGGGCTGTGGGTCGTCGCCACCAACTCGGCCCACTCGTGGGTCAACCAGTCGCACCTGCACGACGTGCTCGACCGGCTCGAGCTGCTCGTGGTGCAGGACATGTACATGACCACCGAGACGGCCCAGCGGGCCGACCTCGTGCTGCCCGCCGCGGGCTGGGGCGAGAAGCACGGCACCTTCGTCAACTCGGAGCGGCGCATCGGCGTGGTCGTGCCGGTGGCCCAGCCGCCCGGCCTGGCCAAGCCCGACTTCGAGATCTTCCGGCTGCTGGCCGAGGCGTGGGGGTGTGCCGACCTGTTCGAGGAGTGGCGCACGCCGGAGGATGTGTTCCGCATCCTCGCCCGGCTGTCGAAGGGCCGTCCGTGCGACATGTCCGGCATCACCGGCTACGACATGCTGCGGGAGCACGGCGGCATCCAGTGGCCGTTTCCCGCGGGCATGCCCTTGCCCGCCGAGCGTGAGCGGCGGCTGTTCGAGGACGGCCGCTACTTCCACCCCGACGGCCGGGCCCGCTTCTGCTTCGAGGACCCCCGCCCGGTACGGGAGCCCACGACCGGGCGCTTCCCGCTGGTGCTCCTGACCGGCCGGGGGAGTGCGGCCGAATGGCACACGCGCACGCGCACGGGGAAGTCGGCGCTGCTGCGCTCGCTTGCCCCGGCCGAGCTGTACGTGGAGGTTTCCCCCAAGGACGCCGCCGCCCGCGGCATCCGTCCCGGCGACCGGGTGGAGGTGGCGTCGGTGCGTGGTTCTGTTGCGGCCCGGGCGTTCGTGACGCCGACCGTGGCCCCCGGCCAGGTGTTCATGCCGATGCACGACAACCGGGTCAACCGGCTCACCGGCTCGTCGTTCGACCCGTACTCGCGCCAGCCGTCGTACAAGCACTGCGCCGTGGAGGTGAGCGCCTGCTACAACCGCGGCGATGGCAAACGGAGCGCGTGAGCGCATCCTCGAGGCGACGTACGCCTGCGTCGCCCGCTACGGGCTGGCCAAGACGGCCGTCGAGGATGTCGCTCGCGAAGCCCGCCTGT
>DATAAM010000063.1:0-35140 GCA_036260075.1 Acidimicrobiales bacterium
CGCCCGATTGCCACCCGACACCACCCACGCCGTGCACGTGAGGTCGCCGCCCGGCGAGACCGGGCGCACGAAGCTGATCTTCAGCTCGGCGTTGGCCGAGAACACCTTGCGCTCACGCGCCCACGTGACGGAGGAGGCCCCCATGGCGGAGTCGGCCATGGCGGCGAGGAAGCCGCCCTGGAGGATGCCCGCCGGGTTGGTGAAGCGTTCGTCGGCGGGCATGCGCCACACCGTGCGGCCCGGCTCGCTCTTGTCGACGCAGGTCATCCCGAGGGTGAGGTCGCAGTTGGGAGGTACCTGCACGGGCGCCGAGGGTAGCGAAGAGTGCATGTCGAGCACCCCCGAGTACGCGTCCGACGGCACCACGCTGGTCGAGGTGATCCGGCAGTTCGAGGCCGACGGCTACAGCGGGCAGTTCGCCGCCGCCGACGGCGGGCGGGTGCGCTGCTTCACCTGCCACCAGGACAGCGACGCCGACGAGGTGGCGCTCGACATCCTGCGGCGCACCGAGGGGGCGTCCGACCCCGACGACATGGTGGCGGTGGCCGCGGTCGAGTGCCCGCGCTGCGGAACCAAGGGCACCATGGCGCTGAAGTACGGCCCCGAGGCCGGCCCGGAGGAGGACGACGTGCTGCGCCGCCTCGACGACGCCGCCCGCCGCAGCGGCGGCCCCGAGGACGGCTAGTCCGCCGGTTCGAGCGCGGCGCGGAAGAACGAGCGCACGTGCTCGAGGCGGGCTTCGAGCGCGTCGGCGGCCAAGGGGTCGCGGCCCAGCATCGACTCGAGGAACGGCAGGTCGCTGAAGTAGCTGAGCAGGGCGCCGTAGCCGGTGAGCAGCAGTTGCTCGGGGTCGTGGCGGCGGAAGCGGCCCGCGTCCATCTCCTTCTGGAGGAAGCCGGCCGCCCGCTCGAGCAGCGGCTTCAGCGCCTGGCCCAGGTCGATGCCGAGGCGGCTGCCGCCTTCGAGCGCCTCCCGGCGCACCAGGCGCACGAACTCGGGGTTCTCCATGAAGAAGCGAAAGCCCGCCGTCAGCATGTGGTCGACCTGAGCCCAGCCGTCGCGAGGCTTTGTGGTGGCCTCTTCGACCCGGCGGAACCAGTCGGTGAGCGAGGCGGCGAACACCTCGCGGTAGAGCGCCTCCTTGGACGGGAAGTGGTGCAGGAGGCTCGGGCGGCGGATGCCGACGGCGTCGGCGATGTGGTTGAGCGACGTGCCGTCGTAGCCGTGCTCGGCGAACAGGCGCAGCGCCTCGGACAGGATGAGGTCCCTCGTCGAGACCCCCGCTGGCAGCGCCATGGGCATGGAGGCTACCGGGTGGGCCGCCCGAGCCCCCCCTACCGACCGGTCGGTAGACAATCCGCGCTACCGTGGGTTCCATGTCGTCGTGGTTGATCGCCGTCCTCGTCGGGCTCGCCTTGAGCCAGCTGGCCACCCTGGTGACCACCGTGTACCTCCACCGCGCCCTGTCGCACCGGGCGCTCTCGTTGGCGCCGGGCGTCGTGGCCGTCTGTCGGGCGCTGACGTGGTTCACCACCGGCATCCGGCCCCGGCAGTGGGTGGCCGTGCACCGTAAGCACCACGCCTACACCGATGTCGAGGGCGACCCCCACTCGCCCCTCCTGGAGGGCTTCGCCACCGTGCAGCTCGGCAATGTCGTGCTGTACCGGCGGGTGGCCAACGACCGGGAGACGGTGGCGAAGTACGCCCGCGACATCCCCGCGGACACGTGGGACCGGGTCCTCCTCGACCGGGCCTGGCTCGGCCTCGGCATCGGCATCACGCTGCTCTGCCTGGTGTTCGGCCTCGGGGCCGGGCTGCTGGCGGCCGCCGTCCACACGGTGACCTACCTGATGCTCAACGCCGCCGTGAACGCCGTCGGCCACATGTGGGGCCGCCGGCCGCACGACAACGCCGCCGGCAACAGCCAATGGCTGGCCTGGCTGACCGTGGGCGAGGGACTCCACAACAACCACCACGCCGCGCCCACCTCGGCGCGCCTGGCGCTGGCCCGGGGCGAGGTCGACCCCGCCTGGTGGGTGATCCGCCTGCTGGAGCGGCGCGGCTGGGCCACGGTGCGCCACCACGAGGTACGGCTCAAGCAGTCGGTGGCCGCCTGAGCCTCGCTTCGGCGATGCGGGTGGCTGCTGTCAGCGGCGTGACGCCCTGCCGGTCGGCCTCCGTGAGCACCTGCAGCACGGTGTCGTGGATGCGGCGCACGGCCGCGTCGGCTCGAGCGCGGTCGTAGCCGCCCGGCTCCTGGGCGATGTTCACGATGCCGCCCGCGTTGGCCACGTAGTCGGGCACGTACAACACGCCCCGATCGCGGAGCAGGTCGGCGCAGGCGTCGTCGACCAGCTGGTTGTTGGCGGAGCCGACGACCGCCGTGCACGCCAGCTCGGGGATGGTGGCCGGCGACAGCACGCCGCCGAGGGCGCAGGGCGAGAACACGTCGCACGGCACCGCGTGCACCCGGGCGGGGTCCACCACGTCGACCCCCTCGATCGCCGTCGCCGCCGGGACGACGTCGGCCACGGTGACTCGACAGCCGGCCCCGAGCAGGTGCCCGACGAGCGCCCGGCCCACCTTTCCCACGCCCTGGACGACGACGTGGCGGCCGGCCAGGTCGGCGCTCCCCCACAGCGACTCGGCCGTGGCCGTAATGGCGCAGAACACGCCGAGGGCGGTGGGCGGGCTGGGGTCGCCGGATCCCTGTGACGTGCCGGTCACGTAGGGCGTGATCGTGCGGACGAAGTCCATGTCGGCCTGGGTGGTGCCCATGTCCTCCGCCGTGAGGTAGCGGCCGCCCAGCGAGTCGACGCAGCGGGCGAAGGCTGCCAGCCGCTCGGTGCGGTCCGGGGCGTGCGGGTCGCCCACGATGACCGCCTTGCCCCCGCCGTAGTCGAGGCCCGCGACCGCGGCCTTGTAGGTCATGGCCTTCGAAAGGCGCAGCACGTCCTCCAGGGCCGCCTCCTCCGAGGGATAGGGCCGGTAGCGCACGCCGCCCAGCGCCGGCCCCAGCACGGTGGAGTGGACCGACACGATGGCGCCGTCGCAGGAGACGACCTCTTCGTACTCCTCGGGGACGTTCACAGCCGCGTCACCGACGTCGTGACCGCGTCGAGGACGTCGTGGCGGATGGTGACGCCGAGTCCCGGGCCGGTGGGGACGCGCAGGTGGCCGTCCTCGAGCACGAACGGCTCGGTGAGGTCTGTGGCGAACCACCGATCGGAGGCCGAGAGGTCGCCGGTCAGCGTGAAGTTCGGCAGGGCGGCCAGCGCCACATTGGCGGCTCGCCCGATGCCCGTCTCCAGCATCCCGCCGCACCACACCGGGACACCGTGGGCGGCGCACGTGTCGTGTACCCGGCGGGCTTCGAGGTAGCCGCCGACCCGGCCGGCCTTCACGTTCACGATCGAGCAGGCGCCCAGCTCGATGGCCGTCTCGGCCGTCGCCGCCGAGGTGATCGACTCGTCGAGGCACACGGGCGTCGTCAGCTTCGAGGCCACGAGCGCGTGGCCCAGCAGGTCGTCCTCCGGCAGCGGCTGCTCGATCATCAGCAGGTCGAGCTCGTCGAGGCGGGCGAGGTGCTCGACGTCGGCTCGGGTGTAGGAGCCGTTGGCGTCCACGTGGAGGGCGATGTCGCCGAAGCGGTCGCGCACGGCCCGCACCGGCTCCAGGTCCCACCCGGGCTGCACCTTGAGCTTCACCCGTCGGTAGCCCTCGGCCAGCCGGCGCTCCACCGCGTCGAGCAGGGCGCCGACGTCGTCGACGATCCCCACGGCCACACCTGCGGGCACCCGGTCGCGCACAGCGCCGAGATGGGTGGCGAAGGACCGGCCCTCGGCCCGCAGCTCGGCGTCGAGGACCGCCAGCTCCAGCGCGGCCCTGGCCATCGGGTGGCCCCGCACCTCGGCCGGGTCGCGGCCGGCGAGGAGGCGAGGGCCGAGGTGGCGGGCGATCACGTCGTGGGCGCCGTCGACGTACTCCGGGGAGTAGGTGGGCTCGGGCAGGGCGGCGCACTCGCCCCACCCTTCGCCGTCGGGGCCGGCCACTCGCACGAGGAGGACGTCGCGGGCGTGCTCCTCGCCGTGGGCCGTGCGGAAGGGCTCGACGAGCGGGAGGCGGGCCCGCCGCAGCTCCAACTCCGTGATCCTCACGGCCCAAGGGTAGGTTTCCGCGACATGGACATCGTCTCGGCCCTGTTCTGCGAGAACATCAACCTGCGCCAGGTGCCCGGCCCCGCCACCCGCATCGACCTGAGCGGGATCATGTTCTCGTTGCCCGCGCCCTCCGAGCCGCCGGTGACGATCACGCCCCATCTGGTGGTGCTGGTCCGGTGCCGTCCCGACGAGCCCGGCAACGCCATCCTCGAGGTGCTGTTCAAGGACGAGGCGGGCGAGGAGGTCGCTCGCAACGCCTCGCCGTTCACGGTCGAGCCCGGCAAGTTCACCTATCGGCTGGTGCGGGCGGAGCTGACCTACGAGACGACAGGGACGATCGAGGCCCACTGCCGCGTCGACCGCGGCCCGTTCACCGTGGTGCCCCTGACGCTCCTGCCGCCGGTCGAATGAGCCGCTTCGCCGCCGCCGTCTCCGAGCATCCCGTCACCGCCACCGCGGTCGGCGAGGTGGCGGGCGAGGTGCTGGAGCGACTGGGCGGCGAGCCGCCCGACTTGGCCCTCGTCTTCGTCACCGAGGCCCATGCAGGCGCGCTGGAGGACGCCGCGACGGCGGTGCGGGCCATCCTCTCCCCCGGCGTGCTCCTCGGGTGCGCGGCGGTGGCCGTCGTCGGCCCCGGCGTCGAGGTCGAGGAGCAGCCCGGCGTGTCACTGTGGGCCGGGCAGGTGGGCGCGGTGGCGCCGTTCGTCGAGGGCACGCCGCCGCCGTTCGAGCCCGTGGCCCTGTTGCTGCTGGCGGACCCGTTCACGTTCGACGCCGAGACGTTCCTCGGCGAGGTGGGCGTGCCGGTGTACGGCGGCATGGCATCCGCGGCTCGTGGCCCGGGCGGCAACCGGCTGGTGCTCGACGAGCGGGTGACGACGGCGGGCGCGGTGGGCGCCTGGCTGGGGCCGGGCGTGCGGGTGCGCAGCCTGGTCTCGCAGGGATGCCGGCCCATCGGCAGCCCTTATGTCGTCACCAGGGCCGAGCGCAACGTCATCTACGAGCTGGGCGGGGCCCCGCCCATGCAGCGGCTGCGCTCCATGGCCACCGAGGAGAACCTGCAGGCCATCAACCGCGGCCTGCACATCGGCGTCGTCGTCGACGAACGCAAAGCCGAGTTCGGGCCGGGCGACTTCCTCGTGCGCAACGTGCTCGGGGCCGACCCGGAGAACGGCGCCGTGGCGGTGGGCGACCTGGTGGAGGTGGGGCGCACGGTGCAGTTCCACGTGCGCGACGCCGACTCCGCCGACGAGGAGCTGCGGCGGCTGTTGGCGGGCGAGGACGCCTCGGCCGCCCTGCTGTTCACCTGCAACGGAAGGGGCCGGCGCCTGTTCGGCGAGCCCGACCACGACGCGGGCGTGCTGGCCGACGCGCTCGACTCGCCGCCCGTCGCCGGCTTCTTCTGCGCGGGTGAGCTGGGGCCCATCGGCGGGCGCAACGCCCTCCACGGCTTCACCGCCTCCATCGCCCTCTTCGATTGAGCCGTTCGAGGCCGCAAAACGGGGATTGGGGTATGGCTAGGGTGACCTCATGACGCAGCCGGACCTGGAGCAGCTGGGCATCAACGTCGTCCGCGGGCTGTCGATGGACGCCCCGCAGGCGGCCAACAGCGGCCATCCCGGCACCGCAATGGCCCTCGCTCCCCTGGCCCACGTGCTGTTCACCCGGGTCATGAAACACGACCCCTCCGAGCCCGACTGGCCCGACCGCGACCGCTTCGTGCTGTCGGCCGGCCACGCCTCGATCCTCCTCTACTCGATGCTGTACCTGACCGGCTACGGGCTCGAGCTCGACGACATCAAGGCGTTCCGCCAATGGGGCTCGCACACGCCCGGACACCCGGAGGTGCACCACACCAAGGGCGTGGAGGTCACCACCGGTCCCCTGGGCCAGGGCTTCGCCAACGGCGTGGGGATGGGCGTGGCCGAGCGCTACCTGCGAGCCCGTTTCGGGCCCGATGTCTGCGACCACCACACCTTCGTGATCTGCAGCGACGGCGACGTCCAGGAAGGGATCAGCCACGAGGCAGCGTCGCTGGCGGGTCATCTCGGCCTCGGCCGTCTCGTCTACGTCTACGACGACAACCACATCTCCATCGACGGGGCCACCGAGCTGTCGTTCACCGACGACACGCCCAAGCGATTCGAGGCCTACGGCTGGCACGTCGACGACATCGGCGAGGTGGCCAACGACTGCGATGCGCTGGAGGCCGCGCTGCGCCGGGCCATGGCGGTGGAGGACCGGCCGTCGCTGATCGTGCTGCGCAGCCACATCGGCTGGCCCGCGCCGAACAAGACCGACACGGCCTCGGCCCACGGCGAGCCTCTCGGCGCAGACGAGATTCGGGCCACCAAGGAGCTGCTCGGCCTGCCGCCCGAGGAGTCGTTCTGGGTGCCCGAGGAGGTGCTCGACCTCTACCGCCAGTGCGTCCCGCGCGGCACAGCCCTGCGAGTGGCGTGGGAGGAGCGCGTGGCGAAGTGGGGCGGCGACCGGGCCGAGTGGGAGGCCTGTCTCAAGGGCACGGGCCTGAGCGGCTGGCAGGCCAAGCTGCCCACCTGGCAACCGGGCGAGCAGGTGGCCACCCGCACAGCCAGCGGCGACATCGTCAACGCGGTGGCCGACCTCGTCCCCGGCCTGCTCGCGGGCGGCGCCGACCTCACCGGCAACACCGGCACCCTGCTGAAGGACCGCGGCGTGCAATCGGCTGACGACCCCGCGGGCCGCCTCCTCTACTACGGCGTGCGCGAGCACGGCATGGGGGGCGTGATGAACGGCATGGCCCTGCACGGCGGCGTCGTGCCGGTGGGCGGCACGTTCTTCGTGTTCAGCGACTACATGCGGGGCTCGGTGCGGCTGGCCGCCATCAGCGAGGCCAAGGTCGTGTACTCGTGGTCGCACGACTCCGTCGGGCTGGGCGAGGACGGCCCCACCCACCAGCCCATTGAGCAGCTGGCGGCCATGCGGGCCATGCCGGGCCTGCGGGTCGTCCGCCCCGCCGACGCCAACGAGACGGCCCACGCCTGGCGCATCGCCGTCGACGGGAACGGGCCGGTCGCCCTCCTGCTCACCCGCCAGAAGGTGCCGGTGCTCGAAGGCACGGCCGAGGCGTTCGAGGGCGTGGCCCGGGGCGCCTACGTGCTGGAGCACGGCAGCGACGACCCCGACCTCGTGCTCATCGGCACCGGCTCCGAGGTGCACGTCTGTGTGGAGGCGGCCCGCCTCCTCGACGGCGAGGGCGTCGTCACCCGGGTGGTGTCGATGCCGTGCTGGGACCTCTTCGAGGCGCAGGACGAGGCGTACCAGGAGTCGGTGCTCCCGGTCGACGTGCCCACGCTGGCCGTCGAGGCGGCCTCGTCGTTCGGCTGGTCGCGGTGGGCCGACGACAGCGTGTCGATCGACCGGTTCGGCGCGTCGGCACCGGGTACGACCGTGTTGGAGAAGCTGGGCTACACCCCCGAGCACGTGGCTGTCGAGGCCCGCGCGCTCCTCGCCGTCTTCGAGGAGGACGCATGACCAAGTTGCACGATCTCTACGACCGCTTCGGGCAGAGCCCGTGGCTCGACAACCTCAAGCGCTCGTTCGTCACGTCGGGCGAGCTGCAACGGCTCGTCGAGGCCGGCATCCGGGGCGTCACGTCGAACCCGACGATCTTCCAGAAGGCGATCGCGGGCTCCGACCAGTACGACGAGCAGTTCCGCGAGCTGCTCGAGCAGCACACGGTTGAGGACGCCTACTGGGGCATGGTCGTGAAGGACATCCAGGACGCGCTGGCGGTGCTGCGGCCGGTGTACGACGGGTCCGGCGGCGAAGACGGCTACGTCTCGATCGAGGTGGCGCCATCCCTCGCCGCCGACACCGAGGGCACGATCAAGGCCGCCCGCCACTTTTTCGAGTGGATCGCCCTTCCCAACCTCTACGTGAAGATCCCGGCCACCGCCGAGGGCGTGCCCGCCATCCGCCAGATGGTGTCGGAGGGGCGCAACATCAACATCACCCTGATCTTCAGCCTCGACCGCTACGACGAGGTGATCGAGGCGTACATCTCGGGCCTGGAGGCGTACGAGGGCGACCTCTCTCGGGTGCGCAGCGTGGCCTCGTTCTTCGTGAGCCGGGTCGACACCGAGGTCGACCGTCGCTTGGAGGCGATCGGCACCGACGAGGCCATGGCGCTGCGGGGGCAGGCGGCCGTGGCGCAGGCCAAGCTCGCCTACAAGCTGTTCAGGGAGCGGTTCTCCGGGCCGCGGTGGGCGGCGCTGGCCGAGCGGGGCGCCCACGTGCAGCGGCCGTTGTGGGCTTCGACGTCGACGAAGAACCCCTCGTATCCCGACCTGCTCTACGTCGACACGCTCGTCGGCCCCGACACGGTGAACACCATGCCCGACGCCACCATCGAGGCGTTCCTCGACCACGGGACGTTGGCCCGCACCGTCGACACGCGGGTCGACGAGGCCGAGGCCACATGGCAGCGGCTGGCCGACATCGGTGTCGACATGGCCGACGTGTCCCGCACGCTGGAGGAAGAGGGCGTGGCCGCGTTCGTGAAGTCGTTCGACGAGCTGATGCAGACGCTGCACGACAAAGCCAACACGCTCGCCGCCGAATGACCGACTCGCTGCTCGATCGGCTGTACGCCCGCGACACCACGCTGTGGCCAGAGGGCAACGTGGCCGCCGACCGGCTGGGGTGGCTCGACGTGGCCGACCGCATGCGGGCCGAAGCGGACGACATCACGGCGTGGGCGCGCACCGTGGAGGCGTCGACAGTGGTGCTGCTCGGCATGGGCGGCTCGTCGCTGGGCCCCGAGGTGCTGCGGGCGGCCGTGGGCGACGAGCGGCTCGTCGTGCTCGACACCACCGACCCCGAGACGGTGGCCTCCGTCGATCCGACCGACGCCTTCTTCCTGGTGTCGTCCAAGTCGGGCGGCACCATCGAGGTGCAGTGCCTGCTGGCCCACTTCTGGGACCAGGTGCCCGACGGGTCGCGCTACGCGGCGATCACCGACCCCGGTACCGCGCTCGGCGAGCTCGCCGTCGACCACGGCTTCGCCCGGGTGTTCCGCAACCCGCCCGACATCGGCGGCCGGTACTCGGTGCTGTCGTACTTCGGGCTCGTGCCCGCGGCGCTGGCGGGCGTCGACATCGGCGGCCTGCTCGACCGGGCGCAGGGGGTCGACGGCATGGCCGCCGTCGAGCTGGGCCTGGCCATGGGGCAGGCGGCCAAGGTCGGCCGCGACAAGGTCACGATCGTGGTCCCCGAGCGGTTCGCTGCCTTCGGCCTGTGGGTGGAGCAGCTGATCGCCGAGTCGACCGGCAAGCAGGGCACTGGTTGTGTCCCTGTGCCCACCACCGATGTGGAGAACGGCGACGACCGCCATGTCGTGGCCCTGGAGATCGACGACCCCCTCGACCTCGGCGAGGAGTTCCTGCGCTGGGAGATCGCCACCGCAGTTGCAGGCCACGTGCTCGGCATCGACCCCTTCGACGAGCCCAACGTGGCCGAGTCGAAGCGCAACACGGTCGAGGTGCTCGACAGCCTCCCGCTCGACCCTCCGCCCGCTGAGGACCCGAGCGTCGTCGGCCAGTGGCTGCGGTCGCAGGTGCAGCCGGGCGACTACGTGTCGCTCCAGGCCTACCTGCCGTACGGGAGCGAGAAGACACTGGAGGAGGTGCGGCGGGGCCTGCGCGACGGCCTCGGCGGGGTGGCGGTGACCGCGGGCTACGGGCCCCGGTTCCTCCACTCCACCGGCCAACTCCACAAGGGCGGCCCCGACACGGTTGTCGCCGTGCAGGTTGTGCGTCGGTCGGCAGTGCCCTCGCTGCCGATCCCCGGCCGGCCCTACGACTTCAACACGCTGATCGCGGCGCAAGCTGTCGGAGACCACCGGTCGCTGCTCGACCACGGCCGTCGCGTGCTGCGGGTGGCCGTCGACGACCTGCGGGAGATCGCATGAGGATCGGCATGGTCGGGCTGGGCCGCATGGGCGGCAACATGACCAAGCGCCTGATCGAGCACGGGCACGAGGTCGTGGTGTACGACCGCAACCCCGACTCGGTTGCCGCGGCCGAGGCCGACGGGGCCAAGGGCGCGGGCAGCCTGGGCGAGCTGGTCGCCGCGCTGGAGCCGCCGCGGGCGGTGTGGGTGATGGTGCCGTCGGGCGAGCCCACCCGGACCACCGTCACCGAACTGGCCGGGCTGCTCGAGCGGGGCGACACCGTGGTCGACGGCGGCAACTCGAACTACCGCGAGTCCAGTTTGCGGGCCGACGAGCTGGGCGAGCTGGGCATCGGCTTCGTCGACGCGGGCGTGTCCGGCGGCGTGTGGGGCCTGAAAATCGGCTACTGCCTGATGGTGGGCGGGGCCGAGGAGCACGTGCGCCGGCTGGAACCCGTGTTCCGGGCGCTGGCGCCGGAAGACGGCTATGCCCACGTGGGCCCGTCGGGCGCGGGCCACTTCGTCAAGATGATCCACAACGGGATCGAGTACGGCATGCTCCAGGCCTATGCCGAGGGCTTCGCCCTGTTGGAGGCGGCCGAGGAGTTCGGGCTCGACCTCCATCAGGTGGCGGCGTTGTGGAACCACGGTTCGGTGGTGCGCTCCTGGCTGCTGGAGCTGGCCGAGATGGCGCTGAGCACGCCCGAGGAGTTCCGCAACATCAAGGGCTGGGTGGAGGATTCCGGCGAAGGGCGGTGGACGGTCGAGGAGTCGGTGCGTCGAGCCGTGGCCACGCCGGTGATCACCGCCTCGTTGTTCGCCCGCTTCGCGTCGCGCGACGACGAGCGCATGGCCGCCCGCATCGTGGCCGCGTTGCGCAACCAGTTCGGCGGCCACGCGTTCCTCAAGGAGGCCGAGGCGGCCGAGATCGCCCGCCGGGCCGACATGGAGGAGTGATCGACAACCCGCTGCTCGACCCGACCGACGACGAACGTCGGGCGCCCCCCTGCGTGCTCGTGGTGTTCGGGGCGTCGGGCGACCTGACGTCGCGCAAGCTCATGCCCGCGCTCGCCGCACTGGCGGACGACCGGCGGCTGCCGCCCGCCTTCTCGGTGGTGGGCGTGGCCCGCACCGAGCTGTCCGACGACGACTATCGCCGGCGGATGCTGGAGTCGGTGGAGAAGCCTTCGGCCGCGTGGGAGAACCTCGTGTCCGGCTTCCGCTACGTGGCGGGCGACTACGGCGATGCGGCCACGTTCGAGCGGCTGCGCACGGTCCTCGACGAGGTCGACCGCGAGCGGGGCACGGCGGGCAACCGGGTGTACTACCTGGCGACCGTGCCCCAGGTGTTCGCCGAGGTGGCGGGCGCGCTGCGCGAGCAGGGGTTGAGTCGGCCCGCGAGCGCCGAGTCGTTCGTGCGGGTCGTGGTGGAGAAGCCCTACGGGCGCGACCTGGCTTCGGCGCGGGCGCTCGACGCCGCCATGCACGAGGCGTTCGACGAGTCGCAGATCTACCGCATCGACCACTACCTCGGGAAGGAGACGGTGCAGAACGTGTTGGCGCTGCGGTTCGCCAACGCCATCTTCGAGCCGATCTGGAACCGCCGTTATGTCGACCACGTGCAGATCACGGTGGCCGAGTCGCTGGGCGTGGGCCACCGGGGCGGGTTCTACGAGTCGGCGGGGGCCTTGCGCGACATCGTGCAGAACCACGTGCTGCAGGTGCTGGCGCTCACGGTCATGGAGCCGCCCGCCACCATCGACGCCAAGGGCATCCGCGACGAGAAGGTGAAGGCACTGCGGGCCGTCGACATCCTGTCGACCGACGAGGTGCCCAACGAGGTGGTGCGGGCCCAGTACGACCCCGGCTGGGTCAACGGCGAGGAGGTGCTCGGCTACCGCAGCGAGGAGGGTGTCGACCCGGAGAGCCGGATCGAGACCTTCGTGGGCATGCGGGTGCACGTCGACAACTGGCGCTGGGCGGGCGTGCCGTTCTACATCCGCACCGGCAAGCGGCTGCCCAAGCGGGTCACCGAGGTGGCCATGGAGTTCCACGACGTGCCCCACCTGCCCTTCGGGGCGCGGGAGTCGCGGGGGCTGGGGCCCAACGCGCTCGTCCTGCGCATCCAGCCCGACGAAGGGATCACCCTGCGGTTCGGGGCCAAGGTGCCGGGCCAGACGTTCCGGGTGCGCACGGTCTCGATGGACTTCTCCTACGGCGCCGCGTTCCTGGAGGAGACGCCCGAGGCCTACGAGCGGCTGCTGCTGGATGCGATGGTCGGCGACCCCACCTTGTTCATCCGCACCGACGAGGTGGAGCAGGCGTGGCGGGTGGTGGCGCCGTTGTTGGAGGCGTGGGAGGACCCGCAGTTGCCGCTGGCCCGCTACGCGGCGGGCACGTGGGGGCCGCGGGAGGCCGACCGGTTGCTCTTGCAGGACGGGCGGCGGTGGCGGACGCCGTAGAGCTCTGCGCCTGGCAGGGCGAGGGGGTCGGCATCGACGACGTGCTGGAGGCGCTGGAACGGCTGCGCCGCGGGCAGCAGCACACGGCGACGCGCACGGCCGTCGTCTCGTTGGTGGTGGTCGCCACCGACGAGGAAGAGGCCCGGCGGGCGTGCGACGCCGACCGCTTGCTGGGCGGGCGCCATCCGGGGCGGACGGTCACGTTGCGGTGCATGGACGGCCCGGCGCGCATCGACGCCGACGTGGTGCTCGAGGGCATGGGCGAGGTCTGGTGGGAGGAGGTGCAGCTGCGGGTGTCGGGGCCGGCCAGGTCGCACCTCGACTCGCTCATCGAGCCGCTGGTGCTGCCCGACCTGCCGACGGCGCTGTGGTTCGCGGGGCGGTTGCCGGAGGCGGACGACCCGTTGCTGCACGCGGCCGATGCCGTGCTGGTGGACAGCAAGGAGGCACCCCAGGACTCTGCCTTCGCGCTCGTCGAGCAGCTGGTGCGCCACCACCCCGTCGTCGACCTGTCGTGGGTGCGGTTGCGGCCGTGGCGACAACTGTTGGGCGGGTTGTTCGAGGGGGCGACCTACCGGCCGTTCCTCGAGCGGGTGTCGTCGGTGTCCGTGGCGGGCAAGCCGGGGCCGCGGCGGCTGTTGGCCGGGTGGCTGGTGTCCCGGTTGGGGTTGCCGCCGTCGGCGGTGACGCTCGACGACGACCGGCACGTGCAGCTGCGGCTGGCCGCGGGCGACGAGGCCGTGTTCGAGGTGACACGGCGGGCAGGTGAGCGGGTGGTGCGGGCGTCGGCCTCGGTGGCGGGCGGCCCGTCGCACGAGGACGTGCTGTCGCTGCCCGACGACTCGTTGCCGTGGTCGTTGGGCGAGGCCCTCACGCACCTCGGCCGCGACAAGGTGTACGAGCAGTCCCTGCACACGCTCCTAGGCTTCGCGCCGTGAACGGGGAGCTGTGCGTCGTCGACGACGTGCCGGGCGAGTTCGCCGAGCGGGTGATCGAGGCGTTCCACAACCGGCCGGGCGAAGGGTTCTCGCTGGCGCTGTCCGGCGGGGAGACGGCGCGGGCGTGCTACGAGCGGCTGGCGGTCGACGGCTCGTCGCAGATCGACTGGTGGCTGGTCGACGTCTACTGGGGCGACGAGCGCTGCGTGCCGCCCGACTCCCCCGACTCCAACGAGCGGCTGGGTCGGGAGGCCTTGCTGGAGCGGGTGGGCGCCGCCAACGCGGTGTACCCGATGCGCTGCGAGGAGGGGGCCGACGCCTACCAGCTCAAGGTGGGCGAGCTGGGCCGCTTCGACGTCGTGCACCTCGGGCTCGGGGCCGACGGGCACACGGCCTCGCTCTTCCCCGGCTCGGCGGCGCTGGAGGCCGATCCGGGGCGGTTGGTGGCGTTGAACGAGGACCCCGCGGGCCGCCACCCGCACCAGCGCATGACGCTCACGCTCTCGGGCATCGCCCGCGCCCGGCTGGCGGTGTTCACGGTGGCGGGCGACGCCAAGCGCGACGCCGTGCGCCGCATCGTGGCGGGCGAGGACCTCCCCGCCGCCCGGGTCCGGGCCGACCGGGTCCTCTGGCTGGTCGACCCCTCCGCCGCCCCGTAGCCCCCCTCCCGCGTTTTCTCCGCAAATACGGGTCTGGGGCGCCGGATCTGCGAACAAAATCGACTGTCACACCCCGTCGCTATGAATGGGGGGCATGGACGAACGGCTCGAACGGCTCAGTGCCCTTGCCGCCCGACAGCACGGCGTGTTCTCCCGTCGACAGGCGGCCGAGCTCGGCCTCGACCGCGACGCCGTGCGCAACGGCGTCCGACGCAGCCGCTGGACGCCCGAGTCGGGGCGGGTGTTCCGCATGGCCGGTGTCGAACGAAGGCCGTCGACACGGGCGATGGCCGCCGTGCTCGACTGCGGCCGCGGCGCGGCGCTGTCGCACACTTCGGCTGCATGTCTTCACCGATTGCCCGGCTTCGTGGTCGACCCCGTGCACGTCACGTGCCCGTCCCGCCCACGGTCGCAGCTCGCGGTGGTGCACCACTCCACATCCCTGCACGTCGGCGAGGTGGCCGGCATCCCGGTCACGAGCGTGGCGCGTACGTTGCTCGATCTCGGAGCCGTGGTACGCCCGGGCCGGGTCGAGCGGGCCGTCGACACCGCCCTCGCCCGCTTACTGACGACCTACGAGGAGCTCACCGGGGTGCTCAACGGCCTGGCCGCATCCGGCCGGCCGGGCGTGCGGGGGCTGCGTGCCGCCCTGGCCGGGCGGTCGCCCACCGAGGCACCACCGGTGAGCGAGCTCGAGCGTCGATTCCGCGACCTGCTCAGGCGGTACGGTCTGCCCCAACCGGAGCGACAGGTGGTGCTTGGAGCGGACGGCGAGGTCGCCGGGCGCGTCGACTGCTACTTCAGGCAGGCGCGCCTGGTCGTGGAGCTCGACGGGCGGGCCTACCACAGCGCCGTCCTCGACCGGCTGGAGGACGCACGGCGCGACCTCGTCCTCCTGCGCAGTGGCCGCCGTGTCCTGCGGCTCGGTTGGCAGCACGTGGTCGACCGGCCCCTCGAAGTCCTCCAGGTCTTGCAGGAGCTCTTGTCGTGCGCCGCCTGATCCGGGTTTCTGCTCAAGGTGGCCTGTCAGCGTGCCGAGGGACTAGTCAGGCCAGCCACGCAGAGTGGTCGGCTCCCGAACATCACGGGGGAGGCGACGAACCCCGGGCTGAATTGGTCACTGCGCCCGGGTGGAGCCACAGTGAAACCGGCCCCCGCTCCGACAAGAGAGGTACGTCGTTGCGGACGAGGCGGAAGAACGTGGCCGAACGCCGGTGGCGCCCCAGCCGACTCCTCGCGGGCGCCCTCATCGTCCTCGGCGCCGCGGTGTGGACCGGCCCCGAGCTGGCAGCGGCCGCGCCCGACAAGGAGGAGAAGCAGGCCGCCAAGAAGGGCACGACGACCACCACGGTGGCCTCCGGTGGCGGCACCACCGCGCCCGGCAAGTCCAACGGCGCGGGCAACAGCGAGCAGTCGAACGCGGGTGGCAACAAGGCCGGCACCGCGCCGGGCGGCGGCACCGGCGGGGGCTCGACCACAGGCGGCACCGGCGGGGGCACGGGCGGCGGCAGCACGACAGGGGGCGGGTCGACCACAGGCGGCACCGGCGGCGGCACCGGGGGCGGCAGCACGACAGGGGGCGGGTCGACCACAGGCGGCACCGGCGGTGGCAGCACCGGGGGCGGGTCGACCACAGGCGGCACCGGCGGTGGCAGCACGACAGGCGGCGGGGGCTCGACCACAGGCGGCACCGGCGGCGGCACCGGGGGCACGGGTGGCATCCCGAGCGCCGGTCCCGGCGCGGGCGGCGGCAGCGTGCCGGGTGGTGCGCCGAGCGTGGGCGGCGGCGCCACGGGCGGTAGCGGTGGGACGATCGGCACGGGCGGCGGCGGCACGAGCACGTCGGGCGCCCGAGGCAGCAGCGGCCGCGCCGGCGGCGACGGGGCCCGCGGTGGCATCACCGGCAGCGCCGGGACGCGAGGACGGGCGGCTTCCGTCAGAGTCCCGGCCGTGCCCGGCGGGGACGCCGTGGCCGCCCTGCGCGGGCCCGACACCGCAGCCCAGGCCACGGTCCGGGGCATCCAGTCGGGCCAGGGCATGCCGACGGCGGGGGGCGCCAACCTCTACGCCCAGCTCGCTGCCGCCCCGCTGCCGCCGGACGACGACGACACGGTCCCGTCGAACCCCTACATCGTCTTCGTGATCCTGTCGCTGTTCGGCGTCGGGGTGGCGCTGACCGGCCGCATCCGCACACCGCTCCCCATGACGGCGGTGCGGCGCGGCCACCCGATGCTCGCCGGCTGATCCTCCGCGGGCCACCTAGTGTGGTCCGACGATGGCCCTCGACCTCCTGGGCGCGCCGCTCGACGCCCTGCTGGCTGCCGCCGCCGCCGTCCGCGACGCCGCCCACGGCACCCGCGTCACCTACTCGCCGAAGGTCTTCATCCCGCTGACGCACCTCTGTCGCGACCGGTGCGGGTACTGCACCTTCGCCGAGCCGCCCGCCCGGGTCCGGGCCCCGTACCTCTCCCCCGACGACGTGCTCGACATCGCCCGGCGCGGCGCCGCCGTCGGCTGCCACGAGGCCCTGTTCACCCTGGGTGAACGGCCCGAGCTGCGCTACCCGGCGGCCGCCGAGTGGCTGGCCGAGCGGGGCTACCCGTCCACCGTCGACTACCTCGTGGCCATGTGCGCACTGGTGCGCGACGAGACCGGGCTCCTGCCCCACGCCAACCCGGGCGCCCTGCACCGCGACGAGCTGGCGCGCCTGCGCCCGGTGGCGGCGAGCCAGGGGATGATGCTCGAGTCGCTCAACCCCGCCCTCCCCTGCCACCGGGGTGCTCCCGACAAGGCCCCCGAACGGCGGCTGGCCACGCTGGAGGCGGCGGGCGAGCTGCGCATCCCGTTCACCACCGGCATCCTGTGCGGGATCGGCGAGAGCCGCGCCGACCGCCTCGAGGCGTTGGAGGCCGTCGCCGCCGCCCACCGCCGGCACGGCCACGTGCAGGAGGTGATCGTCCAGAACTTCCTGCCCAAGGCGGGGACGGCCATGCAGGCGGCGCCTCCCTGCCCCGAGGACGAGTACCTCTGGTCGGTGGCGGTGGCCCGCCTGGTGCTCCCTGCCGAAGTGCACGTGCAGGCCCCCCCCAACCTGAGCGACGACTTCGGGCGCCTCCTCGACGCGGGCGTCGACGACTGGGGAGGCGTCTCGCCCGTCACGCCCGACCACGTCAACCCCGAGCGCCCGTGGCCGGAGATCGAGCGCCTCCGCGCCGTGACCGAGGCCCGCGGCTTCACGCTCGCACCCCGCCTCACGGTGCACCCGGGCTGGGCCACGCGCCCCGGCACCTGGCTCGACCCGGCCATGCGGTTCCCCGTCCTCGACCGCAGCGATGCCGAGGGCCTGGCCAGGGAGCCCGGCGACCGGTGGTTCTCGGGCGCCGAGGTCGAGCCACCGGTGCTCCTGCCCGCCCCGGCCCGGTCCGGCGGGCGGGTGAACGAGGTGCTGGCGGGCGTGCTGCTGGGCCAGGAGCCGGGGGCCGCCGAGCTCGTCGACCTCTTCGCCGCGCGCGGGCCCGAGGTGGCCGCCGTGGCCGATGTGGCCGACGAGCTGCGCCGCCGGGCCGTGGGCGACACCGTCACCTGGGTGGCGAACCGCAACATCAACTACACCAACGTGTGCACCTTCAAGTGCCGCTTCTGCGCCTTCTCGAAGGGCCCGCTCTCGTTGAACCTCCGCGGCGCGCCGTACCTCCTCGACCTGGACGAGATCGCCCGCCGGGTGGCCGAGGCCGAGGCCCAGGGCGCCACCGAGGTGTGCCTCCAAGGCGGCATCCACCCCGACTTCGACGGCGACTACTACGTGGATGTCGTCAAGGCCGTGCGGCAGGCCTCGGAGACCATCCACGTCCACGGCTTCACGGCCCTCGAGGTCACCGAGGGCGCCCGCCGCCTCCAGGAGCCGCTGGCCGACTACCTGCGTCGGCTCATGGAGGCAGGCCTCCGCAGCCTGCCGGGCACGGCGGCGGAGATCCTCGACGACGAGGTCCGGGCCGTCCTGTGCCCCGACAAGATCGACACCGACCAGTGGCTCGACGCCCACCGCACCGCCCACGGGGTCGGCCTCCGTTCGAACATCACGATCATGTTCGGCTCCGTGGAGCACCCCGTGCACTGGGCCCGCCACCTCGTGCGCACCCGCGAGCTCCAGAAGGAGACGGGGGGCTTCACCGAGTTCGTGCCGCTGCCGTTCGTGCACATGGCGGCGCCGATCTACCTCCAACGGAAGAGCCGTCGCGGCCCCACGTTCCGCGAGGCGCTCCTGATGCACGCCGTCGCCCGCATCGCCTACCACGACTGGGTCCCGAACATCCAGGTCTCGTGGGTGAAGATGGGGCTCGCGGGGGCGCGGCAGGCATTGCAGGCCGGCGTCAACGACCTGGGCGGCACGCTGATGGACGAGAACATCTCCCGTGCCGCGGGCGCCGCCCACGGCCAGGCCATGGACGAAGACGCCTTCGCCGCGCTGGTGGAGCCGCTGGGCCGCTCGCTCGAACAGCGCACGACGCTCTACGGGCGGATCCTGCGAACGGGGTGACGTCAGGTCCCGCCGCCCTCGCTGGGGACTACGAGACGGGACCGCTCGGGCGGATCACCACCACTCCTGCGGCAGCTTGCCCTCGATGGCCCGGATGTTCTCGCGCACGCAGCCGGCGCAGTGGTACTCGACGCGCTTTCCCTCCACGGCGAAGGACCAGCCCTCGGGCAGGCCGTCGTCGGGCGCCTCGGCGATCGTCCCGCAACGGGAGCAGGTGCGGCGCACGGTGGTCGAGGGTAGAGCGCGCGACGCTGTGGAGACGATGACCACGACCGGCGACCGACTCCCCCGCTACCGCACCGGCAACGCCGACCTCGACGCCAAGCTCGTGGAGCTGCTCGACGCCGTGGGCGTGACGGAGGACCGCGACCAGCTCTTCGAGATCCTGGTCAGCGCCGTCCGCCTCGCCACCGACCATCCCGGCCGCCTCGACCTCAAGATCACCAACGCGGCGCTGAAGGAGATGCGCGAGGCGTTCCGCGTCTTCGCCCCCTACCGCCACGTTCCGAAGATCACCATGTTCGGTTCGGCCCGCACGCTCCCCGAGGACCCGCTGTACGCGCAGGCGCGCGACCTGGCCGCCGCGCTGGCGGAGAGCGGGTGGATGGTCGTCACCGGCGCGGGCCCGGGCATCATGGCCGCCGGGCTGGAGGGGGCCGGGCGCGACAACTCGTTCGGGATCAACATCCGCCTGCCGTTCGAGCAGGGCGCCAACGAGTTCATCGCGGGCGACCCGAAGCTCGTCGAGATGAAGTACTTCTTCACCCGCAAGCTGATGCTGGTGAAGGAGTCGCAGGGCTTCGTCGCCCTTCCCGGCGGCTTCGGCACGCTCGACGAGGCGCTGGAGCTGCTCACGCTGGCCCAGACCGGCAAGGCGGAGCCGGTCCCGATCGTGCTGCTGGAGGTCCCGGGCGGCACGTACTGGCAGGCCTTCGAGCGCTTCGTCGACGAGGAGGTGGCCGCCCGCGGCCTCATCTCGCCGGAGGACCGGTGCCTCTACTGCATCACCGACGACGTGCGGGCGGCGGCCGACGAGCTCCTCGGCTTCTATCGCAACTACCACTCCCGTCGCTTCGTGCGGGGCAGGCTCGTCCTGCGCCTGCGGGCCCGCCCCACCGACGACGAGCTGGCCCGCCTGAACGAGGAGTTCGCCGACATCTGCAGCGACGGCGACATCCATGCCACCGACGCCCTGCCCGAGGAGGTGGCCGACGACGACGTCGTCGACCTCCCCCGGATCGTCTTCCGCTTCGACCAGCTGCACCACGGCCGCCTGCGCCGGCTCATCGACTCGCTCAATCGGCTCTCAAGTGCCCCTCCGGCGGGGTCGATCCCTGAACGGTGAAGACGTGTGAGGCCTGCGGCATGCCCGCGCCGACGACGACGCAGGCCTGTGGCTTCTGCGCCCGTCCGTTCGACGTGGGTCCTACGACCTATCGGCTCACGGCGGCGCCGGGCCACACCTACCGCTGGACGGTGGACGACGACGAGGTGGTCACCGCCTCGTGGCGCGACGGCACGTGGGACCTCTACGACCTCGACGGGTCGCGGCCGGCCATGACGCTGGTGCCCGTGGAGGTCGACGGCACCACCCGGGTGGCGCTGGTCGACCACCGGTCCCGGCTGGTCGCCACGTTCACCCCCGCTGCCGTGGAAGGGCCCGGCCTGGGCGTGGTGCGCGACGGCTACGACCGCATCCTGCTCATCGTCCGGGGCGACGGGCCCACCGGCGTGCACGTCATCGACACCGACGGCAACGTGGTGGCGCTGGCCGGCCGGGCAGGCCACGAGGAGCGCATCGGGCTCGACGTGCTCCTGCTGGCAAGGGCGGCGGACCACGGCACGCTCAACCTCGTCCTCGGGCTCAGCCTGCTCCTGGAGCTGAACCGGGTGGGCGAGCTGCGCCGGGCCGCCTGAGGCGGGCCTCCTCCGTCCTACACGGACCGCTCGGCCACGGCGGCTCCCAGCCGCAGGCACACCTCTTCGATGCTCGGCAGCGCTCCCGGGGGCCCCGGCACGAGCACGTCGGTGGCGATCGGCTTGCCCACCAGCCAGTCGGCCAGCTCCTCGGCGGGCTTCGGCCGGCACAGGAAGTAGCCCTGGGCGACGTCGCAGCCCAGCGCCACCAGGCGGGCCCACGACTCCTCGGTCTCGACGCCCTCCGCCACCGTCCGCAGCCCGAGGCTGCGGGCCAGGCCGATGGTGGAGCGCACGATGAGGGCGTCGCTCTCGTCCGAGGTGATGTTCATGACGAACGACTTGTCGATCTTGATCTCGGTCACCGGGAGCCGCTTCAGGTAGGCGAGGGACGAGTAGCCGACGCCGAAGTCGTCGAGCGACAGGCCCACGCCCAGCGCGCTCAGTAACCCGAGCACCGACATGGCCCGCAGCGGGTCGGCCATGATCACGCTCTCGGTGATCTCCAGCTCCAGCAGCTCGGGAGCGATGCGGTGGCGCTCGAGCAGGCCGCGCACCTCGTCGGCGAACGAGGGGTCGTACAGGTTGCGCACCGAGAGGTTTACCGCCACGCCCAGCTGCACGCCCTCGTCCTGCCACGCCCGGCACTGGGCGAGCGCCTCGTCGAGCACGAACAGCGTGAGCGTGCGGATGAGCCCCGTGTGCTCGGCCAGCGGGATGAACTCGTCGGGCGGAATCACGCCGTGCTCGGGGTGCACCCACCGCACCAGCGCCTCGACGCCCCGCACGCCGCCCGTGCGCATGTCGGCCTTGGGCTGGTAGTGCAGCAGGAGGTTGCGATCCTCGATGCCCCGGCGCAGCTCGCCCAGCAGGGTGAGTCGCCGCGGGCTGTGGCGGTCGCGCTCGGCCCGGTACAGCTCCCAGCCGCCCCGGTTCTCCTTGGCCAGGTACATGGCCACGTCGGCCCGTTGCAGCAGCGAGTCCACGCTCTGGCCGTGGTCGGGGAAGAGGGCGATGCCGATGCTGGCGTCGATGTCGAACGTCCAGCCCTTGAGGCTGAAGGGCTCGTCCAGCGCCTCCACGATCTTGTCGGCCACCTGCACGGCCGCCGACTCCCCTGCCACGCTGGGCAGGAGCACGGCGAACTCGTCGCCGCCCAGGCGGGCGATGGTGTCGCCTTCGCGCAGCGTCGATTGCAGCCGGTTGGCGACCTGCTGGAGCAGGAGGTCGCCGATGTGGTGGCCGAGCGTGTCGTTGACCTCCTTGAAGCGGTCGAGGTCGAGGATCATCACGGCGACGGGGATCTCGGTGCGCCGGGCCAGCAGCACCGCCTGGTGCACGCGGTCACGGAAGAGGCGCCGGTTGGGCAGGTTGGTGAGGGGATCGTGGAGCGCCTGGTGGCGCTCCAGGCCTCCGGACGCGCTGGAGTACACCGCCACCATCGGCAGCGCGAAGAACGGCACCAGCCACAGGCTGTACTGGGCGCTCACCACCGCGATGGGAGCCATGCCGAGGAGGATGGCGGCGATCGTGGCCTGGAACACCAGGTCGTGCCGCAGGTAGCGGAGCACCGGAGCGTCCTGGGCGAGCGCCAGCGCGATCCCGGTCACCATGTTGTTGACGAGGAAGTAGACCGCGGCGGCGGCACAGATCGGCAGCAGGTCGTGCGGCAGGAACGCAGGCCCGTCGAGGCGGGGCAGGTCGGCCAGCGCGTGCAGGACGACGCCCGACGCGCCGACGGAGAGGGTGTACTGGGCGGCGTTGAACGAGGCCTTCCACCACGGCTTGCGCCGTCGGATTGCGGGCACGAGCGCCGCAGCCGCCCGCACGATCGAAGCGGCGGCGATGCCCGAGGTGAGGAGGATGGCGAACGTGAAGGTCGCCGAGGTGACGATCTCCTCCTGCTCGTCGCCGCGCGGCACCCGGATCGGGCGCAGCTCGCCCAGGAAGACGAACGCGCCGAACAGCATCACCCCGGCCAGGCGGTGGACCTCCTGGCCCCTGACCACGTGCAGCAGCTCGGTGGCCAGGAGCACGAGGCCGGGGACGGCCACGGCGGCGACGTAGGCGCGCACCGGGCCGACACGACGGATCCATGAGAACACGACTCGAGTCCCCCTCCCAGGTACTCGATCGGACACCGCTACCACTGACGGTCGGCACCCAGGACGACCACGAGGACTGCCAGGGTCGCCAGGGCCGAACCCGCACGGATGAGGCGAGCGCGAAGCCTGTTCATTCGTCACCTCCCTTCCCCAACTCCCACTGCTATCGGGGCGAGACCCGGGCACCTTGAGGGTTTTCTGACTAGTTCTTTCGAACTACGTAAAGGCATGGCCCGTCGAGGCCGATGCTTCGGGGGACAAGAGCACGCCGGCGTCGGAGGGGAGATCGGGTGCTGTTTGCCGTAGTGGCCGTGTGCATCCTCACGGTGCCCCTCGCGCGCGGCCGCCTGCTGAACTTCGCGAGCCTGCGGTTCCGGCACCCGGAGCTGCTGTTCGCCGCGTTCCTCGTGCAGTTCACGATCTTCAAGCTGTTCCCGCACGAGCCCACCGCCGCCGACCCGTTCCTCTACCTCGCCTCCTATGCCCTGGGAGCCTGGTTCCTCGCGTTGAACATCCGCGTGCCCGGCCTGTGGTTGGTCGGCGTCGGGGCGGCCATGAACGGGCTCGCCATCGCGGCCAACGGCGGCGTGATGCCGGGATCCCCGGAGGCGTTCCGAGCCGCGGGCCTGGTGCCCGCCCCCGATCGCTTCGTGAACTCGCGGGCAGTGGAGGACGCCCGCCTGCTCTTCCTGGGCGACGTCTTCGCCGTGCCGTCGTGGCTCCCGTTCCACAACGTGTTCAGCCTCGGCGACCTGTGCATCGTGGTGGGCGCGTTCGTGCTGCTGCACCGGGTGTCGGGGTCGCGGCTGCTGCCGTCGGGCTCGGGCCAGTTCGCCGTGCTGATGCACGAGCGCAACTTCATGCGGCTGTGGCTCGCCCAGGCCGTGTCCAACCAGGGCGACTGGGTGTACTCGCTGGGGGTCGTGGCCAGCCTGGCCCGCCGTGACGCGGACGCGAGCACACTGGCCCTGCTCGTCGTCATGCAGGCGGCGCCGCGGGCGGTGGCGGGCGCCTTCGGCGGTCCGCTGGTCGACCGGTTCTCGCGAAAGCGGCTCATGATCGTGGCCGACCTCGTGCGCGCCGCCGCCGTGCTCTCCCTGCTCCCGATGGGCACGCCCTCGCTGCTGCACCTCTACGCGGTGGCGGGCTGCCTGGGCCTGTTCGCGGCGATCTTCCAACCGAGCCTGCACGCGTCGATCCCCAACGTGGTGCCGGAGCACCGGTTGGTGGCGGCCAACGCGCTGGTGTCGGTCACGTTCCAGCTGGCTGTGATGGTGGGGCCGGTGCTGGGTGCGCTGCTCGTGTCACAGGTGGGCCTGGCGCCCGCGTTCGCGCTGAACGCGCTGTCGTTCCTCGTCTCGGCCGTGCTGGTGGCCGGCATGCGTCTGCCGCGCCGGCACGAGGTCGTGCGGGTGTCCACGACATCGGCGGTGCAGGACTTGCGAGAGGGCTTCCGGTACGCGGCATCCACGCCGGTGGTGCGCGGCATCCTCCTCGTGACCGGGCTCGTGATGTTCGCAGCGGCCATCCGTGGCCCCCTCGAGCCCCTGTTCCTGCTGCGGGTGCTCGAAGCAGACGTGTCCTCCCTCGGCCTGCCCGCCGCCATCTGGGGGCTCGGCATGCTGCTGGGGTCCTCGGCGGCTCCGGCGGCGGCCAAGGCGTGGGGGCGCGAGCACCTGCTCACGGCCAGCGTCGCCGTCGTGGGGCTGGCCGTGCTCGGTGCCTCGCAGTCGCAGGTGCTGTCCTCGTTGCTCGTGCTGTGGCTGTTGGCGGGCGGGGGGAACGCGATCGGGACGATCGCCTATCAGTCGCTGCTGCAACAGCAGACGCCCGACTCGCTCCGGGGGCGCACGATGGCGGCGTCGGAGATGGTGCTGGACGTGGCGTACCTGGCGGGCGTGTCGGTGGCGGGCTGGATGGGCAACGAGCTCGGGCTGCGCTTCGCCTTGGCCGTGGCCGGCTCGATCTTCCTCACCGCCGCCGTGTGCAGCCACCTCGCGCTCGGCGGCGGGGCTGCGTGGTTGGTGCGCCGTCGCCGACCGGAGCCGATGGTGGCCGTGCCCGCCTCGACGTTGCGCTTCCTCCCCCGCCGGCCCGCCCCACCCGTTCTGGTGGGGGATCCGGACGCTGGGGCGCGCATATCCCCCACCAGAACGGGGGCTTAGCCGGAGTCGTCGGGCTCTCGGAGGATGGCGGCGGCCTTCTCGACGGCACGCCGGGCCCGGGTGAGGCGGCGCTCGTCGACGGGGAGCTCGGTGCCGCCTGCGTCGATCGACTCTCTGAGCCGCTCCATGGCCAGGTCGGCCAGCTCCTCGGCGATGGCCTCCAGCCGTGTGCGGACGTCGTCGAACTCACCGGCCATCGCGCAGCACCTCGTCCACGATCTCCAAGGGGTGGCGGGCATCGACGCCGGCGGCCCGCAGGTGGAGCACGCAGCCCGGGTTGGCGCCCGCCACCACGGTGGCGCCGCTGCGGGCCACGGCCGCCAGCTTGCGGTCGCGGATGGCCCGCGCCAGCTCCGGCTGCTGGGCCGCGTAGGCGCCGCCCGCACCGCAGCAGAGGCCGTCGTCGTCGAGCTCGACCAGCTCCGCGTAGGGCCGAAGCACCGTGCGGACGTGCTCGTGGGCGCGCTGCACGTTGCGCAGATGGCACGGGTCCTGCACCACCACCGGCAGGTCGAAGCGACGTGTCGGGGCCGGCAACGGCCGCGTCGCCAGCCACTCGTGCACGTCGAGCACGCGGTCGGAGTGCTCCTTGAGGTGGGCGCCGCAACCTGCCGAGTCGACCAGGATCGGGGCCGGGCCGGGCATGGCAGCGACGGCCCGCTCGGCCAGGCCGCGGGCGTCGTCGACCAGGCCGGCGTGCAGGTGCAGGGCACCGCAACAGGCGGCGACAGGCGGCGACAGCGCCACCCCCGCGCCCGCCGCCTCCAGCACGCGCTGCACGGCAGCGTGCGTGTCGCGCTGCCAGGCGTCCATCACGCAGCTGGTGAACAGCCACACGTCGGTGCCGCTCGACCGCAGGCGGGGGCGGCGCACCGGCAGCGGCGGGAGCCCGAGGCGGCGCGAGGGCACGAGGCGCAGGCGCTGGAGGACGGCCAAGGCGCTCGACAGCGCCAACAGCAGGCGACGGCGGGTGAGCACCCGGTAGCCGACCCGCTTCCACCAGGGCACGCCGAGGGCGGCCCGGGCCCCCTCCATGAGCCGGCCGAACGGCACGGACGACGGGCAGGCCGGCTCGCACCCCCGGCACTGCACGCACCGATGCATGAACTCGGCGAAGGTGTCGTCCATGGGCGCGCCGTCCCATTGCACGGCCCGCATGGCGGCGATGCGGCCTCGCGGCGAGGCCGATTCGTCGCCGGTCACGCGGTACGTCGGGCAGTGCGGCAGGCACAGGCCGCACGCCACGCACGAGGCCAGCTCGGCGTCGTCGAGGCGGAGCTTCATGCCAGGGCTCGCTCGGGGTTGAGCCGGCCGGCGGGATCGAACACGGCCTTGATGCGGGCGTGGAGGTCGCGGCGGTCCGGGGCCGTGGGCGGCGGCGGCTCCGGCACGTGCACCGTGCCAACGCCGACCTCGGCCACGAACGAGCCGGTGAGGCCGGGCACGGCCGCCGGCCGCAGCGATCGACGGTGGGGCGGCAGGGGCGGCGGCCCCTCGACCTCCTCCCAGTCGAGAGCGATGTCGGCCGGGTGGCCTTCGAGGAGGACCCAGGTGGCGGTGCCGTCCCAGAGGACGGAGGACGGCCGGTGGAGCGTGCGGTGGTCGACCAAGCCGGGCCGGCGGTACCAGCGCCGGGCCCTCGGCTGGGGCTGCACGCGCAGGACGACCTCGGCCAGCACGCCGAGGGTGCCCTTCGAGCCCACCATGAGGCGGCACAGGTCGAAGCCGCTGACGTTCTTCACCACCGGGCCGCCGGACTTCACCAGCCGGCCCTCGGCCGAGACGTAGCGCACTTCCAGCACGGTGTCGCGCACCGGTCCCCACCGCAGGCGGCGGATGCCGCTCACGCCCTCGGCCAGTACGCCACCGACCGTGGCCCGGGCCGGGTCGACCGGATCGAGCGGCACCATCTGGCCGTGCTCGGCCAGCACGGCGTCGAGCTCCGCCACCGTGGTGCCGGCTCGGACGCGAACGGTCATCTCCGCGGGTTCGTAGGAGACGACGCCCGCGGGGGCGCGCACGCGGCGGCCCTCCCCCGTCGGCTCCCAGTGCGTGCCGCCGCCGACGGGAACCACGACGCCGTCGGCGCCGACGGCCTCGATCAGATCCATGCGCCCTCCGGCACCCGCTGGAGGTCGCCGCAGCGGGCGCCCGCGGGCAGCACCTTGAAGGGGTTGCACACGCCGTCGGGGTCGAACGCCTCGCGCAGCCGGGCCTGGGCGTCGAGGTCGTCGGCGGAGAAGATCAGCGACATGTGGTCGCGCTTCTCGAGCCCGATCCCGTGCTCGCCCGAGAGCACGCCGCCCACGGCGACGCACGCTTCGATGATCTCGGAGCCGGCCGCGTGCACCCGTTCCATCACCCCGGGCACGCGGCGGTCGAAGACGATGAGCGGGTGCAGGTTGCCGTCGCCGGCGTGGAACACGTTCATCATCACGAGGTCGTGGCGACGGGCGATCTCGTAGACCTTGGCCATGATCTCGACCAACCGGGTGCGCGGCACCACCGTGTCGTGCAGGTAGTAGTTCGGCGCCAGCCGGGCGATGGCCCCGAACGCCGACTTCCGGCCCTTCCACAGCAACGCCCGCTCGGCCAGGTCGGCGGCCACCCGCACGGTGCGGGCGCCGTGGGCCCGGCAGACCTCGGCGACGACGGCGGCGTCGGCCTCGGTGCCCGCGGGCAGGCCGTCGACCTCGACCAGGAGCACGGCGGCGGCGTCGAGCGGGAAGCCCGCGTGCACGAACGCCTCGACGGCCTTGGTGATCTCGGCGTCCATCATCTCCAGCGCGGCGGGCACGATGCCGGCGGCGATGATCCCGGTCACGGCCGTGGCGGCGTCCTCCACCGAGGCGAAGTCGGCCAGCAGGGTGCGCACGCTCGACGGCACCGGCGTGAGGCGCACGGCGATGCGGGTGGCGATGCCGAGCGTGCCCTCGCTGCCCACGAACGCGCCCCGCAGGTCGTAGCCGGGCGGGTCGGGATCGAGCCCACCGAGCAGGGCGAGCGAGCCGTCGGGCAGCACCACCTCGACGGCGAGCACGTGGGCGCTGGTGACCCCGTAGGCCAGGCAGTGCGGCCCGCCGCTGTTGTTGGCCACGTTGCCGCCGATCGAGCACGACTGCTGGCTCGACGGGTCGGGGGCGAAGTGCAGGCCGAGGTGGGCGACCGCGCGCGACAGGTCGAGGTTGAGCACGCCGGGCTGCAGCCAGGCCACCCGGTCCTCCTCGTCGATCTCGAGGATGCGGTCCATGCGCGTCGTCACGATCACGACCGCCTCCCCGAGCGGGACCGCCCCGCCGGCCAAGCCCGTGCCCGAGCCGCGCGGGACGATCGCCCGCCCGTGGGCGCGCGCCACCCGCACGCACGCCTGCACCTCCTCGGTGGTCTCGGGGAAGCACACGACGCCCGCTGTGCCTTCCAGGATCGACGCGTCGCGCGAGTACAGGGTGAGCTCCAACGGCTCCGACCGCACCCGGTCGCGCGACAGCGCGGCGCGCAGGTCGGCGAGGAGACGGTCGGCCACGGCTCCAGTCTGCCTGCCCTACCCTCGTGACGATGTCCGACCTCCGACTGGCGGCATACGTGGAGGCCGAGCGAGAGCGCATCGTCGCCACGCTGTTCGACTGGCTGCGCATCCCGTCGATCTCCGCCCACGCCGACCACGCCGCCGACGTGCGGCGGTCGGCGGAGCTCGTCGCGGGCCTGCTGCGGGAGGCGGGCTTGGAGCACGTGGAGGTGCTCGAGACCGAGGGTGCGCCCGCCGTCTACGGCGACTGGCTGCACGCGGGCGACGACGCCCCCACCGCGCTCGTGTACGGCCACCACGACGTGCAGCCCGTCGACCCGCTGGAGGAGTGGCGATCGCCTCCGTTCGAGCCGGTGATCGTCGACGGCGAGTGCCTGGCCCGGGGCGCCATCGACGACAAGGGCCAGGTGCTCTACGAGATCGAAGCGGCGCGCGGCCTGCTGCGCACGGAGGGCGCGTTGCCCGTCAACCTCAAGTTCCTCGTCGAGGGCGAGGAGGAGGTCGGCAGCCCCCACTTCGAGGCGCTCCTCCACCGCGAGCGCGAGCGGTTCCGCTGCGATGTGGCCGTCGTCTCCGACACCGGCATGTGGGCGGTCGACGTCCCCTCCACCACCGTCGGCATGCGGGGGCTGGTCGCCTTCACCGTCGAGGTGCGCACGTCCTCGATCGACCTGCACTCGGGCCTGTTCGGCGGGGCCGTGCCCAACCCCGCCCAC
The DNA here is from genome assembly GCA_036260075.1 of Acidimicrobiales bacterium. Classification (GTDB taxonomy): domain Bacteria; phylum Actinomycetota; class Acidimicrobiia; order Acidimicrobiales; family JAHWLA01; genus DATAAM01. The sequence goes on from DATAAM010000063.1 coordinate 29,117, forward strand.
GTGCTGGCCCGGCTGGTCGCCGCCCTGCACGACGACGAGCGCCGCGTCACCGTGCCGGGCTTCTACGAGGACGTGGCCGAGGCGTCGGTCGACCCCCTGCCGCTCGACGAGGAGGAGTGGATGCGCACGGCGGGCGTGCGCCGACTGGAGGGGGAGGCCGGTCGTTCGCTGCTGGAGCGCATCTGGACCCGGCCGACGTGCGACGTGGTCGGCATCTCCGTCGGGTACGCGGGCGAGGGCATCAAGACGATCATCCCGGCCGCAGGCACAGTGAAGGTCACCTTCCGCCTGGTGCCCGACCAACAGCCGGAGAAGGTGGCCCGCGCCTTCGACGACTGGGTGCGCGCGCAGGTGCCCGACGGGATCGACGTCACGATCACAAGGGAAGGCCCGGGCGTGGCGCCCGCGCTCACGCCCCCCGACCACCCTGCGGTTGGCGCGCTGTGCCGGGCCGTCGAGCGGGTGTGGGGCGCTCCCCCGCTGTTCACCCGCACGGGAGGCAGCGGCCCGGAGGAGGCGCTCGGACGGGTGCTCGACGCGCCGGTGCTCTACCTGGGCGTCGGCCTCCACGACGACCGCATCCACGCCCCCAACGAGCGCATGGTCATGGACCAGTTCTGGAGGGGGCTGCTGGCCGCGGGAGAGCTGTGGCACGAGCTGCGAAAGGGGTCGGGATGACGGCGACGGCGGCACCGGGCGACGCCCACGAGTGGGTGAGCTTCGAGGACCCCGAGGAGGACCGCACCTGGGTCTTCGACGTCACCTTCCTCACCAGCCCGTGGACGTGCATCTTCGGCCGCGGGTGCCAGGGCGTGCTCACCGGCCCCGCCGAGGAGCTGGTGCAGGGGTGCTGCTCGTACGGCGCCCACTTCACCGACGAGGACGACGTGGCCTTAGTGCAGGCGGCCGCCGCCACGCTCACGGCCGAGCAGTGGCAGTTCCGGGCGCAGGGCCGGCGGCGCGGCATCGTGAAGACGACGGCGGCAGGCGAGACGGTGTCCCGCCTGGTCGACGGCGCCTGCATCTTCCTCAACCGTCCCGGCTTCCCCGGCGGGCCCGGCTGCGCGCTGCACCGCGCCGCCCTCGAACGGGGCGAGCGCCCGCTCGACACCAAGCCCAACGTGTGCTGGCAGCTGCCGCTGCGGCGAGAGGACGCGGAGGCCGACGACGGCCACGTCACCTCGACGGTGCGCCAGTGGGACCGCCGCCACTGGGGCGACGGGGGCCAGGAGTTCCACTGGTGGTGCACCGAGTCGCCCGAGGCCTTCGTCGGCGTGCGGCCGGTGTACGAGGAGCTGCGCGACGAGCTCGTCGAGTTGGTCGGCGCCCAGGTGTACGGCATGGTGGTGAAGTACCTGGAGGAGCGGTCGGGGGCGCCGGTGGCGCTGCTGCCGCACCCGGCACTGCGGGGGAGCTGATGGGACCGGACATCCTCGACGACTACGAAGCGGAGCAGGGTGAGCTGTACGAGCTGTTGCGGCGCCTGTCCGACGAGCAGTGGGCGCTGCCCACGCCTGCCGCCGGCTGGGACGTGCGCGACCAGGTCTCGCACCTGGCCGACACCGAGGAGATCGCCGTCGACACGGTGACCGGCGGGCCACGCACGCTCAGTGCGGAAGCGAGCCGGTACGCCTCCGGCGAGGCGTTCACCGAGGCGGGTTGCGACCGGGGCCGGGCCCTGTCGGGGCCCGAGGTGCGCGAGTGGTGGTGGACGGCGGCGGCCCGCTGCCGCGACACGCTGCAGGCCGCCGACCGCACAGCGCGGGTGCCCTGGGGCCTGGGCATGGGGTGGAAGGCCTTCGTCACGGCCCGGCTGATGGAGCACTGGGCCCACGGGCTCGACATCCGGGCCGCCGTCGGCGCGCCCGCCGAGGACACCGACCGCCTGTGCCACATCGCCTGGATCTGCGTCAACGCCGTGCCCTACGCCCTGCACGTGGCCAAGGTCAGCGCCCCCGAGGGCCACACCCTGCGCGTCGAGGTCGACGGCCCCGACGGCGGCACATGGGCCTACGGCCCCGAGGACGCCACCGACCGCATCACCGGCCCGGCGGGCCAGTGGTGCCGGCTGGCGGTCCAGCGCATCACCCGTGCCCAGGCGCCCGACCTCAAGGCGGACGGGCCGCTGGCCGAGCTGGTGCTCGACCACGCCCGCGCCTTCCTCTGAGCCAGGATCCGAGCGTTTTCTTCGCAGATCCGGCGCCCCACGCCCGTATTTGCGGAGAAAACGGCGAGGGGGTAGGGGCGAGGGGGTAGGTCAGACGAGGCCGCGGGCTTCGAGGGCGTGGCGCAGGCCGGGCCAGTCGGGGGTGGCGGCCAGGGCGGCCCGCTCGTCGATGGCCTGCTCGGCCAACAGGACGGCCAGCGCCTGGTTCAGCGTCTGCATGCCCAGCCCCTCGCCGGCCAACATCTCGGCCCGCACGAGGGCGCTCTCGTCCGCCATCAACCCGTCGCGCACCGCGGGCGTCGTCCGCAGCACCTCGACCGCGGGCACCCGCCCTGCCCCCGTGCGCGACGGCACCAGCCGCAGCGCCACCACGCCGACGAGGGCGCCCGCCACCTGGAGACGCACGTGGGGCCGGTCGGGCTCCGGGTGCAGGTCGACGACCGTGCGCACCGCCTCGACGGCGTCGCTCCCCCGCACGCCCGCGAACACCAGGCAGCCGGCCTCGCAGGCGGCCAGCACGGCCCCTGCCACCTCGGCCGAGTCGATGCGCCCGACCACCACGACGTCGGGGTCCTGTCGCAGCGCCGACACCACGCCCGAGGCGATCCCGGCGATGTCGACGCCGACCTGCCGCTGGGAGATCGAGGCCAGGTCGTCGCGGTGCAGCACCTCCACGGGGTCTTCGACCGTGACCACGTGGCAGGCCCGGTGCCGGTTCACGTGGTCGACCATGGCCGCCAGCGTGGTGGTGACCCCGGCGCCGGCGGGCCCGCCCACCAGCACCAGCCCTCGCTCGGCCGACGCGAGGTCGCCCAGCACGGGCGGCAGGCGCAGCTCCTCGAACGACCGGGCGGCGGTGTCGACCCGTCGCAGGATCAGGGCGATCGACCCCCGCTGGAGGTAGGCCGCCACCCGGAACCGCCCCAGCCCGTTGACCGAGTACGTGCACTCGGCCTCGCGGTGGGCGACGAAGTGGTCCTTCGCCCCGCTGGTGAGGACGGCAGCCGCCATGGCGTCGATCGTCGCCTTGTCGAGGGACGGTTCGTCCGGAAGGGTCTCCAGCGTCCCCTTCACCCGCACGCGGGGTGGGGAGCCGACCTTCAGGTGCAGGTCGGTCCCGCCCTCCCGCTCGGCGAGGAGCCGGAGGCAGCGATCGAGGTCGGGGTGGGGCATGCCCTTGCCGGCTACATCGTCACACGTCTGCGTCGGCCTGAGCCGACGCCTGCGGACGACCCGGCGGCAGGTGGATGGCCGACGCAGGCACGGGCGCCCCCCAGAGGAAGCCTTGGCCGTAGCCGCAGCCGAACTCCTGAAGGCGGCGGCGGTGCACCTCGTGCTCCACGCCCTCGGCCACGACCTCCAACGAGAGGGCCGACGCCAGGTTCAGCACCAGACGCACGATCGTCTCGTCCTCGGGGTCCTGGCCGATGCCGCGCACGAAGGTGCGATCGATCTTCAACTGGTCCACCGGGAAGCGGCGCAGCGAGCCGAGCGACGAGTAGCCGGTCCCGAAGTCGTCGACGGCCAGCTGCACGCCCAGCGCCTTCAGCTGGTGCAGCGTGGTCACCGCGGCGTCGGGGTCCTCCATGAGGACGCTCTCGGTGATCTCCAGGCACAGCTGGGAGGCGGCCAGGCCGGTGGCGGCCAGGATCCGGGCCACGTCCCCGGCCAGGTCGGGCACCGCCAGCTGGGCGGCCGACAGGTTCACGGCCATGCTCAGCGGTCGCTCGTCGGTGCCCGCCCCCGCCCACTCGGCCGCTTGGCGGCACGCCTCCTCCAGCACCCACCGACCGAGCGGCACGATGAGGCCGGTCTCCTCCGCCAAGCCGATGAAGGTGTCGGGCGGCACCAGGCCCCGCTCCGGGTGCTGCCAGCGCACCAGCGCCTCGAAGCCCACGAGCGAGTCGTCGACGAGCGAGACCTTCGGCTGGTAGTGCAGCACCATCTCCTGGCGGTCGATGGCCCGCCACAGGGACTGCACGAGGTCGAGCCGTTCCAGCGCTCCGGCTCGCATGACCGCGTCGAAGACCACCTGGCCGCCCCGGTTCGTCTCCTTGGCCCGGTACATCGCGGCGTCGGCGTCCTGGAGGACCTCGGCGGCCCGCGTCCCGCCGTGAGCCACGGCGATCCCGATGCTGGCCGACACCAGCATCTCCCGGCCGTCGAGCACGAAGGGCTCCCGGAAGCACGACCGCACCAGCTCGGCCGCCTCCGCCAGGTCGTCGTCGCCCGCCTCCGGCCACAGCAGGGCGAACTCGTCGCCGCCGAAGCGGGCCACCACCGAGGACCGCCCGGCCGTGGCCTGGCGGAGGCGTCGGGCCACCTCGACCAGGAGCTCGTCGCCCCGGTCGTGGCCCAGGCTGTCGTTGATCACCTTCAGGTCGTCGACGTCGAGGTAGAGGACGGCGCCCACGGGCAGGGCCCGGTCGCCCGCCGCCACCAGCGCCTCCAGGTGGCGGAGGAGGTGCGCTCGGTTGGCCAGGCCGGTCAGCGGGTCGTGGAACGACTGCTGCTGCAGGCGGGCATTGGCCTTCACCACGTCGGTCAGGTCCTCGACGGTGCCCACCCAGCCACCCGCGACCCCAGCGGCCCGCACCCGCACCCAGCGCAGGCGTCCGTCGGCAAGCTGAAGGCGCAGCTCCCCCACGTAGTCGCCGGCCCCGTCGCAGGCCGTCCAGTCGGCGGCCACGCGGGCGCGGTCGTCCTCGTGGATCGCCTCCAGCCAGTCGGCCGTGCCTGCCAGCGCCACCAGCCGCTCGTTGGCGAACCGGACGCCGAAGTCCCGATCGAGGCGGAACATGCCGACGGGCGCGGCCTCGGCCACCTCACGGACGGGAAGCCCGGCGCGCCGTCCCCGCGTGCACAGGAGGAGGACGAGGAGGGCGGTGGCCAACCCGCCGCCGGCGAAGGCGAGCCACGGCCCGTTGCGCAGGTAGCCGTCCACGCTGTCGGCGAAGCCCGGCAGCGGCCGCAGCTCGATGTGGAGCGGCGCGAGGTCGGCAGTGGCCAGCGGCGGGTCGAGGGCGGGCGTGGTCTCGGCTCCGTGCTCGCGGTAGCGGGCCCCGGCCAGCACCAGCCCCTGGTCGAGATCGAAGGACTCGCGGTGACGGAGGGCAAGTTGCACGGGCACGTCGTGGGGCGCGGCGGCGTCGAGCAGGAGACGGCTGTGGACGAGGCCCACCACCCAACCCGCCAGCGCGTCCCGGCGGGCCTGGGCGGTGCCGAGCGGCGCCCCCGGGCGGTAGTGCGGCACGGACACGAGCAGGTCGTGCTGGCCCGCGTGCGTCTCCGACCGGCGCCGGTCGGGCTCCACCGCCGCCGCCCCGGTGCCTGCCAGCGACGGGGCCGACACGAGAGGCAGGACCTCGCCGACGGCGGGCAGCTCGTGCGAATGGCCGTGGCCCGGCACCGCCACGCTGCCGGTCACCCGCGGGGTTCCGTCGGCGTCGAGGCGCACCACCGCGACGGCGTGCATCCCGGGGTGGTGGAGCTGGGGCGCGGCCGCCTCGAGGTAGCCGGCCACGCTGTCGCCGGAGGCCTCGGGCACCACGTCGAGGAGGCCGACCGCCCCTCGCAGGAAGCTCTTGTAACCCTCCAGCTCGCGGGCGGCGCGCTCGGCTGCCTGGCGGGCCTCCGACTGCACGGCGTCGGCCACGTCGGCGCGCTGGTCGACGGCCCAGGTCCACGAGAGCGAGGCCGCGACGAACACACCGACAACGCCCGTCGCCACCGGCCCCAGCCCCCTCACACGGTGCCGACGAGCGACCGCGCAGGCGCGCTCGGTCACTCGCATGCCCAGTACATCGGCCCGTCGCGACCCCGGCCTTGAACGCGTCCCGGAACCGGGGCGAAAGGGA
>DATAAM010000064.1:0-7517 GCA_036260075.1 Acidimicrobiales bacterium
GTGGAGGAGCGAATCGCCCGCTCTGGAAGCGACGTCGAGGAGCTGCTGAGGGTCGCCGCGGTGGCTGGTGCCAGCTTCGACCTCGAATTCGTCGCTGATCTGGCCGACATCGGCATCGGCGACGCGGTCCGCCGAGCGCAGCTCGCGCTCCGAGCCGGCCTCCTGGAGGCTGCCGGCGACCGGTTCCAGTTCGCCGGCAGCCTCATCCGGGAGGCTCTCTACGAGACGACGCCTGCCCCCATACGTACGACCCATCACCGTCGGGCGGCGGCCAGGCTGGGCGACCGTCCGGAGGCGGCGGCCGTCCACCATGCCGCCACGGGCGACTGGTCGCGGGCCCACGCGGCCTGGTCGGCGGCCGCCGAGCAGGCCATTCGCGCCTTCGCTCTACGGGACGCAGAGCGGCTCCTGTCCGAGGCGGTGACGAGCGCAGAACGGACCGAGGACGCCACCGCGCTGGCCCGGTCCCGTATCCGGCGCGGCCAACTCCGGGAGGAGCTGGCCGACTACGTAGGCGCACAGGACGACCACACGGCGGCGCTGGAGATCGCGCGGCGACTCGGGGACGAGGCGTTGGAGGCTCAGGCCCTCGAGCGGCTCGGGTGGACGGCTTATTACGGACGGGACTCGGCCGTCGCTACCGAGCTGGCCGGCCGTGCCGCGGAGCTGGCGGAGTCGGCCGCGGCCGCTCCGGCGGCATTACCCAGCGCGCTCGTCCTCGTCGGTCGGATCCGGCACTGGGCCGGCGACATCGAGGGCGCTAGCGCGGCCTACGCCGAGGCGCTGTCCCGAACGCCCGATCCGGCCACAACAGCCTCGGCGCTGAGTTGCCTGGGAGCCCTGCTCGAGCATGGCGACCGGTTTAACGAGGCTCGTCGCACGCTGGATCAGGCTGCGGCGGAATCGGCTCGCACAGGCGCGTTCCGACCCCTGCTGCGAACTCTCTTCTTCACCGGACTGGCGCGAGGAAACCTCGGCGACTTCGGGGGGGCGCTACGTGCTCTCGAGCGCAAGCGCCGTCTCCTGGAGGAGTACGACGTCCACTTCTACCGGGCACGCACCGACACCTTGTTGTCCTGGGTGTGGCGGGAGGTGGGTGATCTGGGACGGGCGCGCGACCTGGCGGAGCAGGCCGTGGCGGAGGCGCGGGAGGTGAAGGCCGGCTCCTTGCAGGTCGAGCAGGAGATGCACGGCCTTCTCGGCGCCGCCGAATGCGCCCTCCTGGCCGGCGACGAGGATCGCGCAGCGGCGTTGATCGAGGAGGCTCGACCCCTGCTGTCGACGTGGCTGCCATTCAAGTGGCGGGCAGAGCTGCGCTTCCGCGAGATGAGCTGCCGGCTCGTTCCCGACGACGCCGAGGAACTCCTCGAGCTCTCACAGCAGCGGCGCTCCCGCAAGTACGAGGCCTTGGCACTGGGACACCTCGGCCGACACGAGGACGCCGCAGCGGCCGCCAGCGCCACGGGCTCTGACCTGCTCGTCGCCGAGGTGGCCCCGCGCCTGCAGGCCCAGGCCGCCTTCGACCGGCTCGCCGCCGCGCTTCCGACCGAACTGCGCGAGGGATTCGTCACTCGCGGTCGCCTCGCCGGCGTCCTGGCGGTCCGGGCCTAGGTATCGCCTCGCTGGTCAGCGCTCACCCGGGATTGCCCCCAGGCGCAGAGGGCTACTGCGGCAACGGGCAGCACTATCGCCCAGAACCGGACGACGGCGGTCATTAGACCGCCAAGCGCAGCGCCGATCGCAAAGGCCAACACCACTCGCCCGAACGCCTTGATGCGGCGGACGACGACTGCGCGCTCCGCACTCGGCTGCGTTCCGAAGAGCACCTGCGCGCTGTCCATTCCTAGCAGCGTCAGGGTGCCGGTCACCATGGTCGTCGGGAAGACATACCCCCCCAGTCGGGTCAGAACGCTCTGCACGCCCATTGCACACACGCCCGCCGCTCCCACGATCGCCTGCGTCACCAGGGTCGACGCATCCCGGTCGGGAACCAAGGCCACCCCGAGGGCCAGGAACAGGCCCAGGAGTGCCGCCTCCACCGCGAGGATGACGGGGAGAACTGAGGATGGGTTCCGCCGCCCGATTCGTTGTGCCGCTGCGGCGGCGGCGATCACGGCAGCCAGGAAGAGCGGCACCATCATCAGGAGGGGGATGGCGCTCCTCCCAGGATGGGCGGCTGCGATCGGAAGGTTGCCCGTCACGTGGTTCGGAAACAGCCCTCGCAGCATGATGTATCCGACCGTGTCGACATAGCCACCCACCAGGCCGAGCGTGACGGCTCGGGTGGCATCCCAGCGACCGATCAGGCGGGACGACGAGAGAAGGGCGATCATCTGGGGGTATCTTCGGCGGCGCGGTGAATGGCGCGCCCCAGGCGCACGTCGCTCGGCTCGGCTTCGTCGATGGGGCGAAGGGTCAGCTCGATGGCCACCCAGAGCGTCTTGGAGAATGGATAGAAGAAGAGAGGAGCTAGCACCGCCCCAATGAGGCCGCCGACGATGACCGGCACCAGGCTCGCATCGGGGTCGGCGTTCAGCATGATGATGGTGGGAATGACGGCAAGGATCATCACCAGGCCCTGCGCGATCACCAGGTTCATCACATAGGCGCCGAGAAAGAACCCTTCTTCTCGCGCGAACTGGTAGCCGCACCCTGGGCAGCGGTCGGCCATCCGGAACCAGCCGGAGAACAGCCGGCCCGTGCCGCAGGCGGGGCATCGCTTCATCGCACCACGGAGGAGCATGCGACCCGGCGGAGGGGTAGCAATCCCCCGTTCGTGGCGCACTGTCGTTGACATATCGATCTCCTTGGTTTCACTGGTGTATCTCATCGTGCGGGGTCCCATTGCAGGGAGATTGCGTGCTGGCCGCGCCCCGTCCGGCAAGTGGCTCGTACTCAGCCCCTCTAGAGGCCCCCCTGCCGCGAGGCGCGGGCATCCGGTGTAGGCGGACTTCACTCGGCCACTTCCAACCGCCCCACTTCGGCTGCGGCATGGAGAAGCATCTTGGTATATGGGTGCTTCGGCGAGTGGAAGACCTCGGCCGTGCGACCACACTCCACGAGACGCCCATGCTGCATGACGGCGACCTGCTCCCCAACCGCGCCGGCCATGTCGAGATCGTGGGTGATGACCAAGAAGGCGATCCCGTGGTGGTCGCGAAGATCCCGGATTAGCTGGACGATGCTGCCGCGCAGCGTGGCATCCACCATCGACGTCGGCTCGTCCGCCACCACCAGCCGGGGCCGCCCGACGAGGGCACGTGCCAGGACCACGCGCTGGCGTTGGCCGCCCGACAGCTGGTGGGGATAGCGGCCGAGGAAGCTCGAAGCCGGCGTGAGCCCGACCTCCTCGAGGGCTTCGCCGACGATGGAGGACCGGGCGTTCCCGGTACCGGCGATTTCCAACGGTTCCGCAATCGCTGAGCACACCCGCATGCCGGGATGCAGTGACTGGTAGGGGTCCTGTAGCACCAGGTGCATGCGCCGGCGGAGATGACGCAGTGGACGTTCAGCCATCCGGGCGTACTCGACCCCGTCGAAGACCAGCTCGCCGGCGTCGAGACGCTCCAGGCCCACGACGGCACGGCCCAGCGTGGACTTGCCCGATCCGCTCTCTCCGACCAGGGCGACGATCTCGCCATCGCCCACCGCCAACGACACGTCGTCGAGGGCGGCCACCCGCCGCTTGCGCGTGCCGGTCCCGGTGCGGAACGTCTTGCACGCGCCCCGGATCTGAAGGATGGCCTCGCTCATGCTCGGACTCCCAGCGGCGATAGGCGGGTGTTAAGCAGGCGGCGGCTGTACTCCTCCGCCGGCGCAGCGGCGATCTTCGATGCCGGGCCGCGCTCGACGAGGCAGCCGTCCTGGAGGATCACCAGCTCGTCGGCCACCCGGAGGACCATCTGCACGTCGTGAGTGATGATCAGCACGGTGAGCCCGAGGCGGTCCTTGAGGTCCTGCACGAGCCGGAGGATGGAGGCCTGGGTGACCAGGTCGAGCCCGGTCGTGGGCTCATCGGCGATGAGCAGATCGGGTGAGTTGGCCAGAGCCATGGCGATGATCACCCGCTGGCGCATGCCGCCCGAGAGCTCATGCGGGTAGGCCTGATGGGCCGATGCAGGCAGGCCGACGTCGATCAGCAGCTCGGTGGCTCGTCCCCGCGCCTTGTCGGTCGACATCGTCAGCTCCGCGGCCTCGGTGACCTGGGAATGGATGGTGTAGGCCGGATTCAGTGCGTTCATGGCCGCCTGGGTGACGAGGCCGATCCGTCGGCCCCGCACCCGGGCTCCGGCGGCCGCGGTCAGGAGCTTGCGGCCCTCGAACGTCGCGTCGCCCTTGACCACCGGATCGCCCGGCAGCAGCCCCAGCAGCGCCATCACGATGGTGCTCTTGCCCGAGCCGGACTCACCGACGAGGGCGCTGATCCGGCCTCGGGGCACCTCGAAGCTCACGCCCTTCACCGCCGGTGGTGTGCCCTTCTGGTAGGACACCACCAGGTCGCACACCTCGAGGATGGGGCCTTCGCCGGATCCTTGGGTCGCAACGGTGGCGGCCACCGGAGCGGCCTTGGCCGGCCGGCGCCGACGTCCGGTCAGGAAGCGGAGGCGCCCCGACGTGCTGGCCAGGCGGGGGTCGGCCCACTCCTCACAGGCGTAGCCGGTGAAGGCGAAGCCCAGCACGACCACTGTCAGGGCCAGGCCGGGGGGCAGCATCCACCACTTCCAGGCCCCGGTCAGCAGGGCGTTGTTGGAGCTGGCGTTGGAGAGCATGATCCCCCAGCTGGCCTGGTTGGGGTCACCCAGGCCCAGGAAGGCCAGGGCCGCCTCCGAGATCACCGCGGCATTGGCCACCCGCACGAACTGGGCCGAGGCCAGAGGCGTGAGGCGCCTCAGGATGTGTCGGGAGACGATGCGCGTCCCCGTCGCGCCCATGGCCCGGGCGGCCTGGACGTGCTGGAACTCCCGCAACCTGAGCACCTGGGCCCACAGCACCCGGGCGGGACGGGCCCAGGAAACCGCGGCGATCACCACCGCGGTTGTGACCAGGCCTCGGCCGAAGAAGGCGGCGAGCACGAGGACCAACGGGAGGAACGGGAAGGCCAGGGTGACGTCGGTCAGGCGCATGAGCACCGCCTCCGCCCATCCCCGCTTCCATCCGGCTACCACCGCCACGAGCAGCCCGATGACCAGGGCCAGCGCCGCCGCCCCCACGCCGATGGCCAGGGAGATGCGGGCCCCGTAGACCAGCTGGGCGAAGATGTCGACACCCAGGTCGTCGGTGCCAAGCGGATGGCCCAGGCCGGAGCGCCGCAGGGGAAGGCCACTGGGACGGGTCGGCGAATGACGGGCGACGAGTGGCGCAAACAGCGCCGCCAGTGCCGGCAGGGCCAGCAACACCAGGCCCACCCGGCCCAGGGTCTTTCCGGGACTGCGCTTCAGTGCGGCCGCCTGCGTGGAACTCATCCCCCCACCTTCCCGGGACGTCGGACCCGCGGGTCCAGGAACGGATACACCAGCTCGGCCACCAGATTGGCGGCGATGACGCCGAAGGCGATGAGCAGGAAGCACCCCTGCAACACGGGGTAGTCCCGGCTCAGGACGCTCTCGTAGATGAGGCGACCGAGGCCGGGATAGGAGAACACCGTCTCCACCGGGGCGGCGCCGCCGAACAGCGCACCCACGTTGAGCATGGCCACCGTCCACACCGGCACCAGGGCGTTGCGGCGGGCGTGGCGCCGGACGCCCGAGGGGTCGAGGCCCTTGGCTGCGGCCATGGTCACGTAGTCCTCGCCCAGCTCCGACACCGCCGAGGACCGGGCCACGAGGTAGGCGGATCCGAGACCGGCGAGTGTCAGAGCGGCGATGGGCAGGACGGCCCGCCTGGCAACCTCGAAGGCGAAGGCCAGCCCCTGGGCCTCGCTTCCGGGCAGCGCCCCGAACACCGGTAGCAGTTTGAGCTGCACGGAGAACAGGAGCACCAGGAGCAGCGCCACGAAGAAGGGTGGAAACGAGTCGGCGACCATGACGCCCGTGAGGGTGCGGATGTCGGAGCGGGTGCCTCGTCGCCACGCGGATCGGAAGCCCAACGCCGCGCCGATCAGAGTCGACAGCACCACCGAGGCGCCCACCAGGAGGAGCGTCCAGGGCAGCCGCTCGGCCAACAGGCTCGTGACCGGCCGGCCGTGTCGGGTGGAGATGCCGAGATCGCCGCGGGCCAGGCCACTCAGGTACCGACCGAACTGCTCCCACTCCGAGCCGTTTAGCCCGTAGCTGGCGGCAAGGCGCTCCCGCTGCTCTGGGGAGATGGCGGAGGCCTGCTCGGCGGGGATGAGGAAGTCGATCGGATCGCCGGGGGCCAAGCGGGGTAGCGCGAAGTTGAGGATGATGGCCACGCCGAGCACGAGTCCGGCCAGAGGAAGGGCTCGGAGCAGTTGGCGGCCGACCGGCACCAGCCCACTCCACTGGTTGTCGGTCTGGACGCCGAAGACCTCGGGTGGCTCAGGTCCGGGCCCCACCACCGGGGATGCCTCGATGTCAGCCATGGGCGTGCGGCTCCGCGGCGTGGGGGTCATGGGGATCGGAGCCATCGTGGCCGCAGGGGTCGACGTGGATCACCGCGGCGTCGAGGACGGGAACGGCGTCGAGCATCGCCCGCTGCACTTCCTCGGCGATGCCGTGGGCGGTGGCGACATCGAGGTCACCGTCGACGGTGATCCGCGCGTCGGCCTGCAGCCGGTGACCGACCCAACGGGCACGAACCTCACCGAGCTCCTGCACCCCCGGTACCGAGACGGCCGCCGATCGGGCCTGATCCACGAGGGCGGGGTCCACCCCGTCAAGCAGCCGCTCGCCCACGCCCTTCACCGCCTGGACGAGGACCACGACGATGGCGGCGGCGATGACCAGGCCCACGGCCGGGTCCGCCCATTCCCAACCCACTGCGACGCCCAGCGTGCCGACCAGTACGGCAAGGGACGTGAGCGCGTCGGTGCGGGCGTGCAGCCCGTCGGCGACGAGGGCGGCGGAACCGATGCGCCGGCCCACTCGGATGCGGTACAGCGCCACGGCCTCGTTGCCCAGGGCGCCGATGATCGCTGCCGCGGCCACCAGGCCGAGGTGGCGGATCGGGGTCGGGTTGGCCAGGTGGTCGATCGCCTGCCAGGCGGCCAGGACGGCCGATGCCGCGATCATGACCACGATGAACAGCCCGGCGACGTCCTCGGACCGTCCCAGCCCGTAGGAGAACCGGCGGCTCGGGCGACGCCGACCGAGGCGGAAGGCGAGTAGCAGCGGCAGCGCGGTGCCGGCGTCGGAGAGGTTGTGCAACGTGTCGCTCAGAAGAGCCACCGATCCGCTGGCCACCACCACCGCTGCTTGCAGGAGCGCCGTGGCGGCCAGGGCGGCCATCGAGATCTTGAGGGCTCTCACGCCCTCGCGGCTTGCCTCCAGCGCCCGGTCTACCGGCGTGTGGGCGTGGCTGTGACCGTGGCCGTGGGCTCGGGCCGTCGGGTCCTGCTG
>DATAAM010000065.1:0-13506 GCA_036260075.1 Acidimicrobiales bacterium
GCGCGCCCGGGCGCGCAGATCCCCCACCAGAATCGCCCTCGGGGTCAGGCGGTCTCTTCGAGGGCGACGCGCAGCGATTCCATCTCGCCCACCAGCGCGTCGACGTCGCCGGCCAGGGGCCCGAGGTCGCCCACCTCCTCCGCCTGCACCGACAGCTCGACCGCCCGCGCCACCGCCTCGTCGAGGCGGGCGTTGAGGATGCGCAGCCGGTCGTGGGCGTCCTGCGACACCCGGGCGATGCGCTTGGCCGTGTCGAGCTGGGCCCGCAGCGAGGCGACGGCGGGGTCGTCCTCCTCGCACGCCTCGAGCTCCCGGCGCACCGATGCGGGGTCGAGCTGGCCGAGCGCGGCGTCGAGCGCGTCGCCCCGCTTGGCCACCCGCCAGCACGTGCGCACGGCCGTGTCGATGCGGGTGCCCACCTCGCCCAGCCGCTCCCGCAGCGGCCCGGGCTGCATGCGGTTCACCGTGTGCCTGAACCGGCGTTGGGCCTGCACGGCGTCCTGCACGAACGAGCGCCACGGCTCGCCCACCGAGAACGGGTCGGGCTGGTCGGGGGCGACGCGCCGCGGCACGGCGGCCAGCACGCGCGCCAGCCATGCCCCTGCACCCGCCGCCACCACGACCGGCAGCGCCGCACCGGCCAGGATGGCGGCCGAGGCGCCCGCGCCCGCCAGCAACAGGGCGCTCGGCGAGGCAACCGCCCGGGCCACCGCCGGTGTGCGGACGCGCGCCGGAAGGCGGGCGAGCATCAGGGCCTGTCGAGCAGGGACTGGGCCGGCTGGGCTGGGGCCCCGGCCGGCACGCGACGAGCCGTCAGGCGGGCGAGCATCAGAAGTTGCTCACCACCGCGGTGAACACCCGCTCGATCGTCTTCGGGTCCTTGGCGTCGTACGCGGCGGCGTTGGTGGCGTCGGCCATGCGTCGCAGCACGCCCAGGTCGGCGTCCTGGCCGTAGGCGATGGCGAACAGTCGCACCGGGGTGCTCGACTGCCCCTCGCTGCCGGACCGCAGCGTGCGCAGCAGCTTCTCCAGCGCGTCGGGCGCGTCGTTGCGCGGGTCCTCGTTGCGGCCGTCGGTGAGCAGCAGCACGGCGTTGATGCGGGCCGGGTCGTAGGCCGACTTCAGCTCGGTGTAGGCGGCACCCGCCACCGTGTACAGCGGCGTGCCCTCGGTCGGGACGAGGTCGTCGATGCGGGCGGCCAGCAGCTCGCGCTGGGCGCCGATCGGCCCGATGGGCACCACGTCGAGCCAGTCGGGATGCTCCTTGGGTCCGATGTTGGTGGAGAAGATGCGCAGCCCCACCTGGTCGTCGGCCTTGAACTGGCCGAGCGCGGCGACGGCGGCCCGCTTGGCCAGGTCGAGCTTGGTCTCGCCGTTGCCCGCGTCCTCGCCCATCGAGCCCGACACGTCCATCGTCAACAGCACCCGGGCGCTCTTGCGGTGCTGTCCCCACCGCTCGACCAGCCGCACGAGCACCGGCGGCTCGGGGACGCCGAGCGTCGTCTGCGGCTGTCGGGGATCGACGCCGTTGGCCGCCACGATCGGCTCCCCGACGGCGACGTCGGGGTTGCCGGGCCGAAACCCGAAGCGGAGCACCTTCCGCTGGTTCTCCGGCCGCAGCACGAAGCGCTCGAAGGCCCGTGCTCCCTGTCGCTCCGACTCGTCGACCCAGTCGGCGTCGAGCACGAACAACGGGTTGTCGGAGAAGAGCGTGCCTTCCTTGGGATAGACGGCGACCAGGGGCACACGTGGCTTGCGCGGCCGTTCGCCGGGGTCGGTGATGCCGTCGGGGTTGCCGAGGTTGTAGTCGATGACCGACTTCTCCTCGACGGCCACGGCCGACACGTACGTGAGCGAGGTGCCGCGCGCGTCGTTGCGGAACCAGTTGTTGAGGAACGTCATGGTGATGTCGCCGTAGTGGACGACCGTCGACTCCACCGCCTTGGCGAACTCCACCACGTCGGGCCGGTCGAGGTCCTCCAGGGTCAATCCCCGCACCTTCCCGGTGGCCGCGTAGTACTGGGCGATGGTGGCCGACAGGGCGCTGGTCGAGAAGTTGGGGTTCGTCTTGCCGAGCTTGAACTGGCCCCACTCCGGGTGGCCCTTGCTCGCCCAGCCGGACGGGTCACGCGCCAGCGCGATGAGGTCGGCGAAGCCGATCGGCGTGCCCGGGTGGCCCAGCGCCTTGGCCATCGGCTCGGGCATGGCGATGACGAGCGGGGTGAGCATGAACGGCGTGGCGTCGAGCGGGGCGATCGCCTGTCGGCCCCGGTCGGCCAGCCGCTGGTTCACGATGGCGCCCCACGAGCCCGCCGCGGGCGACCAGATCACCGGCCTCGGGCCCTCTGCCTGCTCGTCGGGCCACCCTTCGGTGAGGAGGTCGGCGGCGGCACCGGAGGACTTCCGTTGCACCCGCACGAACACGCACCGCTCGCCGACCCGGGCGTCGTCGGACTCGTTGAACGTGCTCGCCAGCTCGGTGAGGAGCTCGACCTTCTCGGGCGAGACGGCGGCGTCGACGGTGATGCAGCGTCCGGGGGACGCGTCGTCGCCGCCACGCAGGGCGCACCCGCTCACGGCGACGGACAGGACCGTGGCGATCACGGCGAGCCGCCTCACCGTGCCACCTCGGCCCACAGGTCGCGCAACGCTTCGAGCACGCCCACGTCGGGCAACCCGCTGGGCTCGGCACCCGGCGACGTGTCCCAACCGGCCGCCCGCAGCGCCTCGGCGACCCGCCGCCCGCGCAGCAGCTCGGCCGCCCGCCGACCTCGTTCGCCGGGCACCTGCGCGGGCACCACGTCGGCCGTCACCACGGGGGCAGGGTAGGCCAGCTCCATGCGCCCGCCGGTGTCGGCCCCCGCCTCCGCTGTGACGTGGGCGTCGGCGAAGGCAGGGCCACCCGCCAACACGGTGGCCAGCTTCGGCGGCGGCCGCAGGGCGGCCCCGGCCAGCGCGTCGAGCGCGCCGCGGAAGGCGTCGTCGTCGAGGGGGTTCTCGGGCGAGAGCGACCGGGCCAGGCTGCCCAGTACAACGAGGCCGAGCCCGTCGCGGCGGGCGTCGGGCAGGCCGATCTTGAACGTGGGCACGGTGGTGGCCTGGACGAGGCACGGCCAGCCGACGTCGGCGCCGCAGCCCGGCAGGCGGCCCGGCCACACGGCCACGGCCAGGCGGGCTCGGGCCACCGGCGCGCCCGCCGTCAGGCCGGGCGGCCGCAGCGCCCGCTCCCGCGAGCTGCGCACGAGCTCGGCCCACGGCCCCGGTGCGATCCAGGCGTCGAGGCCGAGGTCGTCGCCCGCGGCCACCAGGCGGTCGGCGGTGAGGCCCGCGGGCTCCACGACGACGTCGGCGTCGCCGTCGACTGCCTCGCACACGGCGGCCAGCTCGCCTGCGCACACGATGCGGGGGCGGCCCTCCGCGGCGCGCTCGTCGAAACCGGCTCGCACCTGCACGGCCACGACGACCATTGCCACCGCGGCGGCAAGCGCGAGGAGCCGGGAGCGCACGGTCACGCAGCGTAGGGCGCGGGAGGACGGACCCCGTCGCCGGGAGCTACGCGCGGATGTCCGTGAGGAGGAGCACCGACAAGTCTTCGTTCGTCGGGTTCTCGATCCCGACGACTCGGGACGCGTGCCTGGCGACCGACGCCTCGAACAGGTTGCGCGCCAGTCGGGCGTTGCCGAACCCCTTGTCGCGCGGCTGGGCGGCGAAGAACGCCAGCACTGCCTCGTCGCACTCCAGCGCGCAGGTGTACGCGGCCGCCTTGCACATCGAGCGGAAGATGGCGAGGAGCTCCTCGTCGGTGTAGTCGGGGAAGGCGATGGTCTTCGGGAAGCGGGAGCGCAGGCCCGGGTTCGACTCGATGAGCTCGCGCATCTCGTCGGGGTAGCCGGCTGCGATGACGACGAGGTCGTGCCGGTGGTCCTCCATGAGCTTGACCAACGTGGCGATCGCCTCGTGGCCGAAGTCCTTGTCGTCGCCTTGGGCCAGCGCATACGCCTCGTCGATGAGCAGCACGCCGCCCAGCGCCTTCTCCACCACCTCCCGCGTGCGGGTGGCCGTCTGCCCCACGTAGCCGGCCACCAGGTGGGAGCGGTCGGTCTCCACCAGGTGGCCCTTCTCCACCACGCCGAGCGTGCGGTAGATCTGGGCCACCAGGCGGGCCACGGTCGTCTTCCCCGTGCCGGGGTTGCCGGTGAACACGAGGTGCCTGCTCGTCTCCACCACCGGCAGCCCGCGCTCCTTGCGCAGCTTCTGCACGGTGAGGAGATCGGCGACGAGCTTCACCTCCGCCTTCACGCCCGCCAGGCCGACGAGGCCGTTCAGCTCGGCCAGCAGCTCCTCGAGGGGCCGAGGCGCATCGGTCGGCTCGGTGGCCGGCGGCGACACCTCGTTCCGTTGCAGTCGCGCCAGGAGCATCGAGCGGAAGCGGTCGACGGCGGCCAGCTCGGAGTGCGAGGGGTGGGCGTCCAGCGAGCAGACGGCGTGGGCGATGGCGAGCGCCAGCTCGTAGTAGCGCCACGAGACCTTGGTGCCGTGCCGGCCGTCGTCGGCCACGAGCACCTCGAAGAACGGGGACGGACGGTCGAGCCAGGCCGCCTTGTCCTTCACCAGCCCTGCTCGTCGGAGGTCGCCCGGCGACGCTCTCCGCATGCTGGTGTCGAGCCGCCCGCCGAAGACGGCGACGAGGGCGAGCAGCTCCTCGTCGGTGTGGAGGCCGTCGCTGTCGACGATGCCGGCCGCGATGTTGAACGCCTCCAGCGTCACGTCCTGGTGGGCCTTGGCCGTCGCCGCGGTCACCGACGCGGCCAGGCGTTCGAGCTCGGGCGTGAGCTCGTCGACGAAGCGCTGCACCGGCTCGGAGAGGAGGGCGTGGTCCACCGAGGGCCAAGTCTGTCGCGAACGGCGCTCGGTACACTGCCTTGCATGTCGACCACGCCGCTCGCCGAGCTCGGCCGCCGGGCCAAGGAGGCCTCCCGGGTGGTGGCGGGCGCGTCGACCGCGGCCAAGGACGACGCCCTGCGAGCCGCCGCCGACCTGCTGGTGGAGCGAACTGACGACGTGCTGCGGGCCAACGCCGCCGACGTGGCCCGGGCCGAGGAGGCGGGCACCACCGCCACCGTGGTCGACCGCCTGCGGCTCGACGCCCGACGGGTGCAGGCCATGGCCGACGGGCTGCGGCAGGTGGCCGTCCTGCCCGATCCGGTGGGCGAGGTCGTCGACGGCTGGGTGCGGCCCAACGGCCTGCGCATCCGCCGCGTGCGGGTGCCGCTGGGCGTGGTGGCGATCATCTACGAGAACCGGCCCAACGTCACCAGCGACGCCGCGGGCCTGTGCCTCAAGTCGGGCAACGTCGCCTTCCTGCGCGGATCGTCGGCCGCGGTCACGTCCAACATCGCCATCGCAGGCGTGCTGCGGGAGGGGTTCGCCAAGGCAGGCCTGCCGGAAGACTCGCTCGTGCTCGTGGAGGACACGTCACGGGAGACGGCCACCGAGTTCATGCGGCTGCGGGGGATCGTCGACTGCCTCATCCCGCGGGGCGGGCCGTCGCTCATCCAGTCGATCCTCGACAACGCCACCGTGCCGTACGTGATCGACGGCGACGGCAACTGCCACGTGTACGTCGACGCCGCCGCCGACCTCGACACCGCGCTCTCCATCGTGGTCAACGCCAAGACACAGCGGCCGTCGGTGTGCAACGCAGCGGAATCGCTGGTGGTGCACGAGGCGGTGGCCGCCGAGTTCCTGCCCCGGGCGGCGGAGGCGTTGGCAGACGTCGAGCTGGTGGGCGACGAGCGGTCCCGGGCGATCGTGCCCTCGATCGGCGCGGCGGGCGACGACGAGTTCGCCCGCGAGTTCCTCGACCTCAAGATGTCGGTGGCCGTGGTCCCCTCGCTCGACGCCGCCGTGGAACACATCGCCCGCTACGGCTCCGGGCACACCGAGGCGATCGTCACTCGCGACGTGGCCGCCGCCGACCGCTTCACACGCGAGGTCGACGCCGCCGCGGTGGTGGTCAACGCCTCGACCCGCTTCACCGACGGCGAGGAGTTCGGCTTCGGCGCCGAGATCGGCATCTCCACCCAGAAGCTGCACGCGCGGGGGCCCATGGGCCTGCGGGAGCTGACCACCCTCAAGTACGTGGTGGAAGGCGACGGCCACATCCGCACCTGACCGCCACCCCTTCGTTTTGAACTAGACCGATCGGTCAAGTTTGTGGCTAGGCTTCCGGGATGGCCGAGCAGCGCTTCGCATCCGTACCGGACGTCCGCCGGCAGCTGCGCGACGTCGCGTACCTGGCCGACGAGGGGATCGCCGGCGTGGTGTATCTGGCCGACCGGCTCGGCAAGCCCGTCCTGGTGGAAGGCCCGGCGGGCACCGGGAAGACGCAGCTGGCCAAGTCGGTGGCGGAGATGACCGGCGCCCGCCTCATCCGCCTCCAGTGCTACGAGGGCCTCGACGAGTCGAAGGCCCTGTACGAGTGGAACTACAAGAAGCAGCTCCTCCGCATCCAGGTGGAGCGCGAGTCGTCCACCTGGCAGGAGATCGAGGACGACATCTTCACCGAGGACTTCCTCCTCACCCGGCCACTGCTCGAGGCCATCCGGGCCGAGGAGCCCGTCGTGCTCCTGATCGACGAGGTCGACCGAGTGGAGGTGGAGACCGAGGCGCTCCTGCTCGAGATCCTCTCCGACTACCAGGTCTCCATCCCCGAGCTGGGCACCGTCGAGGCGAACCAGATCCCGCTCGTGTTCCTAACCTCCAACAACACGCGCGAGCTGTCCGAGGCGCTGAAGCGGCGCTGCCTCTACCTCCACGTCGACTACCCGACGGTCGAGCGCGAGAAGGAGATCGTGCTCACTCGCGTGCCCGACATCAGCGACCACCTGGCCGACCAGGTGGTGCGCATCGTGCGCTCGATCCGCCAGCTCGAGCTGAAGAAGGCGCCGTCGGTCTCCGAGACGCTCGACTGGGCCCGCACGCTCGTGCTCCTGGGCGTGCAGGAGGTCGACGCCGAGCAGGCCAAGGAGACGCTGCACATCCTGCTCAAGTACCAGTCCGACATCGCCAAGGCGGCGAAGGAGCTCTCGGTCAACGGGGCGTGAGCACATGCTCGACCTGCTGACCGGGTTCATCCAGGAGCTGCGCCGGGCGGGGCTGCCCGTCAGCCTCACCGAGAACCTCGACGCCATGGAGGCGGTGAAGCACGTCCCGCTCGAGGACCGGGAGGCGTTCAAGTACGCCTTGGCCGCCACGCTGGTGAAGAACCACGCGCACTGGAGGGCCTTCGAGACCGTGTTCGAGGTGTACTTCTCACTTCGCGGTCCCGAGTACGCCATCCGCGAAGACGACGAGCAGGTGGACGACGACCTGGCCCAGCTGCTCCAGTCGCTCATGGGCGACCGGCCCGCTGCCCAAGGCGGCGGCATGGAGGCGATGACGCCCGAGGAGCTGGCCGAGCTGCTGTACCGGGCGTTGCGCGACGGGGACGACGCCATGATGAAGGCGCTGGCCAGGCAGGCGGTGCAGCGCTACTCCGGCATGGAGCCGGGGCGGCCCGTCGGCGGCACCTACTACCTCTACCGCACGCTGCGGAACCTCGACCTCGACTCGCTCCTCGAGCGTCTGATGCAGGCCGAGCGCGAGCAGGCCGACGCCATCACGCCCTTGGAGGAGCGGCTGGCCCGCGACGAGTTCGAGCAACGCGTCCAACGGCTGCGCCAGGAGATCGAGGCGGAGATCCGCCGCCGCCTGGTGGCCGACCGGGGCACCGAGGCCATGGCCAAGACGCTGCGCAAGCCGCTGCCCGAGGACATCGAGTTCATGCACGCGTCGAGGGAGGAGCTCACCGCGCTGCGCCACGCGCTCCACCCGCTCACCCGCAAGCTGGCCGTGCGCCTGGCGCGCAAGCGCCGTCACGGGCGCAAGGGCCCGCTCGACTTCCGCAACACCATGCGGCACTCGCTGAGCTACGGCGGGGTGCCCGCCGAGCCCAAGTTCAAGTACCCGCGGCCCAGCAAGCCGGAGATCATCGTGATCGCCGACATCTCGGGGTCGGTGGCGGCGTTCGCCCGCTTCACCCTCCACCTCGTGTACGCCATCTCGTCGCAGTTCTCCAAGGTGCGTGCGTTCGTGTTCATCGACGGCATCGACGAGGTCACGCGCTTCTTCGAGCAGTCCGACGACATCGCCGACGCCGTGCACCGGGTGAACACCGAGGCCGACGTGGTGTGGGTCGACGGCCACTCCGACTACGGCCACGCCTTCGAGGTCTTCTGGGAGCGGTGGGGCAAGGAGGTGTCGCCGAAGACGAGCGTGATCCTGCTGGGCGACGCCCGCAACAACTACCACGCGTCCCAGGCGTGGGTGGTGCAGGAGCTGCGCAAGAAGGCTCGCCACGTGTACTGGCTGAACCCCGAGCCGCGGTCGTACTGGGACACCGGCGACTCCATCGTCAGCGAGTACGGCACTCGAACACGCCGTCGCAGTGGATGCCGTACTCGCTGACGATGGAGTCGCCGGTGTCCCAGTAGGAACGGGGCTCCGGGTTGAGCCAGTACACGTGGCGGGCTTTCTTCCGCAGCTCCTGCACCACCCACGCTTGCGACGCGTGGTAGTTGTTCCGGGCGTCGCCCAGCAGGATCACGCTCGTCTTGGGCGACACCTCCCGGCCCCAGCGCTCCCAGAAGACCTCGAAGGCGTGGCCGTAGTCGGAGTGGCCGTCGACCCAGACCACGTCGGCCTCCGTGTTCACCCGATGCACGGCGTCGGCGATGTCGTCGGACTGCTCGAAGAAGCGGGTCACCTCGTCGATGCCGTCGATGAAGACGAATGCGCGCACCTTCGAGAACTGCGACGAGATGGCGTAGACGAGGTGCAGCGTGAACCGGGCGAACGCCGCCACCGAACCGGAGATGTCGGCGATCACCACGATCTCGGGCTTGCTCGGCCGCGGGTACTTGAACTTGGGCTCGGCGGGCACGCCGCCGTAGCTCAGCGAGTGGCGCATGGTGTTGCGGAAGTCGAGCGGCCCCTTGCGGCCGTGGCGCCGCTTGCGGGCCAGGCGCACGGCCAGCTTGCGGGTCAGCGGGTGCAGCGCGTGCCGGAGGGCCGTCAGCTCGTCGCGGGACGCATGCATGAACTCGATGTCCTCGGGCAGCGGCTTGCGCAGCGTCTTGGCCATGGCCTCGGTGCCGCGGTCGGCCACCAGGCGGCGCCGGATCTCGGCCTCGATCTCCTGGCGCAGGTGCTGGATGCGCTGCTCGAACTCGTCGCGGGCCAAGCGCTCCTCCAGCGGCGTGATGGCATCGGCCTGCTCCCGCTCGGCCTGCATGAGCCGTTCGAGGAGCGAGTCGAGGTCGAGGTTCCGCAGCGTGCGGTAGAGGTAGTACGTGCCGCCGACGGGGCGGCCCGGCTCCATGCCGGAGTAGCGCTGCACCGCCTGCTTGGCCAGCGCCTTCATCATCGCCTCGTCGCCCTCGCGCATGGCGCGGTAGAGCAGCTCGGCCAGCTCCTCGGGCGTCATGGCCTCCATGCCGCCGCCCTGGCCGGTGGGCCGGTCGCCCATGAGCGACTGGAGCAGCTGGGCCAAGTCGTCGTCGCCCTGCTCCTCGTCGTCGCGGATGGCGTACTCCGGGCCCCGCAGCGAGAAGTACACCTCGAAGACGGTCTCGAACGCCTTCCAGTGGGCGTGGTTCTTCACGAGGGTGGCTGCCAGCGCGTACTTGAAGGCCTCGCGGTCCTCCAGCGGGATGTGCTTGACCGCCTCCATCGCGTCGAGGTTCTCGGTGAGGCTCACGGGCAGCCCCGCCCGCCGCAGCTCCTGGATGAACCCCGTCAGCAGGTCGAGCATCTGCGCCTACGCCCCGTTGACCGACAGCTCCTTGGCCGCCTTGGCGATGTCGGACTGGTACTTGAGCAGGATGTGCAGCGTGTCCTTGGCCTGCTCGGCGTCGACCTCCTGCACGCCCAGGAGCACGAGGGTGCGGGCCCAGTCGAGGGTCTCGGAGACGGACGGCGCCTTCTTCAGCTCGAGCTGGCGGATCGAGCGCACGATGCGCACCACCTGATCGGCGAGGTGCTCGCTGATGTCGGGCACGCGGGTGAGGACGATCTCCTTCTCGCGCTCGACCGTCGGGTAGTCGACGTGCAGGTAGAGGCAGCGCCGCTTGAGCGCCTCCGACAGCTCGCGGGTGTTGTTGGAGGTGAGGAAGACGAGCGGGATCTGCTTGGCCTCGACCGTGCCCAGCTCCGGGATCGACACCTGGTAGTCGGAGAGGATCTCCAGCAGGAGCGCCTCGGTCTCGACCTCGACGCGGTCGACCTCGTCGATCAGCAGGACGACCGGCTCGTCGGCCCGGATGGCCTCCAACAGCGGGCGGGTGAGGAGGAAGTCCTCGGTGAAGATGTCGTCCTCGATCTCCTGCCAGGTGGACGACTCGCGCTCGACTTGGATGCGGAGGAGCTGCTTCTTGTAGTTCCACTCGTACAGGGCCTTCGACTCGTCGAGGCCCTCGTAGCACTGGAGGCGGATGAGGCGGGCGCCCGTCATCTCGGCCACCGACTTGGCCAGCTGCGTCTTGCCGGTGCCCGCCGGGCCCTCGACGAGGACGGGCTTGCCGAGGCGGTCGGCCAGGTACACGACGCCGGCGATCCCCTCGTCGGCGAGGTAGGCGACGTCCCGCAGCGACTGGCGGACTTCCGGTACGGATGCGAAGCGCGGCTCGGCCATTCCGCAGCCTACCCACAAACTTGACCGATCGGTCTAGTTCGTTTTCGCCGGCCCGTCCTGGAGGAGGAAGCCGGGTCAGCTCCGGACCTGGCCCTCGCCCTCGACCACGTACTTGAGGGTGGTCAGCTCCCGCAGCCCCATCGGGCCGCGGGCGTGCAGCTTCTGGGTGGAGATGCCGATCTCGGCCCCGAAGCCGAACTGCTCGCCGTCGGTGAAGCGGGTCGATGCGTTGACGACGACGGCGGCGGCGTCGACCTCGCGTGTGAACCGCTCGGCGGCGGCCAGGTCGCCGGTGACGATGGCCTCGGTGTGCCCGGAGCCGTAGCGGGTGATGTGGTCGACGGCGGCGTCGAGCGACGGCACCACCGCCACCGACATCTTGAGGTCGAGGAACTCCTGCCCGAAGTCGTCGTCGGTCGCCTCCCCGATCGACGGCACGATCGAACGGGACCGCTCGTCGCCGACCAGCTCCACGCCCGAGAGCGCCTCGGCCGCCCGGGGCAGGAACTCGGTCGCCACCGCCTCGTGCACGACGAGCGACTCCGCTGCGTTGCAGACCGAGGGCCGATGTGTCTTGGCGTTGACGACGATCGAGAGCGCGGTGTCGAGGTCGGCGGCGGCGTCGACGTACACGTGGCAGTTGCCGTCGCCGTCGATCACATACGGCACGGTGGCGTTGTCGAGGATCGACCGGATGAGCGAGGGCCCGCCCCGCGGGATGAGGCAGTCGACGATGCCCCGCAGCCGCATGAACTCCGTGGCCGTCTCCCGGGAGGTGTCCTCCACCAGCACGAGCGAATCCTCGGGCAGGCCCGCCTTGGCGAAGCCCTCGCGCAGCACGCCCGCGATGGCGATGTTCGACGTGACCGCGGCCGACGAGCCCCGCAGGAAGGCGGCGTTGCCCGACTTGAGGCACAGCCCGGCGGCGTCGCTCGTGACGTTGGGCCGGTTCTCGTAGATGATCGCCACCACGCCGAGGGGCACCCGCACCCGGCGGATGCGGAGGCCGTTGGGCCGCACCCAGCCGTCGACGACCTCGCCCACGGGATCGGGGAGCGCGGCCACCTGCCGCAGGCCGTCGGCCATCCCCTCCACCCGCCGGGCGTCGAGGCGCAGGCGGTCGACGACGGTCGGCGTCGTGCCCGCCGCTTCCGCCCGGGCCACGTCCTCGGCGTTGGCCCGCAGCACCTCGTCGGTGCGCTCGACCAGCAGGTCGGCGGCGGCCCGCAGGGCGTCGTCCTTGGCCGCGGTGGACGCCCCGGCGAGCACCCGGGAGGCAGCCTTGGCCCGACGGCCCAGCTCGACGAGCGACGGCGTGGACATGAGACGCAGTGTACCGACCCCCGTTTCCGACAGACTTGGCCCCCGGTGGACCACGCCCTCCTCGCCGAGCCCGTGCAGCGCTTCGTGGACGAGCTCGCGCCCGAGCTCCAACGCCTCGCCGCGTCGGTCGCCGCGGCGACAGCGAAGGCGCACCAGGACGTGACGTTGGAGGCGTTCAACATCGCCGCCGGTTTCGTCGACAGCGACGGTCTCCACACCGACGAGGAGCTGCTGGCGCTGGTCGCGGTGTTCGGCGGGCGGCTCGACACGAGCCTGCGCGGCGCCACGCCGGGCGACCTGCGCCGGGCGGGCCTCGTCAAGGACAAGGCGGCCTGGCTCGACCGGCCGTCTGCGTTCTTCGACGTGCTCCTGGCCGACGACCTCCAGCGAGGCACCAAGGTGTCGTGGCGCTACTACGAGCTCGCCCTCGCAATCGCCCACGCCGTGTGCTCGTTGGACGCCCACCCGTCGCACTCGGAGCTGGCCGCCGTCGACCGCTTCCGCACGATGCTCCTCGCTCGCCTGGAACGGGAGGACGTGGCCCCGCCGGCCGCAGAGACGACCGAGCAGCCCCGGCCCTTGGAGGAGCTTCTGGCCGAACTCAACCGCCTGGTCGGCCTGGCGGCGGTCAAGGCCGAGGTGAAGCTCGTGGCCGACCTGCTCACCGTGCAGAAGCTGCGCAAGGAGCGCGGCCTGCCGGTGGTGGAGTCGAGCCGCCACCTCGTCTTCACCGGCAACCCGGGCACGGGCAAGACCACCGTCGCCCGCCTGGTGGCGCAGATCTACCGCACGCTGGGGGTGGTGGAGAAGGGCCACCTCGTCGAGACCGACCGCTCGCACCTCGTGGCCGGCTACGTGGGCCAGACCGCCACGCGCACCCGCGAGGTCGTGGAACGGGCGCTCGGCGGCGTGCTGCTGATCGACGAGGCGTACGCGCTGGCCCAAGGCGACGACCAGGACTTCGGGAACGAGGCGATCGCCACCCTGGTGAAGCTCATGGAGGACCACCGCCACGACCTCGTCGTGATCGTGGCCGGCTATCCCGACGAGATGCACGAGCTCATCGAGTCGAACCCGGGCCTGCGCTCGCGTTTCCCCAAGACGATCGCCTTCCCGGACTACACCGACGAGGACCTGCTCGCCATCTTCCGCACGATGTGCGAGGCGGGTGCCTACACCTGCGCCCCGGGTTGCGACGCGGCGGTGCTGGCCTTCTTCGCCGCCCAGCCGCGCGACAAGGGGTTCGGCAACGCCCGGCTGGCCCGCAACCTCTTCGAGGCCTCGGTGGCGCGCCACGCCTCGCGGGTGGTCGCGATCACCGACCCGACGAACGAGGACCTCACCGTCCTCACGCCCGACGACGTGTCCGGATGAGGAACCGCCTGCTCGCCCTCGTTGCCGCCGTGGCGATGGTCGTCGTCGCCGTGCAGGTGCGCGCCCGCCTCGACGAC
>DATAAM010000066.1:0-71920 GCA_036260075.1 Acidimicrobiales bacterium
AGGCCGACCTCGTTGGTGATGTCCTCGATGCGCCGGGACAAGGCCCGCAGCGCGTCGACGTCGAGGCCGGAGTCGATCTCGTCGAGCACGACGACCTTCGGCCGCAGCACCCCCAGCTGCACGGTCTCGTTGCGCTTCTTCTCGCCGCCCGACAGCTCCACGTTGAGGGGCCGCGTGAGCAGCCGTTCGTCGAAGCCGATGCGACCCGCCTCGACCGCGACGAGCTCTCGCACCTCCGCGCGCGACCGGCCGGCGGCCGTGAACGCCTCTCCCAGCGCGTCCTCGAGGCTGACGCCCGGCACCTCGATGGGGTACTGCATGGCGAGGAACAGGCCCGCGTGCGCCCGCTTCCACGTAGGCAGCCCCAGCAGCTCCACGCCGTCGAGCGTGGCGCTCCCGCCGGTCACCTCGTACTCCGGATGGCCCATCAGCACGTGGGCGAGCGTCGACTTGCCCGACCCGTTCGGCCCCATCACGGCGTGGACCTCGCCACCGGCCACCTCGAGAGAGATGCCGCGGAGGATGTCGCGTGTGCCGACGCGGGCGCGCAGGTCGTCGATGCGCAGCACGCTCATGGGAACAGCACCGGCCTCCGGCCGGTTCCTCTCAGCGCCCAAGCGAGGGGTGGCAGCCGGGGAGGGGCCCAGCCGTGCCACCGCACGGCTGGGAGGGGACATCCGGCTGACAGGACCCCGAGCGCTCTCACGGGAGCAGCACCTCCACCTCGCCGTCGACCACCTGCACGTCGTACACCGGCACCGGCTTGGTGGCGGGGAGCGACTGAGGCTCGCCGGTCTTGAGGTCGAACGTGCTGCCGTGCTTCCAGCACTCGATCTCCACCTCGTCGGCCAGCACCTCTCCCTCCGACAGCGAGACGTCGGCGTGGCTGCACCGGTCGCCGATCGCGTACACGTCGTCACCGATGCGCACGACGCAGATGCGGTGGCCGGCGGCGTCGAAGCGCCGGGCTGTGCCCGGCTCCAGCTCGCTCAACGAACAGACCTTCACCGAAGCTTGGCCTCCACCGCGGCCCGCAGCGGCCCCCGCAATCCCGGCACCGGCACGCGGTCGAGCACGTCGTCGAAGAAGCCCAGCACGATGAGCCGCTCGGCCACCTCGGTCGGCACGCCCCGGGCTTCGAGGTAGTACCGCTGCTCCGCGTCGATCGGCCCTACGGCCGACGCGTGCGAACAGCTCACGTCGTTCTCCTCGATCTCGAGGTTGGGAACCGAGTTGGCCGACGCGCCCTCCGAGAGCACCAGGTTGCGGTTGGTCTGGAACGCCCGCGTGCCCGCGGCACCGTGCTTCACCCGGATGAGGCCGGTGTACACCGAGCGGGCGGCGTCCTCCACCGCGCCCTTGAACAACAGGTCGCTCGTCGTCTTGGGCGCGTCGTGGTCCTGCATGGTGCGGAAGTCGTGCATCTGCGTGCCGTCGCCGAAGTACACGGCGAGCAGGTGGCTCGTGCCCCCCTCCCCCGTCAGCTTCGAATCGGCCCGCACGCGTGCGTAGTCGCCGCCCAGCGCCACCATGGCGGACTGCAAGGTGGCATCGCGCGCCACGCGGCCGGCCTGGTAGCCGATCTGCCATACCTGCGGCCCCAGCTCCTGCACGTTGAGGTAGCGGAGGTTGGCGGCGGGCTGGGCGTCGAGCTCCCACGTCGGCACCACGAGCGCCCGCACGTCGGCCGACGCCGCCAGGTCGACCACCGTCACCTCGCTTGCCTCCTCGGCGACGACGATCGTGCGCGGGAACACGGCCACGCCCTCGGTGGCCACCCACTGGAGCACCACGATCGGGCGCTCGACGGCCACGCCCGCGGGGACGTGCACGACCACGGGGTCGCGCAGGAACGCGGCGTGCAGGTTGCCGAACACGTCGTTGGGACCGGACACGGTGCCGAGCACGGCGTCGCCGTGGGGCAGGTCGGCCAAGGAGCCGACCACCACTCCCTTGGCGGCCAGGCCGTCGTCGAGCTCGACCGTGACGATGCGCCCGTCGACGACGAACACCAACCCGGCCCGCTCGCCGGCGGCGTCGAGCAGCGGCCGCAGCGGCTCGGGCACGTCGGGCGTCTCGGGGCCTTCGACGGCAGGCGCGAACCGGTCGAGATCGAGCTCGGAGATGCGGCTGTAGCGCCACACCTCCTCCGCCTCGGTCGGCAGCTCGGCCGCCGCGAAGCGCTGGAAGGCAGCGGCTCGCCGCACCCGGAGCCACTCCGGCCCGGGCAGGGCGGCAACGGCGTCGGCGGTGAAGCTCTTCACGAGGCGCGGCATCCTAAAGGTTGAAGCGACCTTCGGCACATGCCGCCACCCGCCCGCCGACCGTCACGGAACCGGGCTCGGCGTGCACCTCGATGCGGCACGGACGGCCGATCTCGTCGCCTTGGCGGACGGTGAGGTCGACGTCGGTGCCCCAGTGGGCGCGGGCGAGCAGGCCCACGGGCCCGGCCGCCGAACCGGTGCCCGGGTCCTCGGGGATGCCCGAGCCGGGGCCGAACACCCGCACGTGGACGGTTCGGTCGTCGAGCCGGCGGAACAGGCCCAGCCCCACCGCGCCGGCGGCGGCGGTCACGTCGGCCACGGCGTTCATCGACGGGCGCACGTCTTCGAGGGGCGAGTCGGTCGCCACCAGCACGTGCACCGTGCCGGCCACGTCGACGCGCCAGGCGGCGTGGGCGCCGGGCAGCCCGGTGGCTGCCACCGCCGCCGCCGGGTCCTGCTCCACCACCTCCGGGTCGGGCTGCGACATGCGGGCCCCGTCGGCGTCGGCCTCGACGACCACGGTGACCTGCCGCGTGTGCTGCAACCACCGCCCCGGCCCCAGCACCCAGGCGGTGCCGATCGAGGGGTGGCCCGCGAAGGGGATCTCGCCGCCCGGCGTGAAGATGCGCATGTCGTACGCGCCCGCGCCCGTCACGGTGGGGAAGGTCGTCTCACTGAGGTTGACCTCGCGGGCGACGAGCGGCTGGAGGTCGTCGGGGCAGGGGTCGAGCACCACGCAGAGGGCGTTGCCGACCAGCGGGCGGTCGGTGAACACGTCCACGATGCGGAAGCGCATCGACCGAACGTAGCCTTGCGGCATGACGACGGTCTCCGAGGTTTTCAGCGTCGAGCGCGACGGCCACGTGGCCACGCTGTGGCTCGACAGCCCGGAACGGCGCAACGCCATGGGCCCCGAGTTCTTCACCGACCTCGGCGCGCTGATGGAGGAGCTGTCCGACGACGAGGGCGTGCGAGCCGTCGTGCTGGCGGCCAAGGGCACCGCCTTCACCGTGGGGCTCGACCTGAAGGCGATGGGCGGCAACCTGACGGCAGGCGGCGGGGCGTCCAAGGCGGCGAGCGCCCGGCGCATCTACGCGATGGCGAGGCAGCTCCAGGCGGCCATCAGCACGGTGGCCGACTGTCCGAAGCCGGTGATCGCCGCGGTGCACGGCTGGTGCATCGGCGGTGGTGTCGACCTCATCACCGCCGCCGACATCCGTCTCTGCGCCGCCGACGCCACGTTCTCCGTGCGGGAGACGAAGATGGCGATCGTGGCCGACCTGGGCACGCTGCAGCGGCTGCCCCGGATCATTCCGAAGGGACACGTCGCCGAGCTCGCGTACACCGGCAAGGACATCGACGCCGACCGGGCGCTGCGCATCGGGCTCGTCAACGACGTGCTGCCCGACGTGGAGGCGCTGCACAAGGCGGCGTGGGACATGGCGGCCGAGATCGCCGCCAACTCGCCGCTGGCAGTGCAGGGGACCAAGCAGGTGCTGCGCGCCTCCGAGGACCGCACCGTCGCCGAGGGCCTCGACTACGTGGCGGCGTGGAACGCAGGCCATCTCCAGTCCGCCGACCTCGTCGAGGCGATGACCGCCTTCCTGGAGAAGCGCCCCCCGCAGTTCAAGGGCGACTGAAGCGTTTTCTCCGCAAACCTTTGCCTGCGACGGCCCGGATCTGCGAAGAAAATCCGGTCAGGACCGGCGGCGGCGGAAGAAACGGCGCCAGAACGGCGGCGAACGCAGCTCGCGATCCAGCCGTCGCTCGTGCTCGGCCAGGATCTCGGGACCGACCGAGTTGACGATGTCCTCGGCCTGGTCGAGCAGCGCCGCCGTCTCGGCGTCGAGCCGGGGCGGGTCGTCGGGCTGCGGCCTGCGGGCCAGGCTGCCCTGCGTCCACCCGGCGTCGAAGCCGCGCCGTTCGAACTTGGGGCAGCCGGCCGGGCACCGCCACGGCGCCTCGGGCGCGAGGTCGAGGCGGCACATGTGCACGGTCTCGCCCGTCGCGTACGTGCGCGTCTCGTAGTGACGGCAGTCGTGGCGCATGGGCACCTGCCCATGGTAGGAGCGTCAGCGGGCTTTCGAGCCGTAGTCGCCGAAGGGATCGTCCCGCTCCCGCACGGCCTGCCGGAACCCCACGTCCTGGGCCCGGGCCACGAAGTCGAGGCCCTCCTTGGTGTGGCGGGCGATGCCGTCGAACAGTGACCCGACCAGGCGGCTCGACGCCATGCCCATGTTCTCCGCCGTCTGGTTGCAGAGCAGCTTGAGCATGACGAGCTGCGTGGTGGGAAGCAGCGCCATCCGCTTGGCGAACGCCATCGCGTGCTCCTGCAGCCGGTCGTCGGGCACCGCCTCCAGGATCAGCCCCACCCGGGCCGCCTCCGGCGCCGGGATCTCGTCACCGGTGAGCAGGTAGCGCTTGGCCTTCTCCAGCCCCAGCCGGTACACCCACATGGCCGTGGTCGGCGTGCCCCACACCCGCGAGGGCGGATAGCCGAACGACGCCCCTTCCCCGGCGATCACGATGTCGGCGCACAGCACCATGTCGGTGCCGCCCGCGATGCACCACCCCTGCACGGCCGCGATCGTGGGCTTGGCGCAGTACCAGAGCTTCATGTACGTGTCGACGAACCGGGAGATCATGCGGTAGTCGCGCACCGAGTCCCAGTGCTGCTCCTGCGCCTGTGCCTCCGTCGACCAGTCGAGGCCGTAACCCGCGCAGAAGGCGGGCCCCTCCGCTCGCAGGAGAAGCACCCGCACGTCGTCGTCGGCCTCGGCCTCGTCGACGGCGGCGGCCAGCTCGTCGCGCAGGGCGGGAGTGATCGTGTTGTACTCCGCCGCTCTCGTCAGCACGATCGAGCGGACGCCGTCCTCGGTCTCGGTGCGTAGCGTGGTCCCCATGGGCGCACGCTAATCCGCGCTTGACCTCAAGCCCACTTGAGGTCGTACGGTCACGACATGGACATCACCTGCAACCTGGTCGGAGCCGACGTCGACGCACAGCTCGGTGCCTGGCGCACCCTCGGTCCCTCGCTGCGGCGGTCGACCACCACCGACGCCGGGCTCAGCCTGTGGTTCGACGCGGGCGTGGAGTCGGAGCTGCGCGCCGTGGCCGCCAAGGAGGCCGACTGCTGCTCGTTCCTCAGGCTCGACGTGGTGCCCGACGGCGACGTCGTTCGCCTCGACATCACCACCGAGCTGTCGGACGCCCGCCCCGTGATCGACGCGCTGGGCGAGCTGGTCGGTGCTGTCGATCGGTGAGCTGGCGGCACGGTCGGGCGTGGCCGTGTCCGCCATCCGCTACTACGAGGAGCTCGGGCTGTTGCCGCCCGCCGAGCGGGTGAGCGGCCGCAGGCAGTTCGACGAGGCCGCCGTCGAGCGCCTGCGCGCCATCGGTGCCGCCCAGGAGGCGGGCTTCCAGCTCGCCGAGATCGCCATGCTCTTCGACGGCGCCCGACGCCACGACCTGGTGCAGGAGAAGCTGGCCGAGGTGCGAGCCCGCATCCGCCGGTTGGAGAAGGTGGCCGCCGCCTTGGAGCGGGCCGCCCAGTGCGGCTGCTCCTCGCTCGACCACTGCCCGATCGTGCTCAGGCGCCCAGTCCGACGGGGCAGCTGACGCCCGTCCCCCCGAGCCCGCAGTACCCGTTGGGGTGCTTGTCGAGGTACTGCTGGTGGTAGTCCTCGGCGTAGTAGAAGGCGGGCGCCGGGCGGATCTCCGTGGTGACGTCGCCGTAGCCCGCCGCCTTCAGCCGCTCCTGGTACAGCGCCCGGCTCGCCTCGGCGGCGGCCTGCTGCTCCTCGGAGGACGTGTAGATCGCGGACCGGTACTGCGTGCCCACGTCGTTCCCCTGGCGCATGCCCTGCGTGGGGTCGTGCGCCTCCCAGAAGACGCGAAGCAGCTCTTCGTACGAGACCTCGGACGGGTCGAACACCACGAGCACCACCTCGGCGTGCCCCGTCAGCCCGCTGCACACCTCTTCGTACGTGGGGTTGGGGGTGAAGCCGCCCGCGTAGCCGACGGCGGTGGTCCACACGCCCGGCGTCTGCCAGAACCTCCGCTCGGCGCCCCAGAAGCAGCCGAGCCCGAACACCGCCTGCTCCAGCCCTTCGGGGAAGGGAGGTTGCAGCGGCGTGCCGAGCACGGTGTGGCGCTCAGGCACGGGGATGGGCGTGTCGCGGCCGGCCAGGGCGGTGTCGGCGCTCGGCAGCTCGGCCTTCCGGTGGCCGAACAGGCTCACCCGACCGAGCCCTCCATCTGGAGCTCGATGAGCCGGCTCCACTCCACCGCGTACTCCATGGGCAGCGTGCGGGTGACGGGTTCGATGAAGCCGTTGACGATCATGCTCATGGCCTGCTGCTCGGAGAGGCCGCGCGACATCAGGTAGAAGAGCTGGTCGTCACCGACCTTGGAGACGGTGGCCTCGTGGCCGATCTGGGCGTCCTTCTCCTCGATCTCCATGTAGGGATAGGTGTCGGACCGGCTCTCGTCGTCGAGGATCAGCGCGTCGCAGCGCACGAAGCTCTTGCAGCGCTCGGCGCCCTCCTCCACCCGCACGAGGCCTCGGTACGAGGTGCGGCCGCCGTCCTTGGAGATCGACTTGGACACGATGGTCGAGGTGGTCTCCGGCGCGGCGTGCACCATCTTGGCGCCCGCGTCCTGGTGCTGGCCCGGGCCCGCGTAAGCCACGGACAGCACCTCGCCGGACGCCTTCGGCCCCATCAGGTAGACGGCCGGGTACTTCATCGTGAGGCGCGAGCCGATGTTGCCGTCGATCCACTCCATGTGGGCCTCGGCCTCGCAGCGGGCCCGCTTGGTGACGAGGTTGAAGACGTTGTTCGACCAGTTCTGGATGGTGGTGTACGTGCACCGCCCGCCCGGCTTCACGATGATCTCGACCACGGCCGAGTGCAGCGAGTCGGACGTGTACACCGGCGCCGAGCAGCCCTCGATGTTGTGCACCTGAGCGCCCTCGTCGACGATGATCAGCGTGCGCTCGAACTGGCCCATGTTCTCGGCGTTGATGCGGAAGTAGGCCTGGAGCGGCATCTCCACCTTCACGCCCGGCGGAACGTAGATGAACGACCCGCCCGACCACACCGCCGAGTTGAGCGCCGAGAACTTGTTGTCGTTGGGCGGGATCACCGTGCCGAAGTACGCCCGCACGATCTCGGGGTGCTCGCGGAGCGCGGTGTCCATGTCGGTGAACAGGACGCCTTGCGCCTCGAGGTCCTCGCGGTTGCGGTGGTAGACGACCTCGGACTCGTACTGCGCGGTGACGCCGGCCAGGTACTTGCGCTCGGCCTCGGGGATGCCGAGCTTCTCGTAGGTGGCCTTCACCGAGTCGGGCAGCTCGTCCCAGCTGTTGACCTGCTTCTCGGTGGGCTTGATGTAGTAGTAGATGTCGTCGAAGTAGATCTCCGACATGTCGCCGCCCCAGTTGGGCATGGGCCGGCGCTCGAAGTGGCGCAGCGCCTTCAGGCGGAGCTCACGCATCCAGTCGGGCTCGCCCTTCATCCACGACATCTCCTTGACGATGTCGGCGGTGAGCCCTCGCTTGGGCTTGAAGACGTAGTCCTCGACGTCGCTCCAGCCCAGCTTGTAGCGCCCCAGATCGAGGTCGGTGGTGGCCATGACGGCGATCAGCTCCCTGGCAGGCGCAGCACGCCCGGTCGGTGAATTTCTCCTACGCAGATAGTAACAATCCGGCTACGCTCCATCATCCCCGGCACCCTGCCGATGCAAGCAGCGTGGCGGGTGCCACACTTGGTTGACCGGCCGGCCGGCGGGGAACAGCGTCCCCACCGTTCGGCGTTGGAGAAGACATGCACGAGCTGCTCGACGAGATCGGAGCCTGGCGGAAGGCCCTCCGCACGGAGACCTACCTCAGCCCGTCCCGAGCGCAGGACCGCCTGTTCACCCTCTGGGGCGAGCTGCGCGACACGCCGGGGGCCGCCATGGTCGAGCGGTGGCTCAGCCTCACGATCGAGCGTGACCTGTTCTCGGCCGTCGAGCTGGTCGAGTTCCTCGACGAGCTGGAGGCCTACCTCAAGCTGCACCACTCGTCGCAGCCTGCATCCCGTTAAGCGTCACACCCCCTGCGTACGCTGTCCTTCGTGACCGTACGACGCCGCGCCACCGCCACCTCGGCCTTCGGCGTGGGCAAGCGCGAGAACCACGACGCTCGGGGCTTCTACGCCCGCTTCACGCCGCCCGCGGTCACCAAGGACGAAACGGTCAACCCGCCCGATCCCGCCTCGCTCGACCGCATCGTCTGCGGCGACGCCCGGTCCATGAAGGAGGTGGCCGACGCCTCCGTCGCCCTCGTCGTCACCTCGCCGCCCTACTTCGCGGGCAAGGAGTACGAGACCGCCCTCGGCCAAGGGCACGTGCCCGCCTCCTACTTGGAGTACCTGGAGATGCTCCACGACGTCTTCCTGGAGTGCCGGCGCGTGCTGGAGCCGGGCGGGCGCATCGCCGTCAACGTGGCCAACCTCGGGCGCAAGCCCTACCGGTCGCTGTCGGCCGACGTGATCTCGATCCTCCAAGACGACCTCGGCCTGCTGCTGCGGGGCGAGATCGTGTGGCACAAGGCGCGGGGGGCGTCTGGCAGCTGCGCCTGGGGGTCGTTCCAGAGCGCCTCCAACCCGGTGCTGCGCGACCTCACCGAGCGCATCGTCGTGGCGGGCAAGGGACGGCTCGACCGGGCCGTCAAGCGGCCGGAGCGGGCCAAGCGGGGCCTCCCGGCGGTGGCCACCATCTCCACCGACGAGTTCATGGAGGCCACGCTCGACGTGTGGGAGATCCCGCCGGAGAGCGCCACCCGGGTGGGGCACCCGGCCCCGTTCCCGGTGGAGCTCCCCCGCCGGGTCATCGAGCTCTACACCTACGAGGGCGACCTCGTGCTCGACCCGTTCATGGGCTCGGGCAGCACCGCCGTGGCCGCCGTGCGCAGCGGTCGCCACTACGTGGGCTACGACACCGACCCCGAGTACGTGGCCGCCGCCGAAGCCCGGGTGGCACGGGAGGGCCGGGAGCCGTCTGTGCCTTCCGGGAGCGCGGTCGACGCCGCCAAGGCCCTGCTGCGCGAGGCGGGCCTCCACGTGCCCGATCCCCCACCGCGTCGCTCCGAGGCCGACCTCGTGGCCGTCGACCGCCAAGGCGGCGAGTGGCACGTGTTGGTGGCGGGCGGCTTCGGCACAGTGCGGGGCGGCCTGCGTCGGGCCGACGTGCTGTGGCGCACGTTGGGCCGGGCGGCCACCTTGGCCCAGGCCGTGGGCGCCCAACGCGTGCTCGTGCTCACCACGGAGGCGCCGGTCCGCTCCACGGCGGGGGCCGCCGCCGTCCGCTCGTTGCAGGGGATCGCCTTCGCCCACGTGCTGGTGCTGGGCGACCCGGCCGCCGTCGAGCAGCTGCAGGCACTCGTGCCCGCCGGCCGCGGGCGTCGCCGCCGCTCCTGATCGCATGCCGGCAGTGCGCACCGAGGTCACCGAGCTGGTGACGGGCCTCGGCATGCTCGGGCTGTCGTCGGTCGAGGCGGCGGTGGCGGCGCGCCCCGAGCAGCTCCACAACGTGCCAGGCGAGGTGTGGGACCGGGTGGTGGCGGGCGTGGCCGACCGCCGCTACCGCCAGGAGGTGGCCGCGGCCTGGGCCAACGGCCAGGCGTTCCTGGCCGCGGCACAGGGGCTGCGGGGGCGGCGGCCCCTGCTGGTGGAGTGGCGGGGGCCCACCAAGGCACCGGGCGACGAGGTGGTGCCCGCCGACCTGCGGGTCGACCACGTCTACCTGGTGAGCTGCAAGTACCTGTCGCGGGTGCTGGCCAACGCCTCGCCGTGGCACGTGTTCGAGCACCTGTTGCGGGGCGGGCCGCGGGCGCGGGCGGGCGACTGGTTCGCCGAGGTGGCCCCCGAGGCCTACCAGTCGCTGTACGCGGCGGCGCGGCTGGCGCTCCCGGGCGACCTCGGGCTGCCGCCGTACGCCGCCGACCTCACGCCTGCCCACCGAGCGGTGCTGCGGCAGGCGCTGGCGGCCCGGCAAT
Source organism: Acidimicrobiales bacterium (assembly GCA_036260075.1). Lineage (GTDB taxonomy): Bacteria > Actinomycetota > Acidimicrobiia > Acidimicrobiales > JAHWLA01 > DATAAM01. The sequence goes on from DATAAM010000066.1 coordinate 10,303, forward strand.
GGCCTGCGGAGGTGCAGCCCGCGGCGCGGGCGTGGGCCTGCGAGGTGGCGCGGGCGTCGGCGGCGCGGTGGCGGGCGGCGCTCTCCTCCAAGGCCGAGAAGGAGGCGATGCTGTGGCGGCTGCTGCGCATCGGCAGCGGCCCCCTACTTCGTGCTGGGCACCGGCGACGAGCGGCCGCTGCGCCTCCGCATCGCCACGCCGTGGGACTGGCGCCAGGCTTGGGACCTGCGCCGCTTCGACGTGTGGGGCGACGAGGCGGGCCAGCCGGTGGTGCGGTGGACGGCCGTGGTGCGCGACCGGCGCACGGCCGAGGACCACGGGGTGGAAGGCCACGTCGAGGTGCGCTGGAGCCACGGCCGCTTCGCGGGCCGGCCCGAGGCCAAGGTCTACCTCGACACCCCCCACCACCGCGTGCCCGGCTACGTCACCATCGCCTGACCCCCCGCCCCCACTTTTCTCCGCAAATACGGGCCTAGGTGTACTGACCACGACCCTTGTTGACAGGAAGGGTCCGCCGATGAGGTGAGCCCCCGCGGCGAGTGTGGAGCTGTCTAACGGCACCCACTCGCACACGGAGGCTCCCATGCACGGTAACGCCCGACTCACCCCGCTCGGCCGACTGGCGCTCGTGATGCGCATCGAGTCGGGACGACCGGTCGCCCACGTCGCTGCCGAGATGGCCGTCTCGAGGCCCACGGCCTACAAGTGGTGGCGCCGCTGGCGCGTCGAGGGCGTGGCGGGGCTGGCAGATCGGCCCAGCCGGGCCCTCCGGTGCCCGCACAGGACGGACCCGGCCACCGAGGCGGCCGTCGCCCAGCTGCGCCGGGAGCTCAAGCTCGGCCCGGTGCGAATCGCCGCCCGCCTCGGCCTCGTCGCCTCCACCGTGCACCGCGTGCTGTGTCGGCTCGGTCTCAACAGGCTGTCGTGGCTCGACCGACCCACCGGTCGCGTGATCCGGCGCATCGAGACCACGCGCCCGGGCGAGTTGGTCCACGTCGACGTGAAGAAGCTGGGCCGCATCCCCGACGGTGGCGGCTGGCGTGTGCGCGGCCGCTCCGCGGAGACCCACCACAGGAACCACCGCGTCGGCTACGCCTACCTCCACAGCGCCGTCGACGCCCACAGCCGCCTGGCCTACACCGAGGCCCTCGACGACGAGCGGGCGCCGACCTGCGCCGCCTTCTGGCGGCGGGCCGCCGGGTTCTTCGCAGGTCACGGGATCGCCGTCGAGGCCGTGCTCACCGACAACGCCTGGGCCTACCGGTTCCGTCGGTTCGCCGAGGCGCTCGACGGGGTCGAGCACCGCTTCATCCGGCCGCACCGGCCGCAGACCAACGGCAAGGTGGAGCGCTTCCATCGCACCCTGGCCGAGGAGTGGGCCTACGTCCGGCCCTACTCCTCGGAGGCCGAGCGGCTCGCCGCACTGGACGAGTGGCTCCACGTCTACAACCATCACCGGCACCACACCGCCGTCGGCGGCCCGCCCATCAGCCGCGTCAACAACGCGGCGGGTCAGTACACCTAGGGCGCCGGATCCGCGAAGAAAACGGTGCCGTCAGGACCGAAGAGCTCGGCGGCCATGGCCTCGGCCGCCGGCCCTTCGTCGGGGCCGCCCACGAAGCCCGCCGCCCGCACCCCCTCGGTCCGCAATGCCGCCACCCGATCGGCCACGGCCTCCGCATCCGCACCCAGCACGACGACGCCGCTCATTCCACCCCGGCTCGGCCTTCCACGGCGTCGGCCATCTCGCGCAGCACGAGGGCGGCCTCGGCGGTGGCCTCGGGCGAGCCCCACGTGCCGTCGGGGCGCTGCGTCTCACACAGCAGGTCGGCCACCCGCTCCGTCGTGGCCAGGAAGGCCTCGTCGCCGGTGACGCTGTAGAGCAGGGCGGCACCCCAGCCCACCCGCCACGCCTCCGGGCCGTCCCACACGTCGTCGCCCAGCGCCACCACCAGGTCGTGCAGCTCGACGGCGGCGTCGAGGTCGGCGTCGTCGCCCCACAGCTCGAAGGCCCGGGCCAGGAACCCCACCGCCGTCCCCAACATGCCGAAGGGCTGCGGGCCCGCGTGCGCCGCCACCACCAGGCCGGGCGCCGCCGACACGCCGGGCACGTCGTCGGGCTGCGACTCCACCACCGAGCGGCACACCCGGGCCGCCTCGCGAGCCGTCGCCTCGTCGCCCGCGTCCAGCGCCGCCAGCCCGGCCACCGCCGAGCGCAGGTCGCCGTCCACCACCTTCGGGGCCGCCGAGCCGGCCCGGCGACGCCACTCCTCCGGCGTGGTGACCGCCCGCACGGCCTCAGCCCACCCGCCGCAGCTCGGCCCGGTAGCGGCGACCGTTCTCGACGTAGAGGGCGACCCCCCGGCGCACGAACCCCTCGGCCACCGCGTCCGTGCGCAGCGAGGCGGGGACGCCCAGCGCCATGGCGAACGACGGCACCTCCATGCCGTTGGGCACCAACGCCCCCGCGCCGACCAGCGCGTGCGAGCGAACCACCGCCTCGTGCAGCACGACCGATCCCGAGCCCACCAGCGAGAACGGCTCGACGGTGCAGCCTTCGAGGTGGGCGACGTGCCCGACGATGCAGTCGCTCCCGATCACCGTGGCCAGCTCGGCGGTGGCGTGCACCACCGTGCCGTCCTGCACGGAGGTGCGCGGCCCCACCTCGATGCGCCCGTAGTCGCCGCGCAGCACGGCACCGGGCCACACCGACGCCTCGGGGCCGATCGACACGTCGCCGATGACGACGGCGTCGGGATGCACGAAGGCTTCGGCCGAGACCTCGGGTGTGCGGTCGCCGATCGCGTACAGCGGCATGGGGTGACAGGCTACGTGGATGCCGCCTGTTGCCCCCCGCCGTCCGCACGTGATCGAAGCGCACGGCGACCGCCGCACCGACGACTGGTACTGGCTGCGCGACCGCGAGGACCCCGAGGTGCTCGCCCTGCTCGAAGCCGAGAACGAGCACACCAAGGCGGTGCTCGCCCACACCGAGGGGCTCCAGCAGAAGCTCTACGACGAGATCGTCTCGCGCATCCAGGAGACCGACCTGTCGGTGCCCGCCCGCAAGGGCGGCTACTGGTACTACGCCCGCACGGTGGAAGGCCTCCAGTACCCGATCACGTGCCGGCGCGCAGGCAGCGAGGACGGCCCGGAGCAGGTGCTGCTCGATGAGAACGTGCTGGCCGAGGGACACGACTTCCTGGCCGTGGCCAACGACGAGGTCAGCCCCGACCACCGCCTGCTCGCCTACGCCACCGACTACGACGGCGGCGAGCGCTACGGCCTCCGCTTCCGCGACCTCGCCACCGGCCAGGACCTCCCCGACGTGGTGGAGGAGACGTACTACGGGTTGGCCTGGTCGGCGGACAGCAGCACGGTCTTCTACACCAAGGTCGACGAGGCCATGCGGCCGCACCAGGTGTGGCGCCACCGCATCGGCACGCCCACCGCCGACGACGCCCTCGTCTTCCAGGAGGACGACGACCGCTTCTGGCTCGGCGTCCACCTCACCCGCAGCGAGCGGTACCTGCTGCTGCTGCTGGAGAGCAAGGTCACCTCGGAGATGTGGTTCCTTCCCGCCGACGACCCCTCCGGCGAGTTCCGGGTGATCGCCCCCCGCCAACAGGACGTGGAGTACTACGCCGACCACCACGGCGACCGGTTCTTCGTCGTGACCAACGCTGACGGGGCGGAGAACTTCAAGCTGGTGGAGGCGCCGGTGGCCACGCCCGGTCGAGAGCACTGGCGCGACGTGGTGCCCCACCGCCCCGACGTGAAGCTGGACGGCGCCGAGGCCTTCGCCCGCCACCTCGTGCTGCACGAGCGGGCCGAGGGGTTGCGCCGGCTCCGCATCCTGCGCCTGGCCGACGGCGAGCAGCACGTGGTCGAGCAGCCCGAGCCGGTCTACACGGTCGGTCCCGACGTCAACGCCGAGTTCGACACCGACGTGTACCGCTTCTCCTACCAGTCGCTCGTGACGCCCCGCTCGGTGTACGACTACGACATGGAGGCGCGCACGCGCGTCCTCAAGAAGCAGCAGCCGGTGCTCGGCGGCTACGACCCGACGCAGTACACGACCTTACGAGCGTGGGCCACCGCCCCCGACGGCGTGCGGGTGCCGATGTCGATCGTGCACCGCACCGACGTCGCGCTCGACGGCAGCGCGCCTGCGCTGCTCTACGGCTACGGGTCGTACGAGCACAGCGTCGATCCCACGTTCTCGTCGCTGCGGCTGAGCCTGCTCGACCGCGGGGTCGTCTACGCCGTCGCCCACGTGCGGGGCGGCGGCGAGATGGGGCGCCGCTGGTACGAGGACGGCAAGTACCTGAAGAAGAAGAACACGTTCACCGACTTCGTCGCCTGCGCGGAGCAGCTCGTGGCCGACCGCTACACCTCGCCCGCCCGGCTCGCCTTCCGCGGCGGCAGCGCGGGCGGCCTGCTCATGGGCGCCGTCGTCAACCTGCGGCCCGACCTGCCCGCCGCGGTGGTGGCCGAGGTGCCGTTCGTCGACTGCCTCACCACCATCCTCGACGAGACGCTGCCCCTCACCGTCCTCGAGTGGGAGGAGTGGGGCAACCCGGTGGCCGACCCCGAGGTGTACGAGTACATGAAGTCGTACTCGCCCTACGACAACGTGCGGGCCGAGCCCTACCCGGCGATGCTCGTGACCGCGGGCCTCAACGATCCGAGGGTCTCCTACTGGGAGCCGGCCAAGTGGGTGCAGAGGCTGCGGACCACCACAACCGGCGACCGGCCCGTCCTGCTCAAGACCGAGCTGGGCGCAGGGCACATGGGGCCGTCGGGCCGGTACGACGCGTGGCGCGACGAGGCGTTCGTGCTGGCGTTCGTGCTCGACGCGCTGGGCGCCGCTTAGAGCTCGGTCTCGGCCTCCACGACCACGCCTTCGCGCAGGTCGACCACGTGCGGCTCGGCCTTCTGCAGCACGGCGATGATGTCCTCGCCGATGAGCTCGTCGTGCTCGAGCAGCGCGTCGCGCAGGGCCTCAACCAGGTGCCGGTTCTCCGACAGCATCTTGGTGACCTCGTCCTTCGCCGCCGCGAGGATCGACTCCACCGCGTCGCGGGTGCGGTCGTCGGAGAGCACCTTGGTGACGACGTTGGCCCCGGGCGGCCCCGCCGCCGCCTCCAGCGAGATGAGCGAGCCGGCCATGCCGAAGCTGCCGACCATCTGGGCCGCTGCCGACGTGGCCGCCTGGAGGTCGCCGCCGGGCCCGCTGCTCGACTCGCCGAAGAACAGCTCCTCGGCCACCATGCCACCGAAGGCGATCTGGATCAGCGACTCGATCTCCGACTTCGTGCGGGTGTAGCGCTCCTCCAGCTCGGAGTGCGCCAGGAGCCCGAGCGCTTGGCCCCGCTTGATGATCGAGAGGACCTCGAGCTTGCGGCCCTTGCCCACCAGGTAGGCGACGGTGGCATGGCCCGCCTCGTGGGTGGCGATCGTGCGCCGCTCGGCCTCGGTGTACTCCACCGGTTGCTTGAGGCCCAGCTCCTCGGTCATGCGGGCCTGCTGGATGTCGTCCCAGTTGAGGCGAGAGCCGCCGCGGCGCAGCGCCCACACCAGCGCTTCGTCGAGCAGGTGCTCGATCATCACCGGCGAGTAGCCGAACGTCATGGCGGCCAGCGTGTCGCGCGCCTCCGGCCGGTCGAGGTCGGCGTCGTGCGCCTTCTTGGCCAGGTAGTAGTCGATGATCTCCCGCCGTCCCGACCGGCTGGGCAGGTCGAAGTAGATCGAGCGGTCGAAGCGCCCCGGCCGCAGCAGCGCGGGGTCGAGGTCGTCCTTGCGGTTGGTGGCCCCGATGACCAGGAGGTTGGCGGGCTCGGGGACCGGCTTGCGCAGCTGGCGGTGGGCGGGCAGCCAGCGGTTGAGCTGGTCGATGAACCACCCCTGGAAGCGCTGGCCGCCGGTGGGCTGGTCGAACGACTGGAGCTGGATGAGCAGCTCGTTCACCACGCCCGAGATGCCCTCGCGGCCGCCGCCCGATCCCATGCCTTGGCGGGCCGAGCCGATGGCGTCGATCTCCTCGATGAAGCCGACGGCGCCGCCCTCGCGGCGTGCCGCCGTGCGCATGGCCTTGAAGTAGTTGCGGATCTTGCGGTTGGTCTGGCCGTAGTACATCGACTGGAACGCCGACGACGACACGAAGAAGAACGGCACGCCCGCCTCGCGTGCCATGGCCTTGGCGAGGTAGGTCTTGCCGGTGCCGGGCGGCCCCTCGAAGAGGATGGCCCGCCGGGCCGTGCCGCCCATCCGCTCCTTGAACGTGCGGTGGGCGAGGAAGAGGTTGAGCGTCTTCACCACTTCCTCGACGACGACGGGCATGCCCTTCACGTCGTCGAAGGACGTCGTGAGCTCCGACGGCCGGTAGAGGACGTGGGGCGATCGGCCCGCCGCCAACAGCGGCACCAGCAGCACCGCGCCCAGCAGCACCACGAGGATCAGGGCGGGCATGAGCTCGACGGGCACGGGGTTGCGGATGCCGAACTTCACCGGGTTGCCTGTGGCGAAGCGCACCCACATCCACAGCGTGAGCGGCGTCAGGACGAAGGCCAACCGGGTCAAGCGCGACTGGCGGTTGCGCTCACGGGTGACGGCGACATCGGCCGCCGCGTCACGGAGCACTGCTGCCTGTCCGATCCGTTTGAGGTCCATGGCCACGCTCCGTCCCGTTCCTTGGCCACTCATTGTGGCAAACGAACGAGGGCCGGGACAGCCCCAGTACGGGGGAATTCCGACCGGCTTGGTCGGGTTTACACTGGTGCCATGCCCGGCACCCCGCCTCCCATCGACCCCCGGGGCCCCCGCTTCAACCAAGCGGTGCTCACGGCGGCGCTCGTCGCCGGGTTCCTGGCCGACGCCCGCTGGGTGGTGCCGGTGTGGGCCGGGGTCCTGTTCCTGGGCGCCGCCTTCGGGCCCCGCTACGGGCCGTTCCTCCGCCTCTACGCCGACGTGGTGCGCCCACGGCTGCGCCCGCCCGCCGACCTCGAGGATCCCCGCCCGCCCCGCTTCGCCGCCGCCGTGGGGGTGGCCTTCCTGGTGGCCGCCGCCGTGGCGTTCGCAGCGGGCGCTGTGGGCCTGGGTTGGGCGCTGGCCTTGGTGGTGGCCGCCTTGGCGGCGTTGGCCGCCGTCACCGGCATCTGCGTGGGTTGCGAGATCTACCTGTGGCTGGTGCTGGGACGGCGCAAGGCCACCGGGGCCGCGGCGCGGGTGCCCGCCCACATCGTCGACGGCGCCGAGCGCACGTGGGTGGTGTTCACCACGCCGTACTGCGCCTCGTGCGGGCCGGTCGCCGAACGGCTGCGGGCGGGCGACCCGGGCGCTCGGGTGGTGACCGTCGACGCCACCGAGGACCCCGACCTGGCCGACGCCTTCGCCGTGCGTCGGGCGCCCACCGTGCTGCTGGCCGACGCCGCGGGCGAGGTGCAGGCCCGCCTGGTGGGGCCGGCCGCGGTGGAAGGCTACGTGAAGGCGGGCCGCTCCACGGCCGCCCGCTGAGGCAGCGAGCGGTCGCGGCCCGACAGCACCGGGTCGGCCACGCCCCAGTCGGCGCCGACCTCGGGGTCGTCCCAGGCCACGCCCAGCTCGTCGTCGGGGTCGTAGTAGCCGTCCACGAGGTAGGTGAGCACCACGTCGGTGAGCGCGGCGAACCCGTGGCCTACGCCGGGCGGGATGTACAGCCCGGTGGGCTCCCCGCCGTCGAGGTCGAGCATGAGCGTCGCACCCTCGGTGGGCGACCCCACCCGCAGGTCGTGGAGGACGACCCGGGCCCGGCCCGACACCACGTGCCAGTAGTCGGCCTGGCGCCGGTGGAAGTGCAGGCCCACGACCGCGCCTGCCTGCTTCTCGGAGCGGTTCGCCTGCACCATCTCGCGAGCGCCCGGGACCCACTCGCGCCGGTACGTCTCCACGAACCGCCCACGAGCGTCGCCGTGGGCGTCGAGGCCGACGACGAAGACGCCCTCGATCGCCTCGGCCTTGTCGACGGTGGGCACGCGGTCATATGAGCATCCCGGCCACGGCCAGCGCCAACAGCGCGACGTTGCGAGCCACCGTCCGCCCGGTCACCGGCCGCCGCGAGAGCCGGCCGAAGCAGCCGCACGGCTCCCGGTCGCCCGCCCGCACCCGCCGCGCCACCACCACGGTGAAGGCGGCCAGCAGGACGGCCGCCGCGCCCGCCGTCCACCGCCCGCCCACGCCGGTGACGAGCAGGGCGCCCAGCACGACCTCGGTGACGGCCATCGCCGGGTGGGACCGGTCGGCCAGCTTGGCCACGCCCGCCACCAGGAGCACGACGCCGACGGCGAGGCGGGCGGGCATCTACGGCTCGAAGCGCCCGAAGCCGCCTCGGTAGAAGAGCAGCGGGGTGCCGTCGCGCTCGTGCAGCCCCAGGTCGAGCGCCCGGCCCACCACGATCGTGTGGTCGCCGCCGTCGTGCTCCGCGTCGAGCCGGCAGTCGATCCAGGCCAGCGCCCCCGACAGGACGGGCGAGCCCGTGCGCGGCGCGGGCGTCCATCCCACGCCCTCGAACTTCTCGCCGCCTCGTGCGGCGAAGGCGCGGCACAGCGCCTCCTGGCCCTCTTCGAGGATGTTGACGCAGAAGCCGTCGGCGACGCGCATGCGGGCCCAACTGGTGGACGACTTGGCCGGGCAGAACAGCACGAGCGGCGGGTCGAGCGACAGCGAGGTGAACGACTGCACGGTGAGCCCGACGGGTCGGCCCTCTTCGAGGCCGGTGACGACGGCGACGCCGCTGCAGAAGTGGCCCAGCACCTGCCGGAAGCGGGCCTCGTCGAACGTGTCGGCCCCCGCCGATTCGATGTCGTCGCTCACGGGCCCGATGCTGCCGGCTAGAAGGTGAGCGTCATGCCCTCGTAGGCGGCGGTCACCTCGTCGACGCCGAGGCGGGCGCCGGTGCGGCGGGCTCCTTCGAGGAGCCGGTCCATCTGGTCGTCGCTGTGGGCGGGGTCGTGGTGGAAGAGGCACAACCGGCGCACGCCGGACTCGCGGGCCACGAGCACCGCGTAGTCGATCGTGCAGTGGCCCCAGTGCGACTTCTCGGCGAACTCCTCGGGCGTGTACTGCGCGTCGTGGATGAGCAGGTCGACGCCCTCGCACAGCTCGACCACGGCGTCGGCGACGGTGTCGAGCCCGAGAGGGGCCTGGTGGTCGCTCACGTAGGCGATGCTCACGCCCTGCCAGTCGACGCGGTACCCCAGCGTCGGCCCGCAGTGCGGCACGGGCCGGACCTTGACCTTGGCCGAGCCCACCTCGAAGTCGTCGTCGAGCACGTCGTGGAAGCGGATGTCGCCGCGCAGGTCGGAGAACTGCACGGGGAAGTACGGCGGCCGCATGAAGTCGTCGAAGACCTCGGCCAGCGTGCCCCCTTCCTGGGCCGGGCCGTACACGTCGAGCCGGGCGCCGGGGCGGTCGACGGGGGGGAAGAAGGGGAGGCCCTGGACGTGGTCCCAGTGGATGTGGGTGAGGAGCGCAGTGCCGCGGAAGGTGCCGTCGTGCGGCTGCGAGGCCGCCAGCAGGCGGAGCCCCGTGCCGAGGTCGAAGAGGATCGGGGGCTCGCCCTCGACCTCCAGGGCAACGGACGCGGTGTTCCCCCCGTAGCGGCGATTTGCCTCACACGGGCAAGGGCACGAACCGCGAACTCCGTAGAACGTCAGCTTCACGCAGGTCCCCCCTGTCGTCACCGGCAGGTTACCTGCGGTCAGCGACCGACGGGCAGCGTGTGACCGAAGTCTCAGCGAGCCCCGGTACCCACCAACCCGCGCTGCTGGAGCATGACCTTGAGGTCGTGGGGGTTGGAGGCCGCCATCATGGCGCCGCGCAGGTCGATCTTGCCCTGCTCGTAGAGCTCGACCAGCGACTGGTCGAAGGTGAGCATGCCGTAGTACTCGCCTTCCTGGATGATCTCGTGGATGTCGCCGGTCTTGTGCGGGTCGATGATGCACTGCTGGATGCGGCCGTTGACCACCATCACCTCCATGGCGGGCACGCGGCCCTTGCCGTCGGCGGTGGGCACGAGCCGCTGGCAGATCGTCCCGCGCAACGCGCCCGCCAACGCCACCCGCACCTGGTTCTGCTGGTGGGGCGGGAAGAAGTCGACGATGCGGTTCACCGTCTCGGTGGCGTCGATGGTGTGGAGGGTCGAGAACACGAGGTGGCCGGTCTCGGCAGCCGACAGCGCGGCGGCGACCGTCTCCTGGTCGCGCATCTCGCCCACGAGGATCACATCCGGGTCCTGACGCATGGCAGCGCGCATGGCGGAGGCGAAGTCCTGCGTGTCGAACCCGATCTCCCGCTGGTTGATCTCGGCCAGCGAGTCGCGGTGCAGCACCTCGATGGGGTCCTCGATGGTGACGATGTGCACTTCGCGGTTCTGGTTGATGTGGTCGATCATCGCCGCCAGGGTGGTGGTCTTCCCCGAGCCGGTGGGGCCGGTGACGAGCACGAGGCCGCGGTGCTCCGAGGCGAGCCGGCCCACCACGTCGGGCAGGTTGAGCTCGTCGAAGGAGGCGGCGGACGTGCGCACCCGGCGGAACACCATCGCCACCGAGCCGCGCTGGCGGAACACGTTCACGCGGAACCGGCCGCAGCCGGGGATGGCATAGGCGAAGTCGGCTTCGTTGCGCACGGAGAACTGCTGGGCGACGTCGTCGCGCATGATGGCGGAGGCCATCTCCGCGGTTGTCTCGTTCGTCAGCCGTTCCTCGCCGTCGAGCTTCTGCAGGTCCCCGTGGACCCGGATGCGGGGCGGCGAGCCCGCCTTGATGTGGAGGTCGGACGCGTCCAGCGGCTCCATGGCGCGCAGCAATCGGTCGAGCCATTCGTGGGCCATGTAGCAGTTCATCGGCGCCCCGACGCGGCGAGTTGACCGATAACCTCACGCTCCGTGCACGAGGGGGAGGTGGTCGTCGGCGACCTGCGGGTCGCCTTCCTGGAGGAGGGACCCTCCGACGGTCCGCTGGCCGTGTGCCTGCACGGCTTCCCCGGCTGCGCGTGGACCTGGCGGTTCCTGCTCCCGGCGCTGGCCGAGGCGGGCTTCTGGGCCGTGGCGCCCTGGCTGCGCGGCTATGCGCCGACGGCTGTGCCCGCCGACGGCCGGTACGGCACGGCGGCCTTGGCGGCCGACGCCAACGGGCTGCACGAGGTGCTCGGCGGCGACGGGCGGGCCGTGCTGGTGGGCCACGACTGGGGCGCGGTCGCCGCCTACGGGGCTGCCACCACGGCGCCCGAGCGTTGGTCCCGCCTGGTGACGGCGGCGGTGCCCCGGCCGTCCACGTGGGGCACCCGCTTCCTCTCCTACGACCAGCTCCGGCGCAGCTGGTACATCTTCTTCTTCCAAAGCGGCTTCGCCGAGACGGCGGTGGCGGCCGACGACCTGGCCTTCGTCGACCGGTTGTGGGCCGACTGGTCCCCCGGCTACGACGCCGCCGACGACCTGCCCCGGGTGAAGGAGGCGCTGCGGTCGCCCGAGCACCTGGCCGCCGCCGTCGGCTACTACCGGGCCATGTTCGACCCCGCCGCCGAGGGCGCGCCCGACGGGCCGTTCCCGCAGCCGTGGCTCTACCTGCACGGCGACGACGACGGCTGCCTGGGCGTCGAGCTGGCCCCGCCCGAGGCGGTGGTGCTGAAGGGCGCCGGCCACTTCCTCCACGTGGAGCAGCCGGAGGAGTTCAACCGGCGCGTGCTGGAGTTCCTCTCGTGACGGTGGCCCTGCCCGACGGCCTGGTGGCGGTGGTCAAGCACGACTGCCCCACGTGCCGCCTGGTGGCGCCGGTGCTGGCGTCCCTGGGCGCCCACCTGGTGTCGGAGGACACCGACGAGGGCCTGGAGACGTCCTTCCACTTGGGCGTGGAGGTGGTGCCCACGCTGCTGCGGGTGGAGGAGGGCTCGATCGTGGCCCGCACCGAGGGTTGGATGCGGGAGAAGTGGGAGGAGCTCACCGGGCAGTCGGGCCTCGCCCCCGAGCTGCCCGACTTCCGGCCCGGGTGCGGGTCCCGCACGCTCGACCCCAGCGTGGCCGAGGAGCTGGCCGTGCGCTTCGGCGGGTCGACTCTGCGGTCGCGGCGGGTGGAGATCGCGTCGCTCGAGGACGAGATGGAGGCCATGTTCGACCGGGGCTGGTCGGACGGCCTGCCGGTGGTGCCGCCCACCGAGGCGCGCGTGCTGCGGATGCTCGAGGGCACGTCACGGCTGCCCGACGAGGTGGTGGCCGTGGTCCCGCCCGACCTGGTGGAGTGCACCGTCGAGAAGGTGGCGGTCAACGCCGTGCTGGCCGGGTGCAAGCCGGAGTACCTGCCGGTGGTGCTGGCCGCGGTGGAGGCCGCCTGCACCGAGGAGTTCAACGCCCACGGCTTGTTGTGCACCACCTGGTTCTCGGGGCCGGTGGTGGTGGTGAACGGGCCGATCGCCAAGGCCATCGGCATGAACAGCGGCTTCAACGCGCTGGGCCAGGGCAACCGGGCGAACGCCACCATCGGGCGGGCGTTGCAGTTGGTGATCCGCAACGTGGGCGGGGGGCGGCCGGGCGAGATCGACCGGGCCACCCTGGGTTCGCCGGGCAAGTACACGTTCTGCTTCGCCGAGGCCGAGGACGGCTCGCCGTTCGAGCCGCTGTCGGTGTCGCGGGGCCTGCGGGCCGGGACCTCGGCGGTCACGCTGTTCGCGGGCGGCGGCGTGCAGGGCGTGATCGACCAGCTGTCGCGCACGCCGGAGTCGTTGGCGCGCTCGCTGGCCCTGTCGTTGCGCACGGTGGCCCACGCCAAGCTGGCCATCGCCTTCGACGCCATGCTCGTGATCGCGCCCGAGCACGGCCGGGTGTTCAAGGAGGCGGGCTGGGACCGTGCTCGGCTGGTGGCCGAGCTGGAGGCGCTGTTGCAGCTTCCGGGCTCGGAGATCGTGCGGGGGGCGGGCGGCATCGCCGAGGGCGTGCCCGAGGTGTTCGCCGAGTCCACGCTGCCGAAGTTCCGCCCCGGCGGGCTCCTGTTGGTGCACGCGGGCGGCAGCGCCGGGCTGTTCTCCGGGATCATCGGCGGGTGGGCGAGCGGGAAGCTGGGCTCCGAGCCCGTCACCAGGGAGGTGCGTCCATGAAGGTGCTCGACCCGACGGGGGAACGGTCGCCCGCCACCCGAGCCGCCGCTCCCCGGCCTGAGTCGCTCGACGGGCTGACTGTCGGGCTGCTCGACATCTCCAAGGCCCGGGGCGACGTGTTCCTCGACCGGCTGGAGGAGCGGCTTCGGGAGCGGGGGCTCACGACGGCCCGCTTCATGAAGCCCACGTTCACCAAGCCCGCGCCGGTCGACCTGCGCCACGAGATCGCCACACGATGCGACGTGGTGATCGAGGCACTGGCCGACTGAGGCTCGTGCACGTCGTGCAGTGTGCACGACATCGTGGATCTCGAAGGGCGGGGCGTGCCGGGCGTGTTCGTGGCGTCCGACGAGTTCGCCGAGGCGGCCGAGACACAGTCACGCGCCCTCGGCTTCCGCCCGCAGTGGGTGCTCGTCCCCCACCCCATCCAGGACCGCACCGACGCCGAGGTGCAGGCCCTGGCAGACTCCGTGGTCGACGCGGTCCTCCGCGCCCTCTCTTCCCCCTGACCACCCCTGTTTTGGGCACGGTTACCCGCGCATACAGCGGCAAACCGTGCCCAAAACCGAGGAAGGAGGAGAGATGAAGCAGATTGCACGCAGGGCACGGGTGCAGCACGGGCTCATCACCCGAGAGCAGGCGCTGGCCGCGGGCCTCGGCGAGGACGCGATCGACCGGTGGCTGGCCTGCGAGCGTTTGGAGCCTGTGCACAGCAGGGTCTATCGGGTGGCGGGAGTGCCGCAGACGTGGGAGCAGGACGTGATGGCGGCGGTGATGGCGGCCGACGGGGTGGCGTCGCATCGTACGGCGGCGCGGCTGTGGGGCATCCACGACGCCGACGAGGTGGAGGTCACGGTGCCGCGCGGGCGGCGCTGCGAGGCGGTCGGCATGGTGACGCATCGGTCGCGTGACCTCACCCCGAAGCACGTCACGAGGCGGCTGGGCATCCCGGTGACGAACCCCATGCGCACCTTGGTCGACCTGGGCGCGGTGGTGCGGAGCGACGCCGCGGTGGCCGACGCGCTCGAACGGGCCGTCATCGCCCGCGTGTGCAGCGTCGTGGCAGTCGAGCGGGTGCTCGACGACGTCGCCCGGCGGGGCCGCCGCGGCGCGGGCGTCATCCGCCGCGTGCTCGACGACCGCGCCCTTGGGCGGGCCCGCCCCGACGGCCTGCTGGAGGCCCGCTTCGCCCGGGTGCTCCGGGAGCGCAACCTTCCACCGCCGGCCTTCCAGCACCCGGTCGGCCGCTACCGCGTCGACTTCGCCTACCCCGACCTCATGATCGCCATCGAGGTCGACGGCTTCGAGGTCCACTCCTCCCCCACGGCGATGCAAGCCGACGTCGAGCGCCAGAACCACCTCGTGGCCGCCGGCTGGACGGTCCTGCGCTTCACCTGGCGCGACGTCGTGCGCCGTCCCACATGGGTGGCGCGACAGGTGGAGCAGCTCCTACGGCAGCGCCAGCGCGCCGTCGCGTAGGACGGCCAAGCCGTCGGCCACGAGGGAGTCGGCGGCCCGGCGGGCGCGAGCCGGATCGTCGGGCCACCCGGCGGCCGCCCCCAGCTCCTGGAGCGGGACCGGCCCTCGCCGCATCGCGTCCACCAACCGGCCGCGGCCCTGTCGGTCGGACCCCGCGAACGGCGACTGCCGGCCCGCCGGCGCTGCCGGGTCCGGCCCGCCCCGGGCCTGCCACCGGCACGCCCCCGCCAACGGGCACGCATCGCACCGGGGTGCCCGACGCGTGCAGACGGTGGCGCCCAGGTCCATGAGGGCCTGGTTCCACTGCCACGAGCGGCCTGGCGGCACGAGCGCGTCGGCCTCCGCCTGCGTGCGCACGCCGAACGCCCGGGCCAGCGGCCGGGCCGTGTTCACGTCGAGCGGGCACACCGGCTCCTCGTAGGCGAAGGCGAGCACGGCCCGCGCCGTGTACGGGCCGATCCCCGGCAGTGCCAGGAGGGCGGCCAGGTCGCAGGGCGGCGGTGCGCCCGCCAGCGCGACCGCGGCCCGGTGGAGGTTGACCGCCCGCCGGTTGTAGCCCAGGCCCGCCCACGCCTTGACGACCTCGCCCACGGGCGCCGCCGCGCACGCCGCCACCGTCGGGAACCGGCCCAGGAACGCCTCGTACTTCGGCACCACCCTGGGCACCTGCGTCTGCTGGAGCATGAGCTCGCTGACGAGCACGGCCCACGGGTCGCGCGTGCGCCGCCACGGCAGGTCGCGCCGCGAGCGGGCCGACCACTCCAACAAGGCACGCTGCTTCACCGGGTGCCTACGATGCCGGCATGGCGGGTTGGCTGCGCGTTGCCGTGCGGTTGCGGGGGAAGCTGCTGCGCGTCCCCACCACCTGGCGCATCCTCGCTCGGCGGCCGCAGGTGCTGGCGGGCCTGTTCGCCATGGAAGGCGGGCTGTTCGCCGCCCGCTCGGTGCCGCTCGACCTCAAGATGCTGGCCGAGATGCGCACCGCCTCCCTCATCGGCTGTCCCTGGTGACTCGACTTCACCTCTGCGGTCGGCAGAGCAGCGGGAATCCCGGAAGCGAAGATGCGAGCGCTCCACTGCTGGCGTGACAGCGAGGCGTTCACCCCGCTCGAACGCCTCGTGCTCGAGCTGGCCGACGCCATCACCGCCACGCCCGCCACACCGCGCCCCGACCTGCTCGACCGGCTGCGGGAGCACCTGAAGGAGCGACAGGTCGTCGAGCTGGCGATGACGATCGCATACGAGGGATTACGCGCCCGCTTCAACCGGGCCTTCGACGTGCAGCCGCAGCGCTACAGCGCCGAGGGTGCCTACTGCGTGCTGCCCTCCCACACCTCGTCGCCGTAGGGGCGCATGCGGGGCGGGGCGGCCGCCCGCTTCCACACCATCACCTTGCGGCGGAAGTAGCAGACCTCCTCGCCGTGCTGGTTGAAGCCCTTGGTCTCGACCGTGACGACGCCGCGGTCGTCCTTCGAGGTGGACTCCTTCTTGTCGAGGACGCGCGTCTCCGCGTAGATCGTGTCGCCGTGGAACGTGGGCTTCTTGTGCGTGAGCGACTCCACCTCCAGGTTGGCGATCGCCGCCCCGCTCACGTCGGGCACGCTCATGCCGAGCACGAGGGAGTACACGAGGTTGCCGACGACAACGTTGCGCTTGTGCACGGTCTCGTTCTCGGCGAACCACTCGTTGGTGTGCAACGGGTGGTGGTTCATCGTGATCATGCAGAAGAGGTGGTCGTCGTACTCGGTGATCGTCTTGCCCGGCCAGTGCTTGTAGACGTCGCCCACCTCGAAATCCTCGAAGTAGCGGCCGAACGGGCGGTCGTGCACGGTCATGTGCGGCATCCTATGGGGCCGTGATCGAGCTCGGCCTGCGCAACGACGTGTACCGGCGGCCGCTGGCGACCGCGCTCGACCGGCTGGGGCTGCGCGAGGGGTGGCGGTGCGCCGACGTGGGCGCGGGCGGCGGCGACGTCACCGTGGCCTTGGCCGAGATCGTCGGCCGCGACGGACGCGTCTACGCGGTCGACAGCGACCCGCGGGCGCGCGACGAGGTAGCCAAGGCGGCGGCCGACAGCGGGCAGGCCCAGGTGATCGCCGTCACGCAGGCGGCCGAGGACCTGCTGCTGCCCGAGCTCCTCGACCTGGCGTTCTGCCGCTTCCTGCTGATGCACGTGCTGGAGCCCGTCGCCGTCCTCCGGCGCATGGCGGGTGCAGTGCGGCCGGGCGGCTGGGTCGTGGCGCAGGAGCCGATCACGTCGGCCGGACGGGTGGGCGGCTTGCCGCTCTCGATGCCCGACGCCCGCCATCCCGACGTGGGCGCCGTGCTTCCGGCGCTGGCTCGCGACGCCGGGTTGGACCTGGTCGACTCCTGGGCGGAGGCACCGGCGGGCGTGGGCGCCGGCCCGGTGCGCCGGTACCTCACGCTGCTCACGGACGTGGATCCCGGAGAGGACCCCATCGTCCTGCCGCCGCTCGTCATGGTCGTGGCCCGGCGCACCGGTTGACCGACTTCGTTTGAGGAGCCGCCGAGCCCCGCTGGGGGGGGTCGGCAGGGCCCGACGGCTCGTAATGAAATGTCGGCCCCGAGGGGGTGCAGTCTCAGAGGCGGACGGCCCCTTTCCGGGTGGTGCGCATGCACCAGGATGTGAGGCCCGCGGGTGCTCGTCGGTAGCCTCGTGGCCCATGGCTGCTCCCGATCTCGATGCCGCGGCGCGAGTCGTCCAGCTGGCGAAGTCGGTCACCGACGGCGCCGCTCGGCACCTGGCCACGCTCGGCGACCTCGACGCCCACCAGGTGGTGGCCTACGACCTGGCCCACGCGGCGGCCGCGGTGGAGAACGCCCGTGCCATCCTCGACTACGGCGCCAAGGGCGAGGTGGAGGCGCGCATCGCCTGCGCCTTCGTGGCCGACGCCGTGTACGACGTGGCCACCCGCGTGCTCGGCCGCGAGCCCGCGTGGGGCACCGCGCCGGGCGCGCTCGACGGCGCCCGCGACTTCCTCGCCACCTTCCGCTCGCCCGAGTTCCTGGCCTCGCTGGCCGGCGAGCAGGGGCCGCGCCACCTCGACGCCGACTTCGAGCTCGTGCAGGACACCTTCCGCCGCTTCGCCGAGGACGAGGTGCGGCCGGTGGCCGAGCACGTGCACCGCAGGAACGAGGACATCCCCGAGCGCATCATCGAAGGCCTGGCCGAGATCGGCACGTTCGGCTTGAGCATCCCCGAGGAGTACGGGGGCTTCGCAGCAAGCGGCGAGGGCGAGTACCTGGCCATGGTCGTGGCCACCGAGGAGCTGTCCCGAGGCTCGCTCGGCGTCGCGGGCTCCCTCATCACCCGGCCCGAGATCCTCACCCGGGCGTTGGTGAAGGGCGGCACGGAGGAGCAGAAGCACCACTGGCTGCCGCGGCTGGCGAGCGGCGAGATCATGAACGCCGTCGCCGTCACGGAGCCCGACTTCGGCTCCGACGTGGCGGGCATCAAGGTGGCGGCCACGCGCGACGGCGACGGGTGGCGCATCAACGGCGTGAAGACGTGGTGCACGTTCGCGGCCCGAGCCGACGTGCTCATGCTGCTGGCCCGCACCGACCCCGACCGGTCCAAGGGCCACCGCGGCCTGAGCCTGTTCGTCGTGCCCAAGGAGCGAGGCGACGGCCACGGCTTCCTCCTGGCCCAGCCCGAGGGCGGCCGCCTCGAGGGCAGGCCCATCGACACCATCGGCTACCGCGGCATGCACTCCTACGAGCTGGCCTTCGAGAACTGGTACGTGCCGGGCGAGAACCTCATCGGCGGCGAGGCGGGCCAGGGCCAGGGCTTCTACCTCCAGATGGCGGGCTTCGAGAACGGACGCCTCCAGACCGCGGCCCGCGCCGTGGGCGTGATGCAGGCGGCCTACGAGGCTGCCGTCGACTACGCCGCCAACCGCACGGTGTTCGGCAAGCCCGTCGCCGACTACCAGCTCACGCAGACGAAGCTGGCCCGGATGGCCGTCGTCATCCAGGCCAGCCGCCAGTTCGCCTACCAGGTGGCCCGCCTGATGGCCAAGGGCGAAGGGGCCATGGAGGCCTCGATGGTCAAGGCCTACGTCTGCCGCGCTGCCGAGTGGGTGACCCGGGAGGCCATGCAGGTCCATGGCGGCATGGGCTACGCCGAGGAGTTCCCGGTGAGCCGCTACTTCGTCGACGCCCGCGTGCTCTCGATCTTCGAGGGCGCGGACGAGACCCTGGCGTTGAAGGTCATCGCCCGCCGCCTCGTGGAGGGCGCCCGGGGCTGACGGCCCCGAGCGCCCTGCTGCTACCGGCTTCGGGTGACCACGCCCGCCGGGAACCCGTCGGCCGACGGACGCACCGGGCGGGCCTTCCCGCCTGCGGCCAACACGCCGAGGTCGAGCGGGGGCGCGGTGGGCGCGATCCCCACGACGTCGTTCACGCCTGTGATGCCGCTGCTGGGCAGGCTGCCGTGGAATGTGGCGTCGAAGGCGAAGATGCCGCCGTCCTGCGCCACCATCCAGTAGCCGTCGCCCAGCGGCGTGGACGCCATGCCTGTGATGGGCGAGTTCAGGCGGATGTTGCCGGTCGAGCCGTGGAAGTCGGCATCGCCGAAGGCGAAGATGCCGCCGTCGCGGGCCACCAGCCAGTAGCCCTCGCCCGACGGCGTGGGCGTCATGCCCACGATCGGCTGGTTCAGCCGGATGTTGCCCGTGGAACCGTGGAAGCCCGCCTCGCCGAAGGCGAACACGCCGCCGTCGCGAGCGACGAGCCAGTAGCCCTCGTTCGACGGGTGCACGGCCATGCCGACGATCGGCTGGTTCAGCCGGATGTTGCCGGTCGAGCCGTGGAACTCGGCATCGCCCCAGGCGAAGATGCCGCCGTCGGCCGCCACCTGGTAGTAGCCCTCGGCGAAGGGATCGGGCAGGCCCGCCATGCCGACGATCGGCTGGTTGAGCCGCACGCCTCCCATGGAGCCCGCGAAGTCCGCGTTGCCGAAGGCGAAGATGCCGCCGTCGCGGCCGGTGAGCCAGTAGCCGTCGCCGTCGGCCGTGGTGGCGATGCCCACGATCGGCGCGTTGAGGTCGAGCTCCGACAGGTCGCCGAAGTCGAGCGCGTCGCCGAAGGCGGCCACTTGGCCGAGTGTGCCGGCGATGTAGTAGCCGGTCGTGCCCTCGCCTGTGAGGCCGGCGGTGGGGTCGTTGGCGGCGTTGCTGTCGACGGCGAGCACCGCGTTGCGCGCCCCGAACCGTGTGGGCACGAAGATGAAGTCGACGACGCAGCGCTGCCCGGGCGCCAGCGTGACGTCTGTGTCGATGCCGTCGGCGGGATCTGTGTCGTAGCAGTACGTGGCGTCGGGGATGCCGTCGTCGTTCTCGTCGATGACGACCGGGAAGAAGTCGAGCTGCGCGTCGCCGCCGAGGAGGACGTCCTCGATGATCACCGGCTCCCCTGTGGCGGTCACGGTGAAGCGCCTGACCTCGCCGAAGGTGGTGCCGACTCGTTCCTCGCCGAAGTCGGTCGAACCGGGGCTGATGGAGAGCGTCCCGGCGGCGTGGGCCGGCGTGGCGGGGACAAGCCACGCGGCCGTCGCGAGTAGTGCAGTGGCGACCAAACCCGCCCAGCGCTTGCGTCGTCGCACCGTTCCTCCGCTTCGTCCGTCGAACAGGCCGGAGATGCTATGCCCGCTCTATGGTCAGATCACGCAGGTAGAACCAGTAAATGCGCAGCCGGACGACGCGGATGAGACCCATCAGTTGCCGGAACATGCGCCAGGTTCGGCGGTAGCCCTCGACCCTGCCGAACTTCTCGCGCTTGGTGCGGTGGGTCACGCCCTTCATCACGCGGGCAACGGTGGGCAGCCGCGCTTCGGCGATCACCTCGTTGATCATGACCTCGATCGTGTAGCCGTCGAGCTTCTGCGGTGGCACCGCGTCGAAGACCCAACGAGGGATCACGCGCTCGCCGGTCGTCGGCGGGAACCGCAGGACGAGCGAGTTCCAGATGCCGTAGTCGAACGTGCCGATCGACATGACGGCGCGGCCTTCGACGAACGGGCGGCAGATCTCGTCGAGGTGATGGCTGCGCAGGCCCAGGAGGTCGGCGTCGACGAAGAGGACGGCGTCGGCGTCGGTGGCGCGCACGCCCGCCTCCATCGCGTGCGCCTTCGACCCGCCGTCGTGGCGGCGGACGACCCGGGCACCGTTGGCGGCGGCGATGTCGCCGGTGCCGTCGGTGGAGCCGTCGTCCACCACGATCACGTCGCGCGTGTACCGACAGCCCTGGCAGGCGAGGACGACGTCCGCCACGGTGCGCGCCTCGTCGCGGGCGGGGACGACGATGTCGATCGTGGGGGCGTACCGCCGGCCCGCCACGGAGCCGCCCGCTACGCCGGAGTGCTGCGCTTCAGGCCCGCGCGCTCGCCCCGCGTCACGACCTTCACGGCCACCTTGCGCGACGCCTCGTCGATCATCTCGTCGCCGAACATCACTGCGCCCCTGCGCTCGCCCTCGGTGGCCTCCTTGTAGGCGTCGAGGACGGCCCAGGCCCGGTCGAACTGCTCCTGGGTGGGCGAGAACACCTCGTTGAGGATCGTCACCTGGTCGGGGTGCAGCGCCCACTTGCCGTCGTAGCCGAGGATCTGCGTGCGGGTGCAGAAGTCGCGGAAGCCCTCGGGGTCGCGCACTAACACGTAGGGGCCGTCGATGACCTGCAACCCGTTGGCCCGGCCCGCCATGAGGATCTTCATGAACGGATAGTGGAAGTAGTCGCCGGGGTACTCGGGGATCTGCAGGCCGCCCGACAGCGACGGCATCTCCATCGAGGCGGAGAAGTCGACGGGACCGAGGATGATCGTCTCCAGGCGGGGCGAGGCGGCGCAGATCTCCTCCACGTTGATGAGGCCGCGGGCGGTCTCGATCTGCGCCTCGATCCCGATGTGGCCGACAGGCAGCCCGCTGTTCTTCTCGACCTGCGTGAGGAGGAGGTCCATGGCCACCACCTCGGCCGCCGTCTGCACCTTCGGCAGCATGACCTCTTCGAGGCGCTCGCCCGCGTTGCCGACGATCTCGATGACGTCGCCGTAGGTCCAGGTGGTGTCCCACGCGTTGACCCGGACGCACAGGATCTTCTCCCCCCAGTCCTGGTTCTTGACGGCGTCGACGGCCTTGGCCCGGGCCGCCTCCTTCTCCAGCGGCGCCACGGAGTCCTCGAGGTCGAGGAACACCATGTCGGCCGGGATGCCGGGCGCCTTGGCCAGCATCTTCTCGCTCGACGCGGGCACCGACAGGCACGAGCGGCGAGGCAGGTCACGGGTGCGAGCGGACATGGCGAAATGCTACGAGGGCTCCCGTTCGGTGCGCCAAAGCGGTCAGCCTGTTTGCAGTCGCTCGGCGAGATCGGGGACGGGCGAGAACACGTACTCCTTGCCACGCTTGCCACGAACGAGCAGACCGCGGCGAGCGAGATCGTGCAGGTCGGAGCGCGCCGATTGATGCGTGACGTTGTGACTGGCCGCATGGGAGCGGAACGTGTACCGGGCATCGCCCGTGCGCAGTGCGTGCTGAAGCAACGCCAGTTGGCGATGGTTGTAGGTGTCCGATCGGCGAATGAGTGCTTCGACCTCGCGCAGCTCTGCCGTCTTGCGCCGCAGGTAGTCGTCGAGGTCGTCAATGGCTCGACAGATCACGGCCAGCTGGTACAGAACGAAATAGGTGGCATCGAGCTCGTCCGTCTCGACGTAGAGGAACGCACGGCCGTACTGGCCCGGCGCCTTGCGGAGGATGCGGGAGATGGAGAGGAACTCAGCCAGCCAGTACCGCCGGCGAAGCATCGACCAGTAGAACAACGCGCGTGCCGTCCGCCCGTTGCCATCGACGAACGGATGGTCGTACGCCAGCCACAGGTGGAGCAGGATCGACCGGACAACGGGGTGCATGAAACCGCGCACACCATCCTCGCCGTTGGCGAACGCGCACATCGCCTCGAGGCGAGAGGGAAGTTGCTCGGCGGGTGGCGGCGCGTGCAGCACGTTGTTCTCGTCGTCCATGACACTGACGCGCTTCTCCTCGGGGAGCTGGAGTCGGCCTGCTGCGCTGGGATCGGCAAGCGTGCCCTCGGTCATGACGCGATGGATGGTCAAAACGGCTTCGGGCGTGAGCGGTTCCTTGGCCAGCTCTCGTACGAGGTTGATTCCCTGGTAGTTGTTCACGATCATGCGCTCGCTGTGGTCGCGTGGCGGTCGGCCGCTGCGGATCATCTCCTTGGCCACCACGCGCGACGTGACTGCGCCCTCCAACTGGCTGGAGGTGATCGCCTCTTCCATCAGCGAGGTCACGATGTAGCGGGACCTCGTGTGCGTGTTGGTGACGACTTCAGCCGTTCCGATGCGGCCCGCCGTCTGTTGGTCGATCCGGTGTGCCATCTCCCAGGCGGCATCGGGCATGCAGTACTGGAACGGTCGTCCGGCGGGGTCCGTCAAGGGCAGCGGGTTGAGCAGCCCTCTGCGTGCGAACTTCACCCCCATCCACCACTGCTCGACATCGAGGCCGGCGGGCGGTGACAAGTGCCGGAGGGTGTCCCAGTGCCGGTACTTCCCGTCGTCGGTCCACGGCGGCACCGAGAGGAACGCTGCAAGAGCGGCGCTCCTGAGCTCCCGCACCTTGTCGAAGTCGAGCACAGGCGGCGTGCGGGGGATCCTCACGGCAACTCCAAGCCAAGTACAAGCATGTCAACAAACTGTAGTTGTCATTCCGAGACTGCTCAAAGAGTTTGAGAAACTTTGAGAAAGCCTTGAAATCGCAGCTCACGCGGCCAGGTCGGCGGGCGTGAGCTGCTCGGTGACGAGCCGCTCGAAGCGGGCGGGGTCGCCCGCCACGAAGCGGCGACAGAGCGGCAGCCCCTCCACGTAGCACGTCATGTACGCCCGCCACGTCGGGTCCGAGAGGAACTCGACGGTCTTGCGGGCCCGCGCTTCCGGCAGGAGCGCCCAACGGGCGAGGTAGTCGACGACGGCGTCGGGGTCGGCGCCGTCCTCGTGCAGGAGGAGGGCGGCGTTGCCGCGCACGGCGCCGAGGGCGGTGGCGGTGTCGGCCACGACCGCCACCTGTTCGGCCTCGTAGGGGATGCCGAGCGGCCGCAGGTGCTCGGCCACCACCGATTCGGGCCGCGGGCCGAGGACCACCTCGATGCCGAGGTCGGCCAGCCCTTCGGCGACGAGGCACTGCGGGGTGCCCACCAGGAAGACCGTCTCCTCGAGCTGCTGCCGGCGGCGGACGAGGCCGACCTCCTTGCGACAGTGCTCGGTGTGGTGCCCGGGGTAGGCCTCGTGCGCAACCAGCTGCGCCAGGTGGGGGCTCAGCACCGGCAGGTCCGTGTTGATCGCCACCCGGCTGCGCAGGTCGCCCAGGTAGTAGTTGAAGCCCGCCCACGGCTTGTCGGACACGAGCTCGAAGTCGACGCGCTCGCCGTCGGGCAGCCCGAACAGGCGGGCCGTCCGCTCGCGCAGGTCCTCCGCCAGCGAGGCGACCGCTCGGGCCAGCGAGTCGACCGGCACCACCTGCGCCTCCCGCCATGCGATGTAGCGCTCGCGCACGTCGCCGGTGCCGGGCAGCACCTCGTCGAGGGCGCGGTGGGCGGCGGCGAGCTCGTCCTCGTCGACCCGCCGCGGGCGGACGCCGTAGCAGGCCTCCACCTCGTCGCTGTAGGAGATGGCCTCGCCCGCGAGCTTGCGGGCGGTGGTGTGCAGCCCCACCACCTGCGCCCGCAGCCAGTGGCGCCGGCGGGCGTCGAGGTCGGCGGCGTCGAGGTCGGCGAGGAGGCGGGCGGCCTCGGCCACCAGCGCGGGGGGCGGACGACGCGGCTGCTCGGCGAGCTCCGGCGGGCCGTAGTACGCGTCGACCAGGCCGTCGACGTGCCGCCCGAGCGCCAGGCCCAGCGTCAGGTAACGGCGGACGACGTCGGCGCCGTCAGCCAAGCCGCTCGCGGAAGAAGGCGAGCGACCGCTCCCACGCCTGTCGGGACGCCTCGGGGTCGTGGACCTCGGGTCGGGTGTCGTTGAAGAACGCGTGCTGCGTACCGGGGTAGACGAACAGCTCGACCTCCTTGCCCAGCTCGCGCAGCTGTTGCTCCAGCGCGCGAGCGAGGTCGGGCGTGAAGAACTCGTCCTTCTCGGCGTAGTGGCCCTGCACGGCGGCGGCGAGCTTGGAGTAGTCGGGCTGCGCCTCGGGCCAGGGGATGAGGCCGTAGAACGGGGCCACCGCCTTCACCGCGTCGGGTCGCTGTGTGGCGAGCACGAGCGCCAAGCCGCCGCCCATGCAGAACCCGATCACGCCGACGCCCTCGCCGGTCGAGCGCTCGCGCACGAAGTCGACGGCGCCGCCCATGTCCTTGCCCGCCTGCGCCATGTTCATGGCCATCATCAGTAACCCGGCCTCGTCGGGCTCGCGCGTGGTCTCGCCGCGGTAGAGGTCGGGGGCCAGCGCCACGAAGCCTTCGGCCGCGAGGCGGTCGCACACCTCCTTGATGTGCGGCACCAACCCCCACCACTCCTGGATGACCACCAAGCCGGGGCCGCTGCCCGACGCGGGGGTGGCCAGGTAGCCCTGCCCCGTGGCGCCGTTGCTCGGGAACTCCACCATCTCACCCATGGCCGCGCACGCTACCGCGGCCTCGTCGTCGCGGCCCGACCCTCCAGGGGTCAGTAGGTGCCGACCAGCTTGGCGTGGTCCCAGGACACCACGCGAGCCACGTCGATGCGCACGGCAACGCGCTTGGCCCCCATCTGCTCGAGGGCCGGCAGCGCCGTCCCTTCGAACGGCCCGGTGTAGCGCTCGTGCACACTGCGGCCGACCGCCAGCACGCTCTCGCGGTCGTCGAGCACAGTCGCGCGGCCGACGATCTCGACGCCGCGCAGCTCGTGGTAGGCCTCACCGGTCTCCACCAGGCAGGTGATGCGCGGGTCGCGTCGGAGGTTGACGACCTTCTGCGACTTGCCGTACGTCCAGAACGCAGGCGACCCGTCGAGGAAGCCGTACCACATGGCCACCAGGTGCGGCTGCCCGTCGGGGCCGATCGTGGCCACGTTCATGGTGTGGCGGCCGTCGAGGAAGGCGTGGACCTCCTCGTCGGTCATCCTGATCAGGTCGCGACGGCTCATGTCGTCAGTCGAGCGGCTTCAACAGCTCGGGCGCCACTCCGCAGGTGGGCTCGGTGCCGCCCGCGCCGACCACCTCGTCGACCACGTCGAGGGGCACCACCTCCTCCGGCCGGTCCCACGGCTCTCCCCCGTCCGCCGACAGCCGATCGAGCAACGCCTCCCACAACGCGGCGGGGAGCATTCGACCCACGCCGGCCACCAACCAGACGGCTGTTCCTGTCTGCCGCGCCACCGAGGCGGCCGCCCGCGCCCCGGCAGCGGCCACGAAGCCGTCGGGCCCGATCGCCGACGCTTCCAGCAGCACGAGGTCGGACTCGGCCGCCGCCGCCCCCACGCCACTGTCGGGCACGTCGAGGGCGTCGACGCCCGCATTGCGGAGCCGTCGCGAGAACGAGCGACCTTCGCCGCCCGCATCGACCACCAGCAGCTCCAAGTCGGCCCGTCGGCGCACCGCCTCGCCCGCCAGCTCGGGCCAGCCGAACACGAGGACGCTGGCGTCGTCCGGCAGGCGGGCCACCAGCACCTGGGCCGAGCCGTCGGCGTCGAGCTGGTCGGCGGACCGCCAGGCTTCGGCCACCGGCTCGGAGGCGGTGAGCATCCGTGACGCCAGCCACCACATCGGCCCGGACGTGGGATGGCGTTCGACCAGCCGACGGCAGGCCGTGACCAGGCCGGGTGGATCGTCCGCGAAGGAGGCCAGCGCGCCGGCCGCTTCCCGGACCAGGAGGGCGTGCCCGACGCCGTCCGACCGAGCGACGTGACGGAGGCGCTCGATCGGGTGCACCTACACAGGTTTCCAGATCATCAAGGCCAGGATCACCACGACGGTCAGGTTGAGGACGGCGCCGACGACGGCCACCGTCCTGCCCCGCTGCTCCAGCTCCACCGCCTGGGGCGGCGGGCCCGCAGTGGCGCCCTGGGGCGGCGGGGGGCCCATGTCGACGAGCTCGGCCATCAGCACGCGCATGCGCTTGACGGCAGGCTGGAGCAGCCCGTGCGAAAGGCCGACGGCGATCACGAACAGCCCCATCGACAGCGAGACCCACAGGTCGCCGAAGGACCAGGCGTCGTCGCCGGCCACGACCAGCAGCACGCCGAAGACGAACACGAGGTAGATGAAGAGCTCGGCCACCCGGCTCACGAAGACGGTGGCGTCGGTGATCGCCAGGGCCTCGGCACCGCGGCGCTTCTTCGCCTCGTTGCCGTACAGTCCGTTGAGCATCACCGCGCCGAAACCCACCACCGCGGACAGGATGTGGAGCACGAGAAGCGTCTTGTAGATCCCGCTGTCGATGCCCACGGGTGGCCCCTTTCTGCGGCGTCGGCTGCTTCGCACGTGCGAGGGTAGTGCGGCTACCTTCTGCCGCCGTGGCAAGCAACCCCCCTCCCGATCTGACGCTCGCGCCACTGGACGGGCCGCCTCGCTCGGTCGAGCACCTCCTCACGCTGTTCGACCTCTGCTTCGTCGCGCTCGACCCGTTCACGCACGAGAGCGCGTGGATCCTGGAGACAGCGGGTCGCATCCTCTCGACGTTCGACCAGGCCGACGTGCGGGTGGCCATCGTCTGCACCGGCACGCCCGAGGAGTGCCGCATGTTCCTCGGCCCGTGGGCCAAGAGCATCCTCACGTTCGCCGATGCCGACCGCACGGTGGTGAAGTCCTTCGGCCTCGAACGACTTCCCGCGCTGGTGCACCTCGGCATCGACGGCACGGTGCTCGGCGTCGCCGAGGGCTGGCGCCCCGCCGAGTGGAAGGCCATCACCGACAACCTGGCCAAGCGCATGGCGTGGACCGCCCCCGTGATCCCCGTGGCGGGCGATCCCGCCCCCTTCGAGGGCACTCCCGCGCTCGGCTAGTAGCGGCGAGGCGGACTACTCGACGACCCGCCCCCTTCGAGGGGACGCCGGCGCTCGGCCGGCGCGGCGTGCCGGCCTACTTGACGATCCCGCCCTTCGTCATCGAGAGCGTGTCGAGGGCCTTGTCGAGCTCGGCGTCGGTCATCCACCCGCGCTCGAGCACCAGCTCACGGATGGAGCGGCCCGTCTTGGTCGACTCCTTGATGACCTCGGCCGCCTTCTCGTAGCCGATGTAGGGGTTGAGTGACGTGCCGATGGACGGCGACGACTCGGCGTACTGCTTGCACCGCTCCACATCGGCCTCGATGCCGACGATGCACTTGTCGGCGAACACCCGGCTCACCGACGCCAGCAACCGGATCGACTCGAGCAGGTTGCGGGCGATGACCGGCAGCATGACGTTGAGCTCGAGGTTGCCCGCCGCTCCGCCGAAGGCGACGGCGGCGTCGTTGCCGATCACCTGCGACACGACCTGGCACACGGCCTCGGGCACCACCGGGTTGACCTTGCCCGGCATGATCGACGAGCCCGGCTGGAGGTCGGGGATGCGGATCTCGGCCAGCCCGGTGCGCGGGCCGCTGCCCATCCAACGCAGGTCGTTGGCGATCTTGTAAAGCGACACGGCGATCGTGCGCAACACGCCGCTGCACTCGACGAGCGCGTCGCGAGCGCCCTGGGCCTCGAAGTGGTCGCGCGCTTCCGTGAGCGGCAGGCCGGTGGTCTCGGCCAAGCGGGCGATGACGCCCTTGGCGAACGTCTTCGGCGCGTTGATGCCGGTGCCGACAGCCGTGCCGCCGAGTGGAAGCTCGCCCACGCGGGGCAGCGCGGCGCGGATGCGCTCGATGCCGATCTCGATCGCCTGGGCGTAGCCGCCGAACTCCTGGCCCAACGTGACCGGCGTGGCGTCCATGAGGTGCGTGCGCCCCGACTTCACGACCGCCTTGAACTCACGCTGCTTCTTCCGCAACGCCTTCGCCAGGTGCTCGAGCGCCGGGACGAGGTCGTGCACGAGGCCCTGGCAGGCGGCGATGTGGATGGCGGACGGGAACACGTCGTTCGACGACTGTGAGGCGTTCACGTGGTCGTTGGGATGGACCTTCCCGCCGAGCTTCTCCGACGCCAGCGTGGCCAGGACCTCGTTGGCGTTCATGTTGGAGGACGTGCCCGAGCCCGTCTGATAGACGTCGATGGGGAACTGGTCGTCCCACCGACCGTCCGCCACTTCGCGAGCCGCTTCGTGTATCGCGTTCGCGATGTCCTTGTCGAGCACTCGGAGGCGGGCGTTGACGAGCGCGGCGGCCCCTTTGATCTCGGCGAGCGCCCTGATCAGCAGGCGGTCGATGGTGAGGCCGGAGATCGGGAAGTTCTCGACGGCCCGCTGGGTCTGGGCCGCCCACTTGGCGTCGGCGGGCACCTGGACCTCGCCCATGGAGTCGTGCTCGATGCGAACGTCCGTCATACGGCCGACGGTAGCGTGGGGTCTCGTGACCCGTCCCATCCGGGCCGTCGGTCTCCTCGTCGCCTGCCTCGTGGCCACCGCGACCGCCCCGCTGCCCGCCTCCGCCGACACCGTCGCCGAGAAGCGGGCGGAGGCCGAACGCATCGCGGCCGAGCTCGAGGAGCAGGGCAGGCGCATCAGCGTCCTGGCCGAGCAGGTGAACAACGCCCGCCTCGAAGCCGAGCGCGTGGAGGCGGCGGCGGCCGCGGCGGCGGCCGACCTGGCGCAGGCCGAGCGCGAGGTGGAGGCGTCCCAGGCGCGGCTGAAGGTCCAGGCCGTAAACGCCTACGTCCGCGGCGGCCGGCTTCCCACCGTGCAGGAGATCGTCGGCGGCAACCCCGAGGAGATGGGCGTGCGCAACACGTACGTGCGCACGGTGCTGCGGCAGGAGCGGGACGCGTTGGAGGCGCTGCGGTCGGCGCGCGAGGAGCGCAGTGCACGGAAGGCCGCGTTGGAGGACACCCGGCGTGCCGCGCGGGACGCGTTGGCTGCCGTGGAGTCGAGTCGTCGGGAAGCCGCAACCGCCGAGGCGCAACAGCGGGCGACGTTGGGCCGGGTGCAGGGCGAGCTGGCGGCGCTCGTCGAGGCCGACCGCAGGCGGCGCGAGGAGGAGGCCGCCCGCCGGGCACGCGAGGAGCTGGCCCGACGACAGGCGGCCGAGGAGGCCGAGCGGCGGCGGCGGGCCGCCGAGGAGGAGGCCCGCCGGGCCCGCACGCCGAGCACCACCCCGAGCACCGCGCCGGGCGGCGAGGCGAGCGCGCCCGCACGGCCGCCCGCGGCCGGGGCCGACGCGGCCGTGGCCGAGGCCAAGCGCCAGCTCGGCAAGCCCTACCAATGGGGCGCCGCCGGGCCCGACAGCTTCGACTGCTCCGGCCTCACGCAGTGGGCGTGGAAGGCAGGCGGTCGCTCGTTGCCCCATTCGTCGCAGGCGCAGTACAGCGCCACCAGCCGGGTCGCCTTGAACGACCTGCAACCGGGCGACCTCGTCTTCTACGGCAGCCCGATCCACCACGTCGGCATCTACGTGGGCAACGGCCAGATGGTCGAGGCGTCGGAGACCGGCACGCCGGTTCGCTACGCCTCGATCTTCCGACGCGACTACGTGGGCGCGGGCCGCGTGGGCTGATCGACCAAGTCGTCGAGCAGGGCGCCCGGCCGCACGCCGAGGCCTCGCGCCAACCGCAGAATCGTCACCAGCGTGGGACTCGTCTCGCCCTTCTCCATGTGTGTGATGAAGGTACGGTGCAGGCCGGCCAGCTCGCCCAGTCGCTCCTGGGTCAGCCCGGCCGCTCGCCGCAACGAACGCAGCCGGCGACCGAACTTGCGCTTGGCGTCGGCGTCGGCGTCGCCGGGCGGCCCGTCCCCCACGGCTCGTCATTGCATGAAATTGGGGCCGAAAGGTCTACTGCATACTCCTAGCAATCGGAGGTTTTTTTGCGAGCAGCAACGATTCGCGACGGCGCGGTCGTCGTCGCCGAGCACCCCGAACCCGTGCCGGGCGTCGGCGAGGTGCTCGTGCGGGTGCGGGCCGCGGGCGTCAACAACGCCGACCTCCTGCAGGCCAAGGGGTTCTATCCCGCGCCTCCCGGGAGCCCGCCCGACATCCCTGGCCTGGAGCTGGCGGGTGAGGTGGTGGCCGTGGGCCCGGAGGCCCGTCGCTTCGCCGTCGGTGACCGGGTGATGGCAGTGGTCGGCGGCGGCGGGCAGGCCGAGCTGGCCGTGGTGCACGAGCGGGCAGCCATGCCCGTGCCGGGCGGATTGTCGTGGGAGGAGGCGGGCGGGCTGCCCGAGGCCTACACCACGGCGCACGACGCCCTGTTCACCCAGTGCGGCCTGTCCGTGGGCGAGCGCGTCTGCATCCACGGTGCAGCCGGCGGGGTGGGGTCGGCGGCCGTGCACCTGGCATCGGCGGCCGGGGCGCGGGTGGTGGCCACGGTGCGGAACCCGCAGCTGCGCGAGGCAGTGGCGACGTTGGGCAAGGGCGTGGTCGTCGTCGACCCCGACGGGTTCGGCGACCACGGGCCGTTCGACGTGGTGCTCGAGCTGATCGGCGCACCCAACCTGCCCGCCGACGTCGGCTCGCTGGCCGAGGGCGGGCGCATCGCGGTGATCGGGGTCGGCGCCGGTGCGAGCGCCCAGCTCGACCTCCTGACGCTGATGGCCCGCCGCGGCCGCATCTTCGCCTCCACCCTGCGGGCTCGTCCGCTGGAGGGCAAGGCGAGCGCCGCCCGCTTGGTGGAGCGTCACGTGCTGCCCCTGTTCGAGGACGGCCGGGCCCGGGTGCCGGTGGCCGCCACGTTCCCGCTCGACGAGGTAGCCGCCGCCTACGAGCGCTTCGCCGCAGGCGGCAAGCTGGGCAAGCTCGTGCTCACGACGGGTTGAGCAGCGACAGCTGCGCAGCCTGAGGCTCCACCGCGGGCGCCGGTGTCCGAGGCGGTCGGGCCGACCGCAGTGGCGGGGCGACGACGCCGCCCGCGGCTCGGACGATCTCGCGCACGGCTTCGGCCAGCGCGTCCTGTTCCTTCCGGGGCAGGTAGGACCGACGGTACCGGCGCTCGTAGTCGTCGACGAGCTCGGGGTGGGCACCGCGCAGCCAGCCCATGAAGTGGTCGCGCACGCCGGGGCGCAGGTGCAGCGCGATCGGCGTGACGGAGACGGCGCCGGCGGCGACGCCGGCCTGCACCACCGCCTCCAGCTGCTCCGGCCGGTCGGAGAGCCCCGGCAGCACGGGAGCGACCAGCACGCCGCACGGGATGCCCGCCTCGTTGAGCCTTCGCACCGCCTCGACGCGGCGGCGCGGGTGGGGGGTGCCCGGCTCGCTCGCCTTCCACACGGCCTCGTCGAGCGTGCTGATCGAGAGGTTGACGCGGACATCGGTGTGGCGAGCGGCCTCGAGGAGCACGTCGAGGTCGCGGAGGATCAGCGTGGACTTGGTGAGGATGGAGAACGGGTTGCCCGCCTCGCCCAGCACGCGGACGATGCCCCGGGTGAGGTGGTACTTGCCCTCCGCCCGTTGGTAGGGGTCGGTGTTGGTGCCCATCGCGATGTGGTCGCCGTGCCGGCGCGGGGAGCGCAGCTCGGCCCGGAGCCGCTCCACGGCGTTGACCTTGACGACGAGCTTGCGCTCGAAGTCGTCGCCGATGTCGAGGCCGAGGTATTCGTGGGTGGGACGGGCGAAGCAGTAGGTACAGGCGTGGCTGCAACCTCGGTAGGCGTTGATCGTGTAGCGGAAGGGCACGCGGGAGGCGGCGGGCACCTCGTTGACGATCCGCTTGGCGTTGACGTGGAGGAACTCGAGCCCGCGGAGCTCCCCTGTGCCCACATGCCGCTCGACCAGCTCCTCGTCGCGGAAGAGCGCGGCCTGGCCTTCGCTGTCGTCGGCGAGCTTCCAGCGCAGCTCGGTGATCCCGGGCATGAGGATCGCGAGTATAGCGAACGTGTGTTCGTCTAGCGGTGGGCCCAGAGGTCCCGCAGCAGCGCGACCTCGGCGCCGTGGTGGCTGAGCTCGTCCTGGCAGTGCAGGAGCATCGCCGCGTACGTGCTGTCGGCGAAGGGGCCGAAGGCGGGACCGAGGCTGCGCCACAGCCCCTCGTCGCCGAGGGAGGCGCAGCCGTCGCGGAAGGACGACCACGCCCGGTCGAGCGCCTCGCGGGCCTCGCCCGCGGTCAGGTACCACTCGCCGTCGCCGAGGTCGAGGCCCTTCGTGTCGAAGGCCCGGTGCGCGTAGTCGTCGAGGCACTCGACGGCGATGTGCCACGTGCGCCAGGCGATGGTCGTGACCGGCGCGGGCGTGGGGTCGGGCACCACTCGGTCGACCGTCGGCGGCGTGCCCGGCCGCACCGACCAGCACCCGGCGACGGGCTCCCAGAGGTACTCGTCGTCGCCCAGGTCGTCGAGCCTGCTTCGCACGCGGTCCCACACGAACTCGAGGCTCTCGGTGAAGTCGGCGAGGGCTCGGCCGGCCGGCACGTCGATCAGCATGC
Source organism: Acidimicrobiales bacterium (assembly GCA_036260075.1). Classification (GTDB taxonomy): domain Bacteria; phylum Actinomycetota; class Acidimicrobiia; order Acidimicrobiales; family JAHWLA01; genus DATAAM01. Next base: position 43,378 of record DATAAM010000066.1, read on the forward strand.
CGGCACGTTCGCCCACGCCCGCACCATCGGCGGGATCGAGCGCGCCACCAGCTCGACCAGCTCGTCGTCGCGGTCGGCGGTGCCTTCCTCCAGCCAGTGCAGGACGGCGTCGACCAGCCAGGACACGAGCAGGGAGGCGGCCCACCGCCGTCGGGCCGGGTCCGCCATCCCCGCGATCGCGGGCATCGCCTCCGCCACCTGGACCGCTTGGCGCCGGATGCGCAGCGCGTGCTCCGCGAATGTGGGCTCACGTTCGGCATGGCGCCACAGCAGGACGAAGCCGTCGGGCTCCTCCCGGGCCACGGTGAGCATGGCCTTGATGCCGAGCCGGGGCGGCGGCTCCCGTTCGAGCAGGGACACGAACGCCTCGGCCAAGCGGGTGGACACCTGTTCGAGGACGCCGTCGTAGAGCGCCTCCTTGGAGGCGAAGTGGCGGTAGACGATGAGCTTGGTGATGCCCGCGGCGGCGGCCACCTCTTCCATCGACGTCCCCGCGAAGCCCCGCTGGGCGAAAGCCCGGGCGGCGGCCCGCAGGATGGCAGCCCGTCGCTCGGCCCGGCCGAGGAGGCGGCGGCCGGAGGGGTTGGCCGTGGCGGAGGTCACGTTGTCACCTGTATACGCATGAGTTTACACTTTCCCCATGACGACCCTTCGGACCGAATGGACGCGCGAGGAGCTCCTCGAGAGCCGCCCCGTGGCCGAGCCGCTCATCGCCGGAGGCGTGCGCTGCCACGGCGGGTTCGACGACGACGGGTCCTACGTGTCGCCGCGCACGGCCAACCGATGGGACGCCATCCGCAGCTGGCAGGCGCAGCACACAGCCCAGTTCGGCACCGAGCTGCTCGACATCCCGCTCGACAGCTGGCCCGAGGCCTATCCCAACGTGGCGCAGGCCCGGTTCCTCCTCGAACACGGCGTGCGCGAGCCCATCGTGGCCTCCCTCACCCGCATCGGTACGGTCGAGGGGTTCGGCTCGATGATCCGCTACTCGCTCATCCCCGACTTCCAGGCCTGCTTCGACGAGGAGGTGCGGGGGACCGCCGTCGCCCACCTCGACGGCGGGCTGTTCGAGGCGCACGCCCGCGACGAGGCGGGCTACGGCGACGAGGGCGGGCACAAGCAGATGTGGTTCGCGGCGCGCGACGTGGCCTTCGAGCACCCGGTGACGGAGGACCAGACGCAGGTGATGCTCCAGCGCATGGGCATCACCGACTCGAGCGGTGCCCGCGGGTCGATGATCCCCGACCCGATCTTCCCCGACATCGACACGAACCTGGAGATCCTCATCGCCCGCATGGCGAGCCTCTTGCTGATCGAGATCAGCGCCCACCACGTGTTCGCGTGGGCCGAGGAGGTGCTGGCCGACACCGAGCTGGTGGCAGGCGACGGGGAGGCGGCCCGGCTCGTGTCGTTCATCCGGGCCGACGAGGCGCCGCACGTTGCCTACCTCGCCACCGTGCTGTCGGAGATGCGCGACCGCACCTTCGTCACGGCATCGGGACGCACGGTGCCGGGCACCGAGATCGTGGGCACGCTCTGGGACCGGGCCGTGGCCGAGTCGCTGGGCGTGCGGCGCGAACAGAACCTGCGGCTCACGCTTCGCGAGGTCGAACACGCGCTGGCCGCTCGGCGCGACGGCGCCGACCTGCTCGAGGAGTTCCACGGGCGGGGGTCGATCCGGCCGAGCGCCGAGGGGGCGTGGGAGCCGGTCGGGGCGGGCTACTGAGCATCGACGTCGAGCAAGTCGAGGACGCGCTCGGGCGGCCGGGCGATCACGGCGCGGTCCCCTCGGATAACGATGGGGCGCTCGATCAGGATGGGATGCGCAGCCATGGCTTCGAGCAGCCGGTCGCGGTCGGCGTCGCCCAGGCCCAGCTCCTTGTAGACGGGCTCGCCGGTGCGCATCATCTGCCGCGGGTCGTCGATCCCGAGCAGCTCCATGACCCGCTCCAGCTCTGCTCGGCTGGGGGCGCGGTCGAGGTAGCGCACGTACTCGGCCTCGACGCCCCGCTCGGCCAGGATCCCCTGGGTCGTCCTGCACTTCGAGCAGTGGGGGTTGAAATACACCGTCGTGTCCATGGGTGGCGAGCGTAGGGTCGGGTGATGGGGAGTCGGGAGCGCGGCCAGTTCGTCCTCCTGTGCGCGGCGACGCTGTTCGAGTTCACCGCCCTGGGGATCTACTTCTCGGCGCTGCCGTTGTTCGTGACCGACGAGCTGGCGGGCTCCCGGGCCGACGTGGGCTTGGCCATGGGGGCGTTCGCCGTCACCGCCGTCCTCCTGCGGCCCTTCGTGGGGCAGGGCCTCGACCGTCGCGGCCGGCGGCCGTTCCTCGTGGCCGCCCCCGCCATCCTGCTGGTGACGTCGACCGCGTTCGCTGCCGTGGGCTCGGTGCCCGCGGTGGTGGGCCTGCGGCTCCTCCAAGGCGTGACCGGGGCGTTCTTCTACACGGCGGCGGCGACGGTGGCCACCGACCTGGCACCGGTCGAGAAGCGGGCGGACTACCTGGCCCGCTTCAGCCTCTTCCTCTACGGCGGGTTCGCCATCGGGCCCAGCCTGGGCGAAGCGCTGGTGCGGCATGCCTTCGACTGGGCGTGGGCAGCAGCGGGCGCCACTGCCCTCGCCTCGTTCGTGGTCACCCTGTTCGTGCAGGAGACGACGCCGACCGAGGCTCGGTCCGAGGTGGGCGCCCGTCCGCCGTTGCGGTTCCTCCACCCGGCGGCGATCTGGCCGGGGGCCGTGATCCTCACCGCCGCCACCGGCTACACCGCCATCACGGCGTTCTCCGCCCTCTACGCCCGCCGCATCGGCATGGGTTCCTCCGGGCCCCTGTACGCCACCTTCGCGCTGAGCATCCTGGTGGTGCGGCTGGTCGCCGGTCGCCTGGCCGATCGCCACGGACGCGTCACCGTGGCGCTGCCGGGCATGGCGTTGGCGGCCGCCGCCATGGTGCTGCTGGCGGTGGAGCCGCCGCCGCCGGTCGCCTTGGTCGGCGTGGGGGCGTTCGGAGCGGGCTTCGCCTTGGTCTTCCCGGCCCTGCTGGCCCTCACCGTCGACCGAGTGCCCGACAGCGAGCGGGGCGCCGCCGTCGGCTCCTTCACCGCCTTCTTCGACATCGGGGCGTCCGGGGGCGGCTACGCCGTGGGGGCGGTGGCCGACCGAGTGGGGTTCGCGGGCGGGTTCGGCCTGCCCGGGGCGCTGTGCATGGGCGGGTTCGTGATCCTGGCCCGCCTGGGGCGTCACGTGCGCGCCGAGGCGGCGGCCGCCGCCGACGAGTCGGCGTTGCCCGAGCCCGCAGGCGCCTGACTAGTCCGTGTCGGCGTCCCATTTGACGCGTTCGGGCTATTCCTCCGCGGCGCGATTGGGTCGACACTGCATCCAACGGTCGCAATCGGGCAGGCCGACGCCGCAGGAGGCACGCGGATGAAGACCACCACCGCAGCAGCACGGGCCACCACCACCCCGGCGAACATGTGGGCTGTGCTCGACCGCAACGGCGGCGTCGTCGTCCTCTTCGGCGGCCAAGAGGCCGAAGCCGAGGCCCGAGACTGGCGCGGCCGCGGCTATCGCATCGCCCAGCTGACCGACTGATTCGCGGGAGGGACATCGGCACGGCAGGACCGGGGCGCCCGCGCCCGCGGCTACAGCCCCGGCCTGCTGCTGCCGAGTTTCCGACCATGGACGTCGCCGTCTCCCTCGCACTCGCCGTGGTCGTCCTGGCCGGCTTCGGGACCGTAGGCCCCCGGCCGCGCTGAGCCCGATCCGAGGACGTTCGCCCGGCGCGTGAGCTCGGGCACCGGCACCGACCCGCGCCGGGGCGCGCCGGGACCTCGCCCGGTCGTACAGGCGGCGTGCTGTCCCCATCCACGGCGTCGTGTGCAGCACGACGCGCACGGCCCGGCCCGCGCGCACGCGCCACACACGCCGCCACGAGCCCGATCCCACGCCGCGGCCCTGGGCGGCAGGGTCGACCGCCGGCATGCGGAGGCGGCCTCGCCCGGTCCGAGGGCTCCGCATGCGGCGACGTGGGTCGGTCACGCAGGTGGCCGTCCCCGAGGACACGTCCGAGGTCGACGGCCACGATCACTGGGCGCCTCGTGCCCGGCTCGACACGTCCTCCGGCTCGCGGGCGTAGCCGTCGGACACGTGCGCGCCGGACAGGGCGCGAGAGGCGGCACGGGTGACGGCCCCGGCCGCGAGGTGCTCACGAGGCGAACGTCGCGCACTTCCCCTAGGCCGCCGCCAGGACCTCCGGAAGCACGGCGCTGCGAAGCGCCAACCGCCACCCCTCGGCCTCCCGCCCGCGAAGGCCGTTGGCGACGATCACGCCGTCCACCAAGTCGGCCAGCACGTCGTCGACCGAGCGGCCTCGGACGCTGACCGAGATCATGAGCCCGCCCCCGCGCAGCCGCCGAACCGTCCGCCTGGCGCCGGCAAGCCGCGGCGGGCTGGAGAACGACGGGAGCACGAGGCCGTGTCGCCGGACTTCGGCGCCGAGGGACCGGGCCAGGGCGCTGAAGGCCAGGGAGCACGACAACGAGTTCACGTTGCCCATTGTGACGGAGGGGTGTGACAACGAGCCTCCGAGCGGCAAGGCTGGGCGACCATGGACCAGACCAACGAGCAGGGGGACACGGGCGCCGAGCCCGTGGCCGAGGGTTCGAGGCCGAGAGCGAGAGGGAGCCGCCGTGCTCCCGACCCGCTGGTGGAGGGGGCGCCGGTGGCGTCCGAGGGGGCGGTCGACGAGGCAGCCGACGAGGCGGACGCCGGCATCCCCACCGGGGCCGGGACCCGGCCCTTCACCTGGGTGGGCGTGGTCACGACCGCTGCGGTCGCCCTGGTCGCCGTGCAGGTGCTCGTCTTCCTGGGGGCGATCACCCAGGGACTGTCGGTGGATCGGCTCGACGGCGACATCTTCCACAAGCTGGGCGTCGCCTTCCTCAGCAACCTCGGGGCCGTGAACGGGCTCTCCATCGTGCTCGCCTCGCTGCTGGCCGGGCTGCCCGCCCTGCTGCGCGCCGAGGTGCCCGACATCCACGACCGGCGGCGGTCGCTGGCGTTGAGCGCCGGGAGCCTCCTGGCGCTCGCCCTCATCCTGGCCACGCCGATCGCCGTGCGGGCCCGGCTGCGAGTGCTCGACATCGGGAACCAGGAGGTCGACGCGCTCGCTCGCTGGGTGCTCGTCACCTACACGGTGTCGACGCTCGGCACGGCCGCGGTGGCGCTGGCATCGTGCCTGGGGTTCGCCCGCATCAACCGAACTGTCACACCCCCTTCCTAAGGTACGGAGGGTGGACGACACGCCCTCTGCCCGACCAACGGAGCTCACCCCGACCCAGCGCCGGGTGCTCGAGGAGCTGATGGCGGCCGGGCGCTCGCGCCCGTCGTTCCGCGAGTCGCTCGCCGACGACCTTCGTGGCGCGCTGGAGACGGGCCTGGCCGGCTTGGTGCCCCACCTCCCGGCGGAGGGGCTGCGCGTCCGCAAGGCCGACTTGGCCCAGGTGCACGCCTGCGAGACGCACCACTTGGCGGAGACCGGCGTGCCGTTCGACTGGCATGCCCGCAACGCCCGGGGCGTGGTGGCCCACAAGGCCATCGAGCTGTCGGTCAGCCTCGACCCGAGCCCGCCTGCCGTGGAGCTCGTCGACCTCGCCTTGGAGCGGCTGGTGGAGGACGACTGGGAGTGGGGACCGGGGCGATGGTTGTCGGAGGCTCCGGCCGTCGAGCTGGCGGAGCTGCGGACGTTCGCCGCCGACGTCGTGCACAAGTTCCAGGACGAGTTCCCCCCGCTCAAGCGGTCGTGGCGACCCCGCCTCGAGTCTTCGCTGGCCGCCGTGCTGTGCGACGGGCTCGTCACCTTGCGAGGCAAGGTCGACCTGGCGTTGGGGCAGGCGCAGGGCACCGAGGCACGGGTGATGATCGTCGACTTCAAGACGGGGCAGCCCGCCGCCACCCACGTGGACGACCTGCGCTACTACGCCGTGCTGGAGACGCTCCGCGTGGGCGTGCCGCCCTTCCGGGTGGCCAGCTGGTACCTCGACGCGGGCCACTGGCACCACGAAGACGTCGATGAGGACGTCCTCTTCGCGGCAGTGCGCCGCATCGTCGACGGCGTCGTGAAGCTCGTCGAGCTTCAGGTCGACCGCCGTCCTCCGCAGGTCTCGCCCGGGCCGGCCTGCGGCTATTGCGTCCTGCGGGCGGAGTGCAGCGGCGCCTTGGCTTGGTCGGAACAGCGAGCCGAGGTGGGGCTCGCCTGACCCACGGAAGGGAGGTGGTGCGACCCGCAGGGGCCTGAAGGGACGGGTGCGAGGAACCGCCGGCTCCGGGCGGCGGGGTCGGGGCCGCGGCATGCCAGCGGCTGTCGACGCGACTCCGGGGGCCACGCGCAGCCGCGGGTTGGCGCGCTCGAAGACGAGCACGGTCGTCGACGTTCCTCGACGCGCGACCGGGTGCACCGACGAGGGCGACGACGGGGCGGGACCGCCGGTCCTGAACCGATGGCGGGCGCCCTAGGATCGACGGCCGATGGAGGCGGAGCGCCAACCCCAGCTACGCGAGGTCGCGGGTGGCGGCGCGCTCGTCCACCTCCCCCGGCCCGCGCCGGCCCTCCCCGAACCCCGCCTGTCCGACGTCGACGAGTGGGGGCGGTCCGAGCGAATGCGGGCGCTGGTGCGCCGTCTCTACGACCCGATCTACCGCCGCTGGTTCCGGGTGGAGTGGGAGGGCCTGGAGAAGATCCCCCGCGACGGCGGCGCCCTGCTCATCGCCAACCACGCCGCGGCGGTCCCCAGCGACGCCCCGGTGATCATGCACGGCATCGAGGAGGAGTTGGGGCGCCCCGTGTACGGCCTGGCCGACCACCTCTTCAAGTCGGTGCCGGTGATCGGCACGCTGTGGGCCCGGACCGGCGGGGTGGTGGCCCATCCGGAGAACGCCTATCGCCTGCTGCGGGAGCAGCAGCAGCTGGTGCTCGTGTTCCCCGAGGGCGACAAGGGGCCGGGCAAGACATACCAGGAGCGGTATCGGCTGCGGCGGTTCGGGCGGGGCGGGTTCGTGGAGATCGCCATGCGGGCGGGCGTGCCGGTGGTGCCGATCGCTGTGGTGGGCGCCGAGGAGTCGATGCCCATCGTGTTCCGGTTCCCGACCCTCGCCCGGTGGGCGGGGCTCCCGTACGTGCCGATCACGGCCAACCAGCTCGTGTTCGGCCCGGTGCTCGGCTACCTCGCCTACTTCCCGGCCAAGTTCAAGCTGCGGGTGCTCGACCCCGTCACCTTCGACGTGCCGCCCGACCAGGAGCGCTACTCCAAGAGCCGGATCATGGACGAAGCGGAGGCGATACGCGTGCGACTGCAGGAGACGCTCTACGAGATGCTGGCCGCCCGCAAGAGCGTGTGGTTCGGCTGATGGGCAGGCGCGTCCTCGTCACCGGCCTCGGCACGTTCTGGGGCGGGCGCCTGGCCCAGGCGTTGGAGGGCGACCCCAACGTCGAGGTCATCGTCGGCCTCGACCGGTCGGCACCGAAGGTGCCCTTGGAGCGCACCGAGTTCGTGCGGGCCGACCAGAGCTACTCGATCCTCTCCCGGATCGTGGAGGCAACCCAGGTCGACACCATCCTCCACACCTTCCTGGTCGTGGACTCCACCCGCATGACGGGGCGCACGCTCCACGAGATCAACGTCATCGGCACCATGAACCTGCTGGCGGCCGCGGGGGCCGCCGACAGCCCGGTGCGCAAGATCGTGGTGAAGTCGTCGAGCCTCGTGTACGGCAGCTCCCACCAGGACCCGGCCTGGTTCCGGGAGGAGACTCCCCGGTCGCGTTCGCCGCGCACGCGGGTGGAGCGATCGCTGCTCGAGGTGGAGGACTACCTGCGGAACTTCGCGGAGGACAACCCGCACGTGACCGTCTCGCTGCTGCGCTTCGCCAACGTGCTGGGCACCGACATCGTCACGCCGCTCACGCGGGCGCTCGACCTCCCCCTCGTCCCGTCGATCTTCGGGTTCGACCCGCTGGTCCAGTTCGTGGAGGAGGACGACGTCATCCGCTCCATCGAGTTCGCCATGCGCGAGGAGGTGCCGGGGATCTACAACGTGGCGGGCGACGGACGCCTCCCGTGGAGCGAGGTCGCCGCCATCTGCAACAAGCGCCTGCTGCCGCTGCCTCCGGTGTTCACGGGCTACGCGGCGGCGCCGTTCGGGCTCCTGCGCATCTGCGACCTGCCGCCCGAGACGCTCGACCTCCTGCGCTACGGCCGGGGCATCGACAACCGGCGCTTCAAGCAGGCGGGCTTCGAGTACCGCTACACCTCGGCCGGCGCCGTCGAGAGCTTCGCCCGGGCGCAACGCCTGCGGCGCACCGTCGGCGAGCGGCGACCGGCGTACACCTACGAGCCCGACGTCGAGGCGTTCTTCCGCCACTCCCCCGCCGTGGTGCGGGCGACCGACTAGAGCCACTCCTTCACGAGCGCGTCGCCTCGCTCCTCCCACTCCTCCACGGTGATGCCGTAGCGGATGTGGTCCTCCCACACGCCGTTGATCTGGAGGAAGCGCTCGGCCAGGCCCTCGTCGCGGATGCCGAGCTTCTCCACCACCCGACGGCTGGCCTGGTTGCGGGGGATGATGCCGACCTCCACCCGGTGCAGGCCGAGGTCCTCGAAGGCGAACCGCAGGGCGGCGACCAGCGCCTCCGGCACATAGCCGCGGCCCGCCAGCTCCTCGTCGATCCAGTAGCCGACCGTGCAGCTCTGCATGGCGCCGCGTGAGACGTTCGAGAGGTTCATCTCGCCCGCGAAGCGGTCGACCACGAAGATCCCGAACGCGTAGCCGGTGCCCAGCTGGCGCTCTCGCTCGCGGGCGCCGCAACGGGCGGCGAACGCCTTCGGGTCCTCCACCACGTCGGGGGCACCGGGCGAGGCGATCGGCTCCCACTTGGTGAGCCAGTCGCGGTTGCGCCGTCGCACCGCCTGCCACTCCGCGAAGTCGGTCGTGGCCAACGGGCGCAGCAGCACCCGCCGCCCGTGCAGCTCCAGGGGCAACGCCCGGATCACCACGCAACTCTCATCGGGCTGCCCGCACCGCCTCGATGGTGGCCGGGTCCTCCAACGACGAGAGGTCGCCCGGATCGCGACCGGTGGCGACCGCCCGCACGGCGCGGCGCAGCACCTTGGCGTTGCGCGTCTTGGGCAGGGCGTCGGTGAACAGCACGGCCGACGGCCTGAAGGACTTGCCGAGGGTGTCGGCCACCACGCCCGCCAGCTCCCCCCGCAGCTCGTCGCTCTCCGCCGCCCCCGGGAGCAGCACCACATAGACCCACAGCGACTCGCCCTTCACCTCGTCGGGGATGCCCACCGCAGCCGCCTCCTGCACCGCCGGGTGGCCGACAAGCACGGACTCCACCTCCGCCGGCCCCAGGCGCTTGCCCGCCACCTTGATGGTGTCGTCGCTGCGCCCGTGGAGGAACCAGTCGCCGTCGGCGTCGACCGAGGCCCAGTCGCCGTGCACCCACACGTCGGGCCAGCGGCTCCAGTACGTCTCGACGAAGCGCTCGGGGTCCCGGTACAGGCCCCGGGTCATGCCCGGCCACGGCTTCGTGCACACGAGCTCGCCGACGGCCTCGCGCAGGGGCTTGCCGTCGTCGTCGAACACGTCGACGGCCATGCCGAGCGCAGGCCCGCCGAGCGACATCGGCTTCAGCGGCGTCACCGGGTGCGGCGAGAGGAAGCAGGCGCCCACCTCGGTGCCGCCGGAGAAGTTGACGACAGGGCACCGGCCGCCGCCCACGACGCCGAAGTACCACTCCCACGGCGCCAGGTTCCACGGCTCGCCGGTGGAGCCGAGGATGCGGAGCGCCGACAGGTCGTGCCTGCGCACGGGCTCGTCGCCGTGCGGCATGAGCCCCCGCACCAGCGTGGGGCTGATGCCGAGGACGGTGATGCGGTGGCGGGCCAGGAACGCCCACAGCCGGTCGACCTCGGGCCAGTCGGGGGCGCCTTCGTACAGCGCCAGCGTGGCGCCGTTGGCCAGGGCGGCCGTGATCTCCCACGGCCCCATGATCCAACCCATGTCGGTGAACCAGAACAGGGTGTCGTCGGCTCGGCAGTCGGTCTGGAAGGCGCCTTCCTCCGCCACCTTGGGCAGCCACCCGCCGTGCACGTGCACCGAGCCCTTCGGCCGTCCGGTGGTGCCGGAGGTGTACGCCACGAACAGCATGTGCTCGCTGTCGAACGCCTCGAAGGGGCGCCGCTCCGACGCCGGCGCGGGCCACGGGACGCCGCCCCCACGGCCGAGTCGCGGCACCACCACCGTCGTCTCCACGGTGGGGCACTGCGCCACCGCCTCCTCGGCCACGGCCAGCATGTCGACGACCTTGCCGCGGCGATGGGCGCCGTCGGCCGTGATCAGCGCCTTGGCCTCGGCGTCCTGCAACCGGGTGGCCACCGCGGCGGCGCCGTACCCACTGAACAGCGGCAGGAAGACGGCGCCCAGCTTCGCCACCGCCAGGACCGCCGCCACCGTCTCGGGGATCATCGGCATGAAGATGCCGACCCGGTCCCCGACCCCCACGCCTCGGGACGCCAGCAGCGCGCACGCCCCGTCGACCTGGGCGTGCAGCTCGTCGTACGTCCACGTGCGCACCTCGCCGTCCTCGCCCTCCCACAGCAGGGCGGTGCGCCCGCCGGGGTGGCGCAGGCAGGCCTCGGCGAAGTTGAGGCGACCGCCTGTGAACCAGGTGGTCCAGGCGATCCCCTTGCTGTCGTCGAGCACGGTGTCCCACCGGCGGGAGAAGGGGATCCCGAGGAAGTCGACGACCGATCCCCAGAACCATTCGAGGTCGTGGACAGATCGTTCGACGAGCTCGTCGAAGGATGCGATGCCGTGGGCGGCCATGAAGCGCCCCACGTTCGTGCCCGCCGGATCGGCGGGGTGCCACACCGGGTCGCTCACGACTGCAACACCTCTTCGACGGCCGCCAACAACAACGTGACGTTCCTCGCCCGGGCCGTGTGGCCCATGCACCCGATGCGCCACACCTTTCCCGCCACCGGCCCCAACCCGCCGCCCACCTCGATGCCGTGGCGCTCGAGCAGTGCCCGCCGCACCGCCGCCTCGTCCACCCCTTCCGGCACCCGCACCGACGTCAGCTGCGGCAGTCGAGAGCCCTCGCGGGCGAACAGCCCGAAGCCCAGCTTCTCCATGCCCGCCTGGAGCCGCTCGCCGCACTCGGCATGCCGGGCCCACCCCGCCTCCAAGCCCTCGTCGAGCACCACCCCCAACCCCGCGTGCAGCGCGTACACCATGGAGATCGGAGCGGTGTGGTGGTACGTGCGGGCCTGGCCCGCGGTGGTGTACTGCCCGATCAGGCCCACGTCGAGGTACCACGACTGCGGGCGTTCGACCCGCCGTTGGCGCGCCCGGTCGCTCATCGTGAACGGCGCCAGGCCCGGGGGCACGCCGAGGCACTTCTGGGTGCCCGCGTAGGCCACGTCGATCCCCCAGCCGTCGACGTCCACCTCGATGCCGCCCAGCGACGTGACGCAGTCGACCAACAGCAGGGCGTCGCCCTTGCCGGCGCCGAGCGGCGCCACGTCGTTGCGCACTCCGGTGGACGTCTCCGCGTGCACCACCGCGATCACCTTCGGGGACGGGTGCGCGTCGAGCAGGCGGTCGGGCTCGACGGGCTCGCCCCACGGCGCCTCCACCCGCACGACCTGCCCGCCGCAGCGTGCGGCCACCTCGCACATGCGCTCGCCGAACACGCCGTTGACGCCCACGACCACCACGTCGCCGGGCGACACCGTGTTGACGAACGCCGCCTCCATGCCCGCCGACCCCGTGCCGCTGACGGGGAACGTGAGCGCGTTGCGCGTGCGGAACACGGCCCGGAGCCGGTCGCACGTCTCGTCGAGGAGGCGCAGGAACTCCGGGTCGAGGTGCCCGAGCACGGGCCGCGCCATGGCGGCCGTCACCTCGGGGTACGGGTTGCCGGGGCCCGGGCCCATGAGGATGCGATCGGCGAACGCCACGGGGTGCACTCTACGGCGCGGAGGAAGCCCGCTACCGTCCACTGGATGCGATGCGTGCGGCCGTTCCTGCTCGCCTCGGCCGTCGCCTTGGTCGCCGCGACTGCGCCGCCCACGCCGCCGGGCCACGCCGACACCGGCGGCGCCCGGTTCTTCGGCTCGACCGGTGGCATCCGGCTGAACTCGCCGGTCATCGGGATGGCCCGCACGCCCACCGGCGACGGCTACTGGCTCACGGCCGCCGACGGCGGGGTGTTCGCCTTCGGCAACGCCAGGTTCCACGGCTCCATGGGCGGGACGCGGCTGAACGCGCCGATCGTCGGCACGGCCGCCCACCCCAGCGGCGCCGGTTACTGGCTGGTCGCGTCAGACGGTGGCGTCTTCGCCTTCGGCAACGCGAGGTTCCACGGCTCCATGGGTGGGACACGGCTCAACGCGCCGATCGTCGGCATGGCCGCCCACCCCGGCGGCGCGGGCTACTGGCTGGTCGCCTCCGACGGTGGCGTCTTCGCCTTCGGCAACGCCAGGTTCCACGGCTCCGTGGGCGGGACGCGGCTCAACGCGCCGATCGTCGGCATGGCCGCCCACCCCAGCGGCGCGGGCTACTGGCTGGCGGCCTCGGACGGCGGCGCCTTCTCCTTCGGCGCCTCGCGCTTCCACGGCTCCATGGGCGGCACCAGCCTCAACCGGCCCGTGGTCGGCACGGCGGGCACGCCCACGGGCAGCGGGTACTGGCTGGTGGCCTCCGACGGCGGCATCTTCTCGTTCGGCGACGCCGTGTTCCACGGGAGCACCGGCGGGACGCCCCTCAACCGGCCGGTGGTCGGCATGGCGGCCACGCCCACCGGCGGCGGGTACTGGCTGGTGGCCTCCGACGGCGGGGTGTTCGCCTTCCCGTCCTCGGCCCCCACGCTGTCGGTGTCGGTGGTGGCGTCGGGGCTCGTCATCCCGTGGGACGTGGCGTTCACGCCCGACGGCGTGCTGCTGTTCACCGAACGGCCGGGGCGCATCGGCGCGATCGTCGGCGGCAACCGCCGCCTTCTCGCCCAGCCGGGCGACGTGTACGTCAACAGCGAAGGCGGCCTGCTGGGGATGGCGGTCGACCCCGAGTTCGCCTCCAACCGGCGCATCTACGTGTGCCAGAGCTGGACCGACGGCACCAACCGCGACGTGCGGCTGTACGCGTACACGGTCGACACCGGCTACACCGCCGCCATCCGCGCGGGCGGGCCGCTGTTCAGCGGGGCGCCCGCGGGAAGCGGCAGGCACAACGGGTGCCGGCCCCGCTTCGGCCCCGACGGCCGGCTGTGGGTCGGCACCGGCGACGCCGCCGTCGGCACCGTGCCGCAGGACCTCGGCTCGCTGGGCGGAAAGGTCCTCCGCATCGACAAGCACACGGGAGCGAGGGTGCCCGGCAACATCGGCGGCTCCCGAATCCACACGTACGGTCACCGCAACGTGCAGGGCATCGCCGTGCGGCCGGGGAGCGACCAGGTGTACGCAGTGGAGCACGGGCCGGTGGGCGACGACGAGATCACCCTCCTGCGGGCGGGCGGCAACAGCGGCTGGCACCCGGTGCCCGGCTACAACGAGACCGTCCCGATGACCGACACGGCTCGGTTCCCCGATGCCATGCGCCCGTCGTGGAGCTCGGGCGACGAGCGGCTGGCGCCGTCGGGCGCCGCCTTCGTGACCGGCTCGAACTGGAGGTCGTGGAGCGGCGCGCTGGCTGTGGCCCTCCTGCGCGGCCAGCAGCTGCGCATGCTGTTCCTCGACGCCGAAGGCGGCCTGCTCGGCCAAGAGGTCGTGCACCGCGGCACCGACCGGCTGCGGACGGCCGTGCTCGGCCCCGACGGCAGCCTCTACGTCACCACGTCGAACGGCTCGAACGACCGCATCCTGCGCTTCACGCCGAGCTGAGCATCGACATCACGAGGCCGTCGAGGATGTCGGACTCCGACACCAGGCACTCGTCGAAGTCGAAGTGGCGCATCACGCTGACCAACACCACGGCGCCGCCCACGATCACCTCGGCCCGGCCCGGCTCGAGGCCCGGGTTGTGGCGACGATCCTCCAGGGCTTCGGTGGCAAGCGTGCGGAACACGTCCTCGGCGGCAGCGCGGGTCAGGACGAAGTGGTGGATGCGGTCGCGGTCGTACGCCGGCAACCCGATCTCGACAGCCGCCATCGTCGACACCGTCCCCGCCAGCCCCACCAGCCGTCGCGCCTGCTTGACGGCGGGGATCTCGCGGGCCACGTCCTCCAAGTGGTCGCGCACCACGGAGACGGCCTGCGACAGCTCCTCGGGGGCAGGTGGATCGTGATGCAGGAACTTCTCCGTGACGCGCACGCACCCGACGTCGACGGACACCACGCCCTCCGGCTCGGTGGCCCCGACCACGAACTCGCTCGACCCGCCGCCGATGTCGACCACGAGGAACGGGCCGTCGGCGGGGTCGAGCTCGGCGGTGGCGCCGAGGAACGACAGGCGGCCTTCCTCGGCACCGGGGAGCAGCTCGGGACGGACGCCGACGACGGCTTCGGCGACGTCGAAGAGCTCGTCGCGGTTCTCGGCATCGCGCGCCGCCGAGGTGGCGGTGATGCGCACCTGCTCGACCCCGAACCGGTCCATCACGGCGCGGTACTCGCGGAGCACGGCGGCGGTGCGCTCGACGGCGTCGGGAGCAAGGCGCCCGGTGGCATCGACCCCTTGCCCGAGCCGCGTGATCCGCATGAGCCGTTCGAGCGTGCGGGTGCCGTCCTCGCTCACCAGCAGCCGGGTGGAGTTCGTCCCGCAGTCGACGGCGGCGACGATCACAGGTGCTCCGCCACCCATCGGCCGACGGGGTCGTCGCCCCCGGCCAGGTACCAGGCGTAGTGGGCGTGCAGGCACTTCACGCCCTGGCGGGTGCCGCCCACGCCGCCCGTCGGCCGCGGCCCTCGGTGGTCCGGCGGGAGCAGCCCGTCGCGCTCGGCTGCGTAGCGGGCGTGCGCGGCCGCCAGCTCGTCGGGGTCGACGGCAGCCTCGGCCGCCTTCACCCCACCCGCCGCCTCCAAGCGGCTCACGGCCTCGCGCTCCTCCTCGCCCACGAGCCAGTACAGCGTGGGCATGGGCGTGGCGTCGGCCAGCAGCGGGCGGTTGCGGATCACCACCGGGTCGCCCGCCTCGTTGCGCACCACCACCTCGTAGCCGCCCCTCGGCTCGCGGCCGAGGAGCGTGACGACGCGGACGTGCTCGTCGCTCATCCCCGACGAGAGCGACGGCGCCGCACGAACACCCACAGCAGGAACAGGACGGCGCCCACTGCCGGGCCGACCCGCTTGGCCACCGAGCCGCCCGCGGTGCCGATCAGGTCGACCGGCTGCGCCGGCACAGGCTCGATGCGACGGACCGACGGCGGCGCGGGCTCGTCGGTGCCCGGGCCCGGTCCACCGGGCTTCGGCTCGGACGCCTCGCTCGAGGAGCCCGCCGGCTCGGAAAGCGGTGCCGACCCGTCTCCGTTGCCCGACGGCGCCACCTCCTCGGCGGCGACGGCAGGCGCAGCGGGCGCCCACGCGGGCTCCTCCGTGGCGGCCTCCTTCGTCCCCTCGGCACCGCGCAGCACGTCGGCCTCGAGCCGCTCCACGAACTGGCCGAGCAGCTTGGCACTCACGTCGGCGAGCACCCCTCGGCCGAACTGCGCCACCTTCCCGGTGACCGCGAGGTCGGTCACGACCTCGACCCGGGTGCCGTCGCCGTCGGGCTGGAGGGTGGCCGTGATGGTGGCGTTGGCGTTGCCCTGGCCCCGCGTGTCGCGGCCCTCGGCGCGCAGCACAGCGCGCCGGCCGGTGTCGTCGCGCTCCACGAAGGTGGCGCTGCCCTTGTACTGCGCGGTGATCGGCCCCACCTTCACCTTCACGACGCCGCGGTACTCGTCGCCTTCCACCTCGTGCAGCTCG
Source organism: Acidimicrobiales bacterium (assembly GCA_036260075.1). GTDB lineage: Bacteria > Actinomycetota > Acidimicrobiia > Acidimicrobiales > JAHWLA01 > DATAAM01. The sequence continues at coordinate 59,333 of DATAAM010000066.1, forward strand.
GCCCCGGGCATGCACGGTGCGATCCGCTCCACGTCGGTCAGCACGGCCCACGCCCGTTCCACCGGCACGCTCACGCGGAACTCGTTGGTCAGCTCCATGCCTGCAGGTCCTCCACGGTGTCGACGTCCGCCGGCTCGCCCTCGCACGCTACTTCCACCACGAGGTCGGGCCGCTCTCGCATCACCACCCGCGCCCCCTCGTCGCCCGTGGTCGGCAACAGCGGCCACACCTCACGGGAGAGGCGCACGGGGTTGCGCCGCCTGCCGCCGTAGGTGGCCACGGCGATCGGTGCGCCCTCGGCCGACGCCACCGCCTGCCAGGCGGACGGGGGGACCAGCGGCTGGTCGGCCAGGCCGACCACCACGGCGTCGTGGCCGCCGGCCTCGGCGGCGGCCAAGCCGACCTGGAGCGACGTGGCCATGCCCTCGCGCCAGCGTTCGTTGTGCACGGCTCCGTCGAGGGGCACGGCGCCGCTCACGACGATCACGTCGAGCCCAGCCTCCCGAGCGGCGTCGACAGCCCAGCGCCACAGCGGCTTGCCGCGGAACGACGTGAGCAGCTTGTGCTCCTCGCCACCGAACCGGGAGCCGCCGCCCGCCGCCAGCACCACGGCGGCCGCGCTCAATGCCAGAGGACGGGGTGCAGCACGTGCACGCCCTGCAACCCCTTCAGCTCCACCGTGCGGGGCGGGCCGAAGTCGAACTCGCCGCTCGACTCCACCAGCTCCTTCAGCAACGAGGACACCAGCACGGTGTCGCCGTCGGCTTCGTCGGCGATGCGCGCCGCCAGGATGACGCTGCGGCCGAACAGGTCGTTCTCCTCGCGGATGACCTCGCCGGTGTGCAGGCCGATCCGCACCCTGATGGCCTGGTCGGGGTGCTTCTCGGACCACTCGGCGATCGCCCGCTGGATGCCGATGGCACAGCGCACGCCGCGCCGGGCGCCCGCGAACGCGACCATGAAGCTGTCGCCCTGCGACTTGACCTCGCGGCCGCCGCAGGCGGCGATCTGGGCGCGCACCAGCTCGTTGTGGGCACGCAGCAGCTCCTGGGCCTTGAGGTCGCCCAGCTTCTCGGTGAGGACGGTGAAGTCCTCGATGTCGCTGAAGAGGACGGTGACGGTGCCGTCGGGCGCCGTCTGCTCTTCCAGCGCGGGCGGGTCGGCGGCCACGGCGTCGGCCATCTGCTCGAGCCCGAGGTCGCTCGACGCGTCGCGTGCCTCCTTGCGCCGGCTGGGCCTGCTACGCACGACCACGCCGCCCCAGAAGGCGACCGCCTTGACCTTGATGACGGGCGTGCCCGGCAGGATCGGGACGTCGTTCACCCGCCGGTCGACGCCGCCCATGATCGGTGTTCCCTCGACCTCGACGCGCACGCCCTCGGGCACGACGATGTCGATGCCGCCCATGATCGCCACCGCCTTGACGTTGACGACGGGACCCGACCACTCGGCGGCCCGGAAGTCGAGGTGCACGCCGCCCCAGAAGGCGACCGCCTTCACCTTGTCGCCGGGGCGCCAGCGGCCACGGCGGACGCCGCCGCACATGATGCCGAGGACCATGGTGCACTTCGGCGATCGATCGGGAACGGCCGGCCCGGGGACGCCCAGCTCTGTGGCGATGGCGTCGAGCTCCTTGGTCGACCTCGCCTTCAGCACGAGCGAGACCCGGTCGGAGAACTCGTCGAGCGTGAGGAGGCCATCGGCGCACTGTGTGCGGAGCAGCGCGACCAAGCGGTCGCGGTCGGCGTCCGTAGGGCGCTCCGCCGGAGGCACTCCCTCCCTGTGCCGTTCGAGCATCGTCCGGCCAGTCTCCCAGATGCCGGTCAGCCCGCGCCTGCAACGTGACGATCGTCACGTCCGCCCGGGTGGAGGGGGCCGTCCCGGTCACGCAGCGACGGGGCGGCCCGGCCGGTGCGCAAGGCGATGATCTCGGCGCAGATCGACACGGCCGTCTCCTCCGGGGTGCGGGCACCCACGTCGAGGCCGATGGGGGCCATGAGCCGGGCCAGCCCCGCGTCGTCGACCCCGGCCTCCCGCAGCCGCTCCACTCGGGTGGCGTGCGTGCGGCGCGAGCCCATGGCTCCGAGGTAGCCGACGTCGGTCTCCAGCGCGGCGAGGATGGCGGGCACGTCGAACTTGGGGTCGTGGGTGAGCACGCACACCGCGTCGCGACGGCCGAGCGACGGCCCCACCTCGGCCAGGTGGCGGTCGGGCCATTCCACCACCACCTCGTCGGCCATGGGGAACCGGGCGGCGGTGGCGAACACGGGCCGGGCGTCGCAGACGGTGACGCGGTAGCCGAGCAGCTTGGCCAGGCTCGCCAGCGCGGCGGTGAAGTCGACAGCGCCGAAGATCACCATGCGGGGTGGCGGGCCGAACGACTCCACGAAGGCGGCCACCTCCGACTGGCGAGCCTCGCCGTGGGGGCCGTAGTGGCGGATGACGGTGAGGCCCGAGGCCAACTCGCCGAGGGCGTCGCGGGCCACCACCCGGTCGAGGTCGGGGTCGCCCAGGGTGCCGATCGGCTCGGCGTCGGGGCGCACGAGCAATGTGGCGCCCACGTTGGGCCCTGCCACCTCGGTGACCAGCGCCACCGGCTCCTCGGCGCGCAGGGCGTCGCGCAGTGGCTCGTAGACGGCCGGCCAGTCGAGCGGCTCCACGAACAGGGTGACGGTGCCGCCGCACGTGAGCCCCACGGCGAAGGCTTCGTCGTCGGAGTAGCCGAAGCTGACCAGGCGGGGCCTGTCGGTCCCGAGGACGTCGAGCGCCTCGGCGACCACTGCCCCCTCGACGCAGCCGCCCGACACGGAGCCCGCCACCTCGCCTGTGTCGTCGACCACCATCGCCGCCCCCGGGTCGCGCGGTCCGGATCCTTCGAGGCCGACGACGCGCGCCAGCGCAAGCCGACGGCCGCTCGACCGCCGCCGCTCGATGTCGTCGAGGAGCTCTCTCATCGGGCGATCACCCGGGACAGTGCTTCGAGCGAGGCGAGCGAGTGCCCTTCCACCAGCTCGTCGACATAGGGCAGCGCCGCGGCCATGCCCCGGGCCAGGGGCGCGTAGCCGGGCGTCGCCTTCAGCGGGTTGACCCACACGATCCGGTGCGCCACCCGGCGCAACCGGGCCATCTCCTGGGCCAGGCGGCCCGGGTCGCCGCGGTCCCACCCGTCGGAGAGGACGACCACCACCGCGCCTCGGGCCAGGCCGCGCACGCCCCACTCGTCGTTGAACCGGCGCAGTCCCTCGCCCAAGCGGGTGCCGCCCGACCAGTCGACGACGGCGCGGGCGGCTGCGGCCAAGGCGGCGTCGGGGTCGCGGGTCGACAGCTCGCGCGTGAGCCGGGTGAGGCGCGTGCCCACGGCGAACGCCTCGACGCGGCGGCCGCCTGCCACCGCCGTGTGCAGGAAGCGGGCGAGCGCTCGGGCGTAGGGGTCCATCGAGCCGCTGACGTCGCACAGCAGGACGATCCGGCGGGGCCGTTGCGACGTCGCCTTGCGGGGCCGGCGCACCACCTCTCCCCCGGTCGCGAAGGCGGCGCGCACGGTGGCCCGCACGTCGGGCCTGCCGCCGCGGCGGCTGGGTCGCAGCCGGCGCGACCGACGCAGCGCGCCCGCCAGCCGGAGGTCGGCCATCAGACGACGGGCCTCGGCCAGCTCGTCGTGCGAGTACGCGGCGAAGTCCTTGTGGCGGAGCACCTCCCGGGGGCTGAAGCGGACGACGAGCGAGGGGACACCGGGCTCCGCCTGCGTGCCGGCCTTGTCGCCGTCCGCGTCGAGGCCGAGCTCCGGCTCCTCTGCGCCGAGGGAGACGACCGGCATCTCGTCGCCCTCCTCGCCGGTCCAGAACGCAGAGAAGGCCCGGTCGTAGGCGGGCGCGTCCTCGGGGCGCCGCACGAGCGCGGCCCGCCCAGCCCAGTACACCCCGTCGCGTCGTTCGAGGCCCACGGCGTCGAGCGCCTCGGCCAACAGCACGACGCTGCCCACCGGCACGTCGACCCCGTGGCGCCGCACCGCCGCCGCGAAGGCGACGGCGACGTTCACCGCACCTCCGCGAGCAGCTCCCGCAGGCCGACGGCCCGAACGCGCTCCTGGTCCTCGCGGTACTTCACGACGGCGCCCAGGGTGGCGGCGACGGTAGCCTCGTCGAGCGCGGCTCGCCCGAGCGCGGCCAGCGCCTCCGCCCAGTCGATCGTCTCCGCCACGCCGGGCGGCTTGTACAGGTCGAGGGCGCGCAGCCGCTCGACTGCCGCCGCCACCTGCCGGGCCAGCGACTCGGCCACCTCCGGCACCCGGCGGCGCACGATGGCGACCTCGCGCTCGAGGTCGGGGTGTTCCACCCAGTGGTACAGGCAGCGGCGCTTCAGCGCGTCGTGCACGTCGCGCGTGCGGTTCGAGGTGATCACCACCACGGGGGGCACGATCGCCCGGAACGTGCCCAGCTCGGGGACGGTGATCGCGTAGTCGGACAGGATCTCCAGCAGGAAGGCCTCGAACTCGTCGTCGGCCCGGTCGAGCTCGTCGATGAGCAGGACCGGAGGCGGCCCCTCGCCGTCGTGGGCAATGGCCCGAAGGAGCGGACGGCGGACGAGGAACCGCTCCGAGTAGAGCTCGTCCTCCACGTCGACGCCACGACCCTCGGCCGCCCGCAGGTGGAGGAGCTGTCGCGAGTAGTCCCACTCGTACACGGCCTGTGAGACGTCGACGCCCTCGTAGCACTGGAGCCGGAGCAGCTCGCCGCCGGTCCATCGGGCGAGCACCTTGGCCAGCTCCGTCTTGCCCACGCCTGCCTCGCCCTCCAACAGGAGCGGCCGGCGGAGCCGCACGGCGAGGAAGACGGCAGTCGCCAGCCCTTCGTCGGCGAGGTAGTCGTGGTCGGCCAACGCCCGGTGGACGACGTCGACCGAGAGCTCCTCCCCCGTCGTCACGGTGTCGACGGAGGCGTGGACGAGGTGGTGGTGGACGACGTGGTGGGAGCCGTGGTCGTGCTCGTGGCGACGGTGGTGGTCGTGGTGGGCGCGGTCGTGGTGGTGCTCGTGCTGGTGGTCGTCGTCGGCCCCTCGCCGGGGGCCTGCTCGTCGAACGGCACGGGCGCCCGCTTGCCGCCGAGGACGTACACGGGCGTGCCCCGGTCGACTGTGTCGTGGAACCACGGCGAGGAGGGCATGGGGATGCGCACGCAGCCGTGGGAGGCCGGGTAGGCAGGCACCGACGGCGCGCCGTGGATGGCGATGCCGCCGTTGAAGTAGAGCGGGTTGTAGAGCTTGCCGAGCCGGCTCACCCGCAGGCCCTTGATCTTGCGGTTCACCTTGAACGACCCGCCCGGGGTGACCGCTGTGGCGCACTGGCCGTCCACGCAGTAGCGCTTGTTGTTGCCCGTGGACACGGGGAGGATGCGCGTGAGCTCGCCGCCCTTGTAGAGGAACAGCACCTGGCGCTTGAGGTCGACCTCGACCCTGGTGCCCCCGCCGTCGGGCATCATCGGCGGCGGCGGCGTGGCCGTCTGCAGCGCCTTCACCACGTCGTCGGTGGCCCGACCGGTGCGCGGCAGGCCGTGGACCTTCTGGAAGGCGGTCACCGCGTGCTGCGTCATGGCGTCGAAGGCGTCGTTCACGATGCCGGTGTCGTACTTCAGCGCCGCCAGCCGCTCCTCCAACGCCTGCACCTCGGGGCCCTTGGCGCCGCGCCCGAGGCCGGGCGGGATCGGCTTGGCCGTCGTCGTGGTCGTCGGGGGCGCCGTGGTCGTGGTGGTGGTCGACGTGGTGGTGGTGCTGGTGGTGGTCGCGGCGTCCTCCGCCGACGAGCCGGTGCACGCGCTGAGGCCTGCCGCCACGAGGACGGCCGCCGTGACGCCGGTGAAGGTGCGCGCGCTCGGGTGCAAAGAGGTCTCTCGGCTCGGGGAAGTGCCGTCATGATACGGCCGGCTTGACCGCACGGTCAGGTTACGATCCGACGCAGCGTCGGGTTCTGGGGGAGGAATGCCGACGCAGGCGCCGGGATCCCTCCCCCAGAACCGCAGACGAGGGAGGGAGATGCGCATCTTCAGCTTCCACCTCATGCCCTATCCGGCGCTCCCGCCCGACTACGACGGGCCCGCGTGGGTGACGGTCCCCAACCGCCTGTACGACCCGCGCGTCGGCCACGAGGTCTACAACCGGTACCTCGACGAGCTCGTCGCCGCCGAGGAGCTCGGCTTCGACGGCGTGTGCGTCAACGAGCACCACCAGAACGCCTACGGGCTCATGCCCAGCCCCAACCTGATGGCGTCGATCCTGGCCCGGCAGACGACACGGGTGAAGATCGCCGTCGTCGGCAACGCGCTCCCCTTGTACGACCCGCCCACCCGGGTCGCGGAGGAGCTCGCCATGATCGACAACATCAGCGGCGGACGGCTCATCGCGGGGTTCGTGGTGGGCGGCGGCCCCGAGTACTACTCGTTCTCGATCAACCCGGCGTTCGCCCGTGAGCGCTTCTCCGAGGCCCACGACGTCGTCATGAAGGCGTGGACAGAGGACGGGCCGTGGGAGCACATCGGCAAGCACTACCGGCTGCGGTTCGGCAACACCTGGCCCAAGCCCCTTCAGCAGCCGCACCCGGAGGTCTGGATCCCGGGTGCCGGATCGTTGGAGACGCTGGAGTTCGTGGCCAAGCGCCGCTACGCGTACATGGGCATCCCCTACTTCCACATCGACGTGTTCGACCGTCAGTTCCGCCTGTTCCGCGAGGCGTGCGAGCGCGAGGGCTATGCCTGCGACCCGTTGCAGGCGGGCTGGCTCACACCGATCTACGTGGCCGAGACCGACGCCGAGGCCCGGGCGCAGTACGAGGAGCACTGGTGGTACTTCGTCCGTCGCCTGCTCCCTGGCATCGACATCAGCCCGCCCGGCTACACCTCGGTGCGCAGCGTGGAGAACATCCTCAAGGGCATGAAGACGTTCGCCTCCCGGCTCACAAGCTGGGACGAGGTCGTCGAAGGGTCCTACGCCGTGGTCGGGTCGCCCGACACCGTCGCCGAACGGTTGGCCGAGAACGTCCGGCGGCTGGGGACCGGCAACCTCCTCGGGCTGTTCCAGTTGGGCACGCTCCCCGCCGACCTCACCCGCCGCAACCTCGAGCTGTTCGCCGCCGAGGTCATGCCCAAGCTCCGGGCGCTCACGCTGTGACAACCACCGTCGGGGAGATCGAGCTTCGCCGCCTGGGGAGCGGGCCGCCGCTGGTTTACCTGCACTCCGCGGTGGGCGAGGGCGAGGGCTTCGTGCTGCTCGACAGGCTGGCGCAGCACGTCGACGTGGTGGCGCCGATGTTCCCCGGCTACGGCGAGTCCGAGGGCATCGAGCGCATCGACGACATGGAGGACGTGGCCTTCCACCTCCTCGACGTGTGGGATCGCCTCGGCCTCGACGCGCCCGCAGTGGTGGGCAACTCCCTCGGCGGGTGGATGGCACTGGAGCTGGCCGTGCGCCACCCCGAGCGGGTGTCGGCGCTGGTGCTCGTCAATCCCGTGGGCCTCCACATCGAGGGGGCGCCGATCAAGGACGTGTTCGGTCGCAGCCCCGCCGAGCTGGCGGGCGACTTCTTCGCCGACCCGGAGCACCCCATGGCCCAGACGATGCGCATGCTGTCGGAACTGCGAAGCAGCGACGTGCCGTTCGACGTGGTGCGACCGCTGTACCAGACGATGTCGGCCACGGCTCGGCTGGCGTGGGACCCGTACCTCCACAACCCCAAGCTGGCGAAGCGGCTGCACCGGGTGAACGCTCCCACGCTGATCGTGCGGGGCGCACAGGACACGCTCGTGCCCCGTGCCCATGCCGAGGCGTACGCCTCAGCGATCGCGGGCGCCCGCCTCGTCGAGGTCGAGCGGGCCGCCCACCTGCTCGCCGTCGAGCGCCCCGACGAGCTGGCGCGTCTCGTCGTCGACTTCCTCGGGATCGTCGAGGGCGCGCAGCAGTGACGGGCGCGTGAGCGCGACGAAGAGCACGAACGCCACGAACGCGGCCGCCGCCACCACCGTGGTCTCGTCGAGCCCGATGCGATCGGCCACCGCACCCTGCACGAGCGCGCCGATCGGGTAGATCGACCCGAGAGCCACGAAGTAGAGGCTGAGGATGCGGGCCCGGAACTCGACGGGCGCCCGCAGCTGCACCACGGTGTTGAGCCCCGACAGGATGCCGATGTACAGCCCGCCGACCACCACCAAGGCGAGCAACGCGAGCGCCACCCCACCCGCGGCGGCGTAGGCGACCAGCGCGATGGCCGTGCCCACCATGTAGACGACGAGCATGCGCCGACGACCGAAGCGCAGCGCGAGCGGAGCGATGAGGAGCGCGCCGACCACGGCGCCCACGCCTTGGGCGGTCGTGAGCGCGCCGGTGGCCGAGGCGGTGGCCTTCTCACCGCCCGCGACGAGGATCGACGCCTTCGCCGGGATGAGGGCGATGAACGGGGCGAGCAGGAAGGCGGCCACGGAGATGAAGAAGACCGCCGCGCGGCAACCGGGCTCGGCCCAGGTGGCGCGGGCGCCCGCCCTGATGCGCTCGAAGAGCCCCTCGCCGTCGTCGCTCGGGCGGTGGGGCGGCAGGCGGACGAGCAGGAGCGCGCCGATGAAGACGAAGAAGGAGACGGCGTTGACGGCGAACGCCCACGTGAACGACGTGGCGGCGATGACGACGCCCGCCAGCGCGGGGCCCACCACGCGGCCGAGGTTGTACTGGGCCGAGCCGAGGGAGGCGGCGGCGAGCAGGTGCTCGCGGGGCACGAGGTCGGGGACCATCGCCTGGTAGAAGGGCATCGTCAGGGCGAAGACGCACCCGTGGCCGAGCACGACCGCGGTGACGAGGCCGGGCGAGGCGCGGTCGGTGGCGCTCAGCAGGGCGAGCACGGTGGCCAGGCCCGCGCCCGCCACGTTGCCCACGATCAACCAACGGCGGCGGTCGAGGCGGTCGGCCATCGCTCCGCCGATGGGGGCGAGCAGGCCCATGGGGAGGAACGCCGCCACCGCCACCAACGCCGTCCACCGGGCCTGCCCGGTGCGCTCGGTGACCAGCGCCCCCACCGCGACCGTCTGCATCCACGTGCCCACGTTGGACACGACGCCCGAGGACCACACCAGCGCGTAGTTGCGGTGGCGCAGCGGAGCGAGGGAGGACGGCAGCACGGCCCGAGACTACGGGCACCTCCAACCTTCTGGTGGGAGAAACCGCCCGCGGTCGATCCCTCCCACCAGAGCGGCTGCTCCGCCCGGGGCGCACGCCCCCTAGGGGATGCAGGCGATCACGTGGTAGAAGGCCAGGATGTGCGGGATGTACACGTGGCCTAACACCAGCGATAAGCCGAGCGACTGCTGCTGAGGCTGCACAAGTAAGGGTGTCGACGCCTGCTCCACGAGGCTCGAGCACGGGAGTAAGGCCACCGAACCGGCCAGCCGAAACACGGTGGCCCCGTTGTTGCAGTCGGAGCCGGACAACGGGTCGGCTGTGACGGCGAAGAGCCCGGCCAGCTCACCGGTGACGACGGCGACCGATCCGACGTTGGTCCAGGCGAAGTCGTAGCCGTCGCCGGTGGTCCCCCGGGCCGCAGAGTGGCCGCAGTAGCCCCTGACGACGCCGCTCGCCGTCAACGACCCGCTCGTGCAAGCGCCTGTGCCCAAGCTGAAGGCGAACGAGGTGGCCGTCGAGCCGGCGAGGAAGACGTTGACGGTGGTGCCGGCTGTGGTGGCGGAGGGCGCCAGCGGGTACCGGAGCCCAGACGTGACGTTCAGGATCCCGGCCCCGGCACAGGCCCCCTGGGCGGCGGCAGGCGGTGGTGCGATCGCGATCCCGGTCGCCCCGAGGAGCGACAGCGCGACCACGGCAGCAAGGCGACGTCTCATGTGCAGTCCTTTCGCTGGTCGTGTACCGAGCGAAGGCCGGATCCGTCGTCCTCGTGCGTCCCCCGGGTGGCTGCGCTGCTGCGAGGCCCTCGGGACCTGTATCCCCCATGCGGCCCGCCCCGTCAAGACGTCTTTCAGGCTCGTCGCCCGCGCCTGACCGGCCGCTGGGTCAGGAACCCGCGGCTTCGTCGAGGCCTTGGGCGAGGGTGTTCCACGAGAGGGTGGCGCACTTGATGCGCACCGGGAACTTCACCACCCCCTGCAGCGCCTCGAGGTCGCCCAGCTTCACCTCGGGGTCGGCGGCGATGGGCTCCTCGTCCTCCCCCACCACGTTGCCGTCGCCGTCGAGGCGCTGCTCGTGGATCGACATCATCGCCTTGAACGACCGGATCAGCGCCCGGGCCTCGTCGACGGACTTGCCCTTCACCGCCGCCGACATCATCGACGCCGACGACTGGCTGATCGAGCAGCCCTGGCCGCCGATCTTGAGGTCGCTCACCCGGTCGCCGTCGACCGACAGGTAGACCACGATCTCGTCGCCGCACAGCGGGTTGAACCCCTCCACCCGCGTGGCGGGCGGGGTGGGCAGCTCACCCCGGTTCCGCGGGTTGCGGTAGTGGTCGAGGATGATCTCGCGGTAGAGGTCTTCGAGGCCCGGCATCGCTTCGCGGAACCTAGCCGAAGAAGGCCGTGACGGCGTCGAGGGCGTCGGCCAGCGCGTCGACGTCGGCTTCGTCGTTGTAGACGTAGAACGAGGCCCGGGCGGTGGCCGACACGCCCAGGCGCTTCATGAGCGGCTTGGCGCAGTGGTGGCCCGCCCGCACGCACACCCCGTGCGAGTCGAGCACCTGGGACACGTCGTGCGGGTGGAGGTCGCGCAGCGAGAACGACAGCACACCCGCCCGGGTGGCGGGCTCGGACGGGCCGTGGACCACGATGTCGTCGGCAAAGCGGCCCGCCAGCGTGCGCAAGGCGTAGGCCGTCAGCTCCACTTCGTGCTGCCGCACGGCCTCCATGCCGAGCGACTCGAGGTAGTCAACAGCGGCGCCGAGCCCGATCGCTTCGGCGATCGGGGGCGTGCCTGCCTCGAACTTCCACGGGATCTCGTTGGTGGTGAACCCGTCGAGGCGGACCTCCCGGATCATCTCGCCACCGCCGAGGAACGGCGGCATCGACTCCAGCAGCTCGGCCCGCGCCCACAGCACGCCGATGCCGGTGGGGCCGAGCATCTTGTGGCCGGTGAAGCCGAGGAAGTCGGCGCCCAGCGCCTGCACGTCGGTGGGCACGTGAGGCACGTACTGGGCGGCATCGACCAGCACGAGCGCGCCTGCGGCGTGGGCGGCGTCGGCGATGCGGCGCACGGGCGGCAGCGTGCCCAGCACGTTGGACGCGGCCGTGACGCCGACCAGCTTCACGCCGTCGACCAGACGCTCCAGCTGCGACAGGTCGAGGGAGAAGTCGTCGGCCATCGGCAGGAAGCGCAGTTCGATCCCCCGCTCCTCCTTGAGCATGAGCCAGGGCACGAGGTTGGCGTGGTGCTCGATCTCGGTGAGCAGCACGGCGTCGCCCTCGCGCAGGTTGGCCCGGCCCCACGAGTAGGCGACGAGGTTCATGGCCTCGGTGACGTTCTTGGTGAAGAGGATCTCCCGCGCCTCGGGGGCACGCACGAAGCGCGCCACCTTCGCCCGGGAGGCCTCGAACATCGCCGTGGCCTCTTCGGCGATGGCGTACACGCCGCGGTGCACGTTGGCGTGCGTGGTCTCGTAGTAGCGCTCCATGGCGTCGAGGACGGCCTTGGGCTTCTGCGACGACGAGGCCGAGTCGAGGTACGTCAGGCTGGGCTGCTGGTCGAAGATCGGGAAGTCCTTCTTGACGACCGCCGCGTCGATCACCGCCATGCGTCGTACCCCTCTTCCTCCAGGCGCCGAGCGAGCTCGGGGCCGCCGCTGTCGACGATGCGGCCGTCGACGAGGATGTGCACCCGGTCGGGGGTGAGCTCGTCGAGGATCCGCTGGTAGTGGGTGATGAGGAGGACGCCCATGTGCGGCCGCTCGTTGCGGACCTCCTGCACGCCGCGGGCCACGATGCGCAGGGCGTCGATGTCGAGGCCGGAGTCGGTCTCGTCGAGCACGGCCATGTCGGGTTCGAGGATGGCCATCTGAAGGATCTCGTTGCGCTTCTTCTCGCCGCCGGAGAAGCCTTCGTTGAGGTAGCGGTCGCCGAAGCTCGGGTCCATGTCGAGCTTCTTCATCCACTCCATGATCGCCAGGCGGGTCTCCAGGACGGACAGGTCGTCGATGCCCTTTCGGGCGCCCAGGGCTTGGCGCAGGAACTGCACCACGGGGACGCCGGGGATCTCCTCGGGGTACTGGAACGCGAGGAACAGGCCGGCCTTGCCACGCACGTCGGGGGGCCAGTCGGTGACGTCCTCGCCCTTGAACAGGATGCGGCCGCTGGCGACCTGGTAGTCGGGGTTGCCGAGCAGCGTGTTGGCGAGCGTCGACTTGCCCGACCCGTTGGGGCCCATGAGCGCGTGGATCTCGCCGGGTTGGACGACGAGGTCGACACCCTTCAGGATCTCCGTGCCCTCGACCTCCACGTGGAGGCCGTCGATCTCGAACACCGGTGTGGCCACGGCCCCAGTGTATTTCCCCTACCGCCGTAGTGGAAATCCCGCCGGCTTTGCGTTCTGGTGGGGGATCAGCGCGCTACAGCGCGCTGA
>DATAAM010000067.1:0-11309 GCA_036260075.1 Acidimicrobiales bacterium
CGTGGAGGTGAGCGCCTGCTACAACCGCGGCGATGGCAAACGGAGCGCGTGAGCGCATCCTCGAGGCGACGTACGCCTGCGTCGCCCGCTACGGGCTGGCCAAGACGGCCGTCGAGGATGTCGCTCGCGAAGCCCGCCTGTCGCGCGCCACCGTCTACCGCCACTTCCCCGGTGGCAAGGAGCAGCTGGTGCGGGAGACGATCTCCTGGGAGGTGGCCCGCTTCTTCACCCGGCTGGCGGAGGCGGTGGCGCACACCGGCACCTTCGCCGAGCTGCTGGAGGAGGCGTTGGTGTTCGCCCACCGGGCGGTGGAGGAGCACGAGGTGCTCCAGAAGGTCCTCCAGACCGAGCCCGAGCTGCTGCTGCCCCACCTCAACGTCGACAGCGAGCGCATCCGGGGGTTCATCGTGTCCTTCCTCGCCCCGTACATCCCGCCCGAGGCGCCCCCGGAGGCCGCCGACTACGTCTCCCGCATGCTGCTGTCGTTCATCGGCGCCCAAGGCCGCTGGGACCTCACCGACCGGGCCCAGGTTCGGGAGCTGGTGCGCACCGAGCTGCTCGCCGGGCTCTCGCTGTGACGCCGGGACGATGAGACACCGTTGACGATGAGACAGAAGCAGGCGTAATGTCTCACAGGTGAGCACGGCCACCCTGCCTGCGGTCCCCGTCGCCGTCACGCCGACGGGGCGGGCCGTGACCGAGGAGCGGGTGCGCCAGGCGGCGCTGCGCTGCATCGCCCGCTGGGGGGCGGCCAAGACCACGCTCGACGACGTGGCCCGGGAGGCGGGCATCAGTCGGGCCACGGTGTACCGCCTCTTCCCGGGCGGCAAGGACGGGCTCATGGAGGCCGTGGCGCGAGCCGAGGTCGCCCGCTTCTTCGCGGGGGTGGCGGCCCGCATGGCCGAGGCCGACAGCCTGGAGGACACGCTCGTGGCCGGAATGAGCGAGGCCGGCCGGCGCATCCTCGGCCACCCTGCGCTCGCCTTCCTCATGGCCCACGAGCCCGAGACCGTCCTGCCCCGCCTGGCGTTCGCCAAGCTCGACGAGGTGCTCGACGCCGCCGCCCGCGTGGCCGCCCCGTACCTCGAGCGCCACCTGCCCGCCGCCGACGCCGCCCGTGCCGCCGAGTGGGCCGCCCGTCTCGTCCTGTCGTATGCCTGCACGCCCGGCGAGTCGCACGTCGACATCGCCGACGAGGCGTCCGTCCGTCGCCTGGTGAGGTCGTTCGTCCTCCCCGGGCTCGTCCCGATCACGCAGTAGGGGGAAACCGCGATGGCAAAGACCCACGAGGAGCTCATCGGTCGAACGGAGATCGACGACCTCGAGGCGATCCTGTCGGTCACCAACACCGATGTCGACGAGGCGATCCACGTCGTGCAGGACAACGCGGACGCCATCTTCACGTGGGACTACGAGAAGGGCGCCCGGCCCAAGCTCAACCGCCTCTACGAGAAGGCCAAGCACTCGATGTGGGACGGCGAGAAGGACCTTCCGTGGGACACCGAGGTCGACCAGGAGGCGGTGGTGCTGGCCAACGCCATGCAGATGGGCGGCATCGCCTACGGCATGGACCTCACCGGCACGTGCTTCGAGAAGTGGACCGAGAAGGAGTGGATCAAGCTCGGCTGCGAGAGCCAGAACTGGACGCTGTCGCAGTTCATGCACGGCGAGCAGGGTGCGCTCATCTGCACCGCGAAGATCGTGGAGACGGTGCCGTGGATCGACGCCAAGTACTACGCGTCGACGCAGGTGATGGACGAGGCCCGCCACGTCGAGGTGTTCGCCAAGTACCTCGACACCAAGCTGTCGGGCCACTATCCGATCAACGCCCACCTCAAGCTGCTGCTCGACGACATCATCGCCGACAGCCGCTGGGACATGACCTACCTCGGCATGCAGATCATGGTGGAGGGCCTGGCCCTCGCCGCCTTCGGCTTCATCCACCAGCTCACCACCGAGCCGCTTCTCAAGCAGCTCCTGCGCTACGTGATGGCCGACGAGGCCCGCCACGTGGCCTTCGGCGTCCTCTCGTTGCAGGACTACTACACAGAGCTCACGGCCGCCGAGCTGCGCGAGCGCCAGGAGTTCGCCTTCGAGGCCGCCGTCCGCATGCGCGACCGCTTCCTCCAGCAGGAGGTGTGGGACCGCCTCGGCCTGCCGGTGAAGGAAGCGATCGAGATCGTGCAGCAGTCGCCGGAGCGGCCGGTCTTCCAGCAGATGCTGTTCTCGAAGATCGTCCCCAACTGCAAGAAGCTCGGGCTGCTCGACGCCGCCGACGGCTGGCTGCGCCAGAAGTTCGGCGAGCTGGGGGTCATCCAGTTCGAGGACTGGGCCGACACCGGCGAGGAGTACGAGATGTTCCAGCTCGCCGAGGGGGCCGTGTCCTCGTCGTAACCCCGGTACCCTCACCGCGATGCTCGCCGTGATGCAGAGCCTGCGCGTGAAGGGACTGGCCGAGCTCGACGCGCTCGTCGCCTCCACGGCGCTGCCTGCCGTCGAGATCTCCTGCACGCTCGAGCGGCTGCGCCAGGAGGGCTTGGCCCAGCACCGGGAGGGCCGCGTCTCCGGCTGGGGCCTCACGCTCGCGGGCCGGGCCCGGGCGGCCGAGCTGGTGGCGGCCGATCTGCCCGAGGAGAGCCGAGCCCGCGTCGACGACTGCTACCGGCGCTTCCTCCCCATCAACCGGGAGGTGCTGGCGGCCTGCACCGACTGGCAGGTCCGCGACGTCGACGGCACGCGGGTGCTCAACGACCACGCCGATCCGGCCTACGACCGCGAGGTGCTCGACCGGGTGTTCACGCTGTACGGCAAGGCGGAGCCGGTGCTGATCGACCTGGCCGACGCCGTCGATCGCTTCGGCACATACCGCAGCCGACTGGCCAACGCGGTGGCGCGGGTGCAGGCGGGCGACTACGACTGGTTGGTGCAGCCGGGCATCGACTCCTACCACAGCATCTGGTTCGAGCTGCACGAGGACCTGCTCACTACGCTCGGCATCGAGCGATCCAAGGAGGAGCCGTCATGACCGCCCGGTTCGGGGCCGTGCTCACGGCCATGGTCACGCCGTTCGACGAGGAGGGGCGCCTCGACGTCGACGCCGCCGTGGCCCTGGCCCGGTGGCTGGTCGACAACGGCAACGACGGGTTGGTCGTCACCGGCACCACGGGCGAGGCCACCACGCTCTCCGACGCCGAGAAGGCCGAGGTGTGGCGGGCGGTGGCCGAAGCCGTCACCGTGCCCGTGATCGCCGGGGCGAGCACCAACGACACCGCCCACTCGCTCGAGCTGGTGCGGACGGCAGAGCAGTGCGGGGTGGCCGCGATCCTGTCCGTCACCCCCTACTACAGCCGCCCGTCGCAGGCGGGCATCGACGCCCACTTCCGGGCGGTCGCAGGGGCCACGTCGCTGCCGGTCCTGCTGTACGACATCCCTGTCCGCACCGGTCGGAAGATCGCCCACGACACGTTGGTCCGGCTGGCGCGCGAGGTGCCCAACATCGTGGCGGTGAAGGACGCTGCAAGCGACCTCAACGCCACCGCCTGGCTGCGGCGCGAGGCACCCGACGACTTCGAGGTCTACAGCGGCGAGGACGGCATCACCCTGCCGCTGCTGTCGGTCGGCGCCGTCGGAACCATCAGCGTCGCCAGCCACTGGACCGCCGCCCTGCAAGGGGAGATGCTCGCCGCCTACTTCAAGGGCGACGTCGACACGGCCCGGCGGATCAACGCCCGACTGCTGCCGTCGTTCCGCTACGAGACGGGCGACGACGCGCCCAACCCCATCCCGTCCAAGGCCATGCTGCGCACACTGGGGTTGCGGGTGGGCCAGTGCCGGATGCCGATGGGCCCGGCCCCGGCGGGGCTGGAGGACCGGGCGCGGGAGATCCTCGCCGACCTGGGGGACGACGCGCCGAAGCCCGTCAACCTTGGCTGATCCCGTCCGCATCACGTTCCTCGGCGGCCTCGGCGAGATCGGGCGCAACTGCGCCGCGGTCGACGTCGGCGGGCGCATCATGCTGCTCGACTGCGGGCTCATGTTCCCCGACCTGGAGATGCCGGGGATCGACCTCGTGCTGCCCGACTTCACCTGGCTGCTCGAACAGCGCGATCGCATCGAAGGCTGCATCGTCACCCACGGCCACGAAGACCACGCAGGCGGGCTGTCGTTCCTGCTGCGCGAGCTGTCGTTCCCCATCTACGGGTCGGCGCTGTCGCTGGGGCTGGCCCGCAACCGCCTCGAGGAGGCCGGGGTCCTCGACCGCACGTCGCTCGTCGAGGTGCGCGACGGCGAGCGGCGCCGCATCGGCCCGTTCGACGTCGAGTTCGTGCCGGTCACGCACTCGGTGCCCAACGGCTTCGCCACGGTGTTCCGCACGCCGCAGGGCGTGGTGCTGCACTCGGGCGACTTCAAGATCGACCTCACGCCGGTCGACGGCCGCCTGACCGACCTGGCCCGCATCGGAGCCATCGCCAAGGAGGAGGGCGTCCGGCTGCTGCTGTCCGACTCCACCAACGCCTTGGAGCCGGGGCACACGCCGAGCGAGTCGTCGGTGGGCGAGCTGTTGCGCGACCTGTTCGCCCAGCACGCCGACAAGCGGGTGATCGTCACGTGCTTCGCCAGCCACATCCACCGGGTCCAGCAGATCGTGGAGGTGGCGTTGGCCCAGGGGCGCACGGTCGCCACGCTGGGTCGGTCGATGGCGAAGAACGTGGCGCTGGCGCGCGACATGGGGCTGCTGCGCATCCCCGACCACGCGCTGGTCGACATCGAGAAGGTCGGTGAGCTGGCGCCCGAACGCACGTGCGTGATCTCCACGGGGTCGCAGGGCGAGCCCATGTCGGCGCTGGCGCTGATGGCGGCGGGCGAGAACAAGTGGCTGACAGTGGGCGCCGGCGACTTGGTGATCATGTCGTCGCACGCCATCCCGGGCAACGAGGCCGCCGTCAGCAAGGTGATCGACGGGCTGTACCGGCGGGGAGCGGAGGTCGTCTCCAACGTGCACGTCACCGGCCACGCCATGCAGGGCGAGCTGATGACGCTGCTTTCGGTGGCGTCGCCGGAGTACTTCGTGCCGGTGCACGGCGAGTACCGGCACCTCATGCACCACGCCCGGCTCGCGATGCGCATGGGCGTGCCCGAGGCCAACGTGCTGCTGGCGGAGGACGGCGACGTGGTCGAGCTGCGCGACGACGGCATCGACTTCGCGGGCGAGGTGCCCGCGGGCTACCTCTACGTCGACGGCATCGTGGGCGACGTGGGCCACGGGGTGCTGCGCGACCGCCGGGTGCTGTCGGAGGAGGGCGTGGTCGTGGTGGTGGTCACCGTGGACGCCCGCACCGGGGAGGTGCTGACCGGGCCGCAGATCATCACCCGCGGGTGGGTGTACGAGGCCGAGGCCGAAGGGCTGCTCGACGAGGCCCGCCAAGCCGTGCTGAAGAGCCTCCAGGAGGCCGCCGACGAAGGAGCCACCGACTTCGAGACGCTCAAGCGCCACGCCCGCCGGGCCCTGGGCCAGTTCGTCAACGAGCGCACCCGCCGCCGCCCCATGATCGTCCCCGTCGTCATGGAGGTCTGACCCCCCCCTTTTGGGATGCAAGCGGCGCGCCGGAACGCACCGCGAGGGTGCCAGAACCCCCCGGGGCTGAGGCTGGTGTTACCGTTGTGGCTATTGTGACGAAGCCCAAGCGTCGCGCCCCCGGCCGCAAGAAGACGACGTCCCGCAAGCGGCACGCCCGGAATCGGCCCGGCCTCCGCCAGACGCTGGCCACCTACCTGGGCCGCCAGGCCGACGACGTGTGGGGCCTGATCCTCATCGTCTTCGGCGTGCTGGCCGCCCTCGGCGTCTACGCCGACCTCACCGGACCGGTGGGACAGCGGCTGCGCGACGCCGCCGCCCTCGGCTTCGGCTGGGGCCGCCTGCTGGTGCCGGTGGCCTTGGCCGGCATCGGCGCCGTGCTCGTGCGCGGGCGGGGTCGGGGCGCCGAGCCGGGCCGGGCTGTCATCGGCTTCGTGCTCCTGACCGCGGCAGTCACCGGCTTGCTGCACGTGATGCGGGCCGAGGACGCCGACGTCCGCCACGCGGGCGGTTGGGCGGGCCAGGCCGTGGGCGGACCGCTGGCCGCACTGCTCGCCACCGGAGGCGCCGTCGTCGTGCTGGTCACGCTCCTCGCGCTCGCCGTCCTCGTGCTCACCCGCACATCGGTGCGGGCCGCTGCCCTGGGCGTGGCCGACGCGGGCCGGGCCGGGTTGCGGTGGCTCACCTCGTTGCGGGAGCAGCCCGAGGAGACGGCGCCCGCGCCCAAGGCCCGCAAGGCCAAGCCGACCGCCGAGGCGCTGCCCGCCGACCAGCCGGCGGCGATCCCGATCGAGGTGCACGTGCCCGAGCAGCCGGTGCCGCCGGGCGAACAGCTCGCCATCGACCTCGGCCCCGTGGCCGAGCCGGGCCAGTGGCAGCTGCCCGCGCTGGCGCTGTTGAAGCGCAGCAAGGCCCAGGAGATCGACCGCCGCACACTGGAGCAGCGCGGCCGCGTGCTGGAGGAGTCGCTGGCCGCCCACGGCGTGGAGACGCGCCTCGTCGGCATGACGCCCGGACCCACCGTCACGCGCTTCGAGCTGGAGCTGGGACCCGGCGTGAAGGTGGCTCGCGTCACCAGCCTCCACAAGGACATCGCGTACGCCATGGCCGCTCCCGACGTGCGGCTGCTGGCGCCCATCCCCGGCCGCAGCGCCATCGGCGTCGAGGTCCCCAACGTGACCCGGCAGCTCGTCTCGCTGGGCGACGTGCTGGCGAGCGACGAGGCCCGCAGGGCCACGCACCCGCTCGAAGTGGCACTCGGAAAGGACATCGCGGGCCGCCCCGTGATGGAGAGCCTGGCCGCCATGCCGCACGTGCTCATCGCAGGCGCCACCGGCGCGGGCAAGTCGTCGTGCATCAACTCGCTGCTGACGTCGATCCTCCTGCGGGCCACGCCCGAGCAGGTGCGGCTCATCCTCGTCGACCCCAAGCGGGTGGAGCTCAACCAGTACAACGGGTTGCCGCACTTGCTCACGCAGGTCGTCATCAACCCCAAGAAGGCGGCCAACGCGCTGGCGTGGGCGGTCACCGAGATGGAACGGCGCACCGACCTCCTGGCCGAGGTGGGCGTGCGCGACATCACCGGCTACAACGCCGCCTTCGACCGCGGCGAGCTTGAGCCCGGGACCGAGCGGCTGCCCTACATCCTCGTGGTGGTCGACGAGCTCAACGACCTGATGATGGTCGCGGCACGCGACGTGGAGGAGTCGATCTGCCGCATCGCCCAGATGGGGCGGGCCTTCGGCATCCACCTCGTGATCGCTACCCAGCGCCCCTCGGTCGACGTGATCACCGGCGTGATCAAGGCCAACATCCCGTCGCGCATGGCGTTCGCGGTGTCGTCGCTGGCCGACAGCCGCGTGATCCTCGACCAGCCCGGCGCGGAGCGCCTCGTGGGCAAGGGCGACATGCTCCTCCTGACCGCCTCCTCCAACGTGCCCCGCCGCATCCAGGGGCCGTGGGTGAGCGAGGAGGAGGTGCGCAAGGTCGTGGCCCACTGGCGGCGCCAAGCCCAGCCGCAGTACGTCGAGGGCGTGGAGGGCAGCGACGACGCCCTGGCCGCCTTCGGGGGCGGCGGCGCCGGCGGGGAGGACGACGACGACATGCTCGACGTCGCCATGGAGCTGGTCGTCCGCTCGCAGCTCGGCTCCACGTCGATGCTCCAGCGCAAGCTGCGCGTCGGCTTCGCGCGCGCCGGTCGCCTCATGGACCTGCTGGAGCAGCGGGGCGTGGTCGGCCCCTCCGAGGGCTCGAAGGCACGCGCCGTGCTGATGACCGTCGAGGAGCTGGAAGCCCGCCAGGCCGCGAAGACCGGCGCCTGACTCCATACTGTCCCTGGGGGCGGGACCGACCGGCCACGCGAGACCCTCCGCGTGCGCGATGCCGACCCTCTGAGCGAGTGGGAGGCGATATGCACACACGGAACAACTCCAGCGACCGCACGATGGCCCGGTCCCGGCGGCTTCGATTCGGGGCAGCCGCCGCCTGCCTCCTGGCATCGGTGCTCGCATCGACGGGGACAGGCGCAGATGCGACGCTCGTGCCGTCCGTCGACGACGCCATGGGCCTCCTGTGCCCGCCGCCGTTGCTCGAGCTGGCGGAAGGCTGCTCACACGGGCCCGATCCTCACACCGCCTTCCACCACAACCCCGCGACACCGACCGACGCGCCGATCACCCCGGTGTGCTCCGGCGACGGGGTGGACGGCCGGCGGGTCCAGGTGGTCTACGCCCGGTCGGACGACAGGCCCGACCGATACCCGGCGGAAGCCGCGAACGTCTCGATCCACGCTCGCGTGGCCGATGCGATCGTGCTCGAAAGTGCACGGGAGGCGGGGGGCGAACGACGGATCCGGTTCGTGCACGGGGCGAACTGCGGCCCGATCACTGTCGCCAACGCGGTGATGTCGCCCGCCGGCGACGACTCGTTCACGAACACAGTCACGGCCCTGCGGGCCCTCGGCCACAACCGAACCGACCGGCTTTACATGGTGTTCCTCGACGCACAGCCGGGCTTCTGCGGCCAGGGGCACATGCCGAGCGACGAACGTCCGGGGCCGGAGAACAGCGCCAACAACGGCAACCGCTTCGGCATCACCGCGTCGAACTGCTGGAACGGCAACACAGCAGCACACGAGCTCATGCACAACCTCGGTGGCGTGCAACTGGGTGCGCCGCACACCAGCGGTGCCGGCCACTGCACCGACGAATGGGACCGCATGTGTTACGACGACGAAGGCGCCCCCGGTGTCACAACCGTCTGCGCGAACAGCGCGCACGACCATCGATTCGATTGCAATCACGACGACTACTTCCACACCGATCCGCCGGGCGGCTCGTGGCTGGCGGGCCACTGGAACACGGCCGACAACCAGTTCCTGCTCGGCGCGCCCGGCATCCGGGTCAGGCCGTCGTCCGGTTCGTCGTTCGGAGCCGAATCGGCGTGGTCGAACGTCCGCTTCCACGGCAGCCGCGGCAACTTCGTGGCCGACGTGACCGGCGACGGGCGGGCCGACGCGGTGGCGTGGAACGACGACACCCTCTGGGTGCAGGCCGCCCTCCTCGGAGGCGGCTTCGGCGCCCCCGCCCAGTGGTCCGACCCCGTCGGGGCCTTCCACGGCAATCGCGGCAACTTCGTGGCCGACG
The DNA here is from genome assembly GCA_036260075.1 of Acidimicrobiales bacterium. GTDB lineage: Bacteria > Actinomycetota > Acidimicrobiia > Acidimicrobiales > JAHWLA01 > DATAAM01. The sequence goes on from DATAAM010000067.1 coordinate 9,220, forward strand.
TGACCGGCGACGGGCGCGCCGACGCCGTGGCGTGGAACGACGACACCCTGTGGGTCCGGCAGTCGACGGGCGGTTCGTTTGCTGCTCCTACCCAGTGGTCCGACCCCGTCGGCGCCTTCTACGGCAGCCGCGGCAACTTCGTGGCCGACGTGACCGGCGACGGGCGGGCCGACGCGGTCGCCTGGAACGACGACACCCTGTGGGTGCGCCAGGCCACGGCGACGTCGACGTTCTCGTCGCCCGCGCAGTGGGCCGTGCCCGTCTCGGTGTTCGTCGGGAGCCTCGGCAACTTCGTGGCCGACGTGACCGGCGACGGGCGCGCCGACGCCGTGGCGTGGAACGGACGCTGACCCGGGCTGTCAGCGTCAGCGGTTGGCAGCCATTGCCGCGCTGACGAGCTCGACGATCGGCGGGGGCGCCTTGGACGGGGCGCCCGCGTCGAACGGCGGCTGAGGGTCGTACTCGATGCCGAGCTGGATGGCCTGGGCGATCTCGGGCCCTTGGAGCTCGGCGGCCAGGGTGAGGGCGAGGTCGATGCCGGCCGACACGCCCGCGGCGGTGAGGATCTTGCCTTGGCGCACCACCCGCTGTTCGGTGGGCCGGGCGCCGTAGCTCGCCAGCTCGTCGTAGGCACCCCAGTGGGTGGTCGCCTCCAACCCGTCGAGGAGGCCTGCGGCGCCCAGCAGCAGCGCGCCGGTGCACACCGAGGCCGTGTAGGAGGTGTGCCGGTGCGCCTCGCCGATCCAATCCACGATGCGGCCGCCCTCGCGCGCCATGCGGCGGGTGATCGTCCCGCCCGGCACCACCAGCACGTCGGGCGAGGGAACGTCGTCGAACGTGCGGTCCACGCGCAGGTGGAGCAGGCCGTTCTCGTCCTCCAACAGGCCGGGCCGCTCGGCACACAGCACGAGCTCTGTGCCGGGCAGGTGCACGAGCACCTGGTAGGGGCCCATGGCGTCGAGGGCGGTGAAGCCGGGATACAGCGCGAGGGCGATCTGCATCGAAGGTCCTTTCAGGAGGCTCGGTGGGTGAAGTGCCTGCGGTAGTCGTCGGGCGTGGTCCCGACCCGCCGGCGGAAGGCGCGGTAGAGGGTCTCGGCGTGGCGCAGGCCGACGGCAGCAGCCACCGCCGCCACCGTCAGGTCGCCGGCCTCGAGCAGGCGACGGGCGGCCTCCACTCGCAACGCCTCGACGTACGCGGCGGGCGTGGTGCCCGTCTCGTTCCGGAACGCCCGGGCGAACGTGCGAGGGCTCATGGCCGCCCGCCGGGCGAGCGCTTCGACGCTCAAGTCCTCGTCGAGGTGGTCGGGGAGCCACTGCTGGAGCGCGGCGATGGCGGGCGTGCGAGCAGGGTGGGCGAGCAGCTGGGCGCTGAACTGCGCCTGCCCCCCGGGCCGTCGGGTGAACACGACGAGCCAGCCCGCCACCTGGTGGGCGAGGTCGACGCCGTGGTCGTCGTCCACCAAGGCCAAGGCCAGGTCGACGCCGGCGGTGACGCCCGCCGAGGTCCACACGTCGCCGTCGCGGACGAAGATGGGATCGGGTTGCACGTCGACGGCGGGGTGGGCGGCGGCCAGCTCGGCGCACGAGGCCCAGTGGGTCGTGGCCCGGCGGCCGTCGAGCAGCCCGGCCGCGGCCAGCACGAAGGCTCCGGTGCACACCGAGGTGGTGCGTCGAGCGGAGCGGGCCAGCGCGGCCACGTCGCGGACCGCACCCCGGTCGCGAGCCAGGGCACGGGTCCCGATGCCCCCGACGACGACGAGGGTGTCGATCGGGGTGCGGTTGCGCCGCAGTCGCGTGAGGGACGTGTCGGCTGCCACCCGCACGCCGCTCTCGGTCGTGGCGGGCATGCCCGTGGCCGTGGCGACCACCGTGCGGTACCCCGGGGAAGCGCCCAGCAACGTGGCCGTGCGGAACACCTCGAGCGGACCGGCCAGGTCGAGCAGCTGGAACCCGTCGTGGATCACGAAGGCGCACGTGCGCATGGGCCAATCGTGGACCCTCTCCCGGCTGGCAGCAATGTCAATGTTCTGACGATTCCTGCCACCTGTCCGCCGTTCTGGTGGGGAAATCGGCGCTATAGCGCCGATT